>CAYOWB010000080.1:0-1983 GCA_964407515.1 uncultured Bacteriovoracaceae bacterium
ATCCTCGCGATCGAGTATGGGGCGACAAGCCTCAAGTGCCGGCGAGAAGCCGGCGGGGGCTGGATGGAAACCGTGGAGACACCCCTTCCCGCCGTGGTCGGGGTTCAAAAGGGCCTCAATGAGCTGCGCTACGCGACACTTCCGAACATCATGAAGGCGCGCAAGAAGGAAATCATCGTACGCACCGCCGCCGAGCTTGGCGTCAGTGAGAGTGATCGTCGAATCCGCTACCGCGCCGTCAAACCGGCAGCGACACGGCAAGCCGTCCGGAAACTTTCGGGAGATCCCGCCGCCCAGGCTCAGGAGCTTGTCCGCCTTCTCCACACCGAGGCAAAGGTAGTCTGAAATGGCTGGCATTCTCGTCGTTCTCGAACCGCAATCCGGAAAGCTCAAGAAATCCTCGCTCGATGCGCTTCGCGCCGCGGGCCCCGTGGCTCACGCCGTCCTCTTCGGAGAAGCAGAGCTTCCTCAAGATTTGGGTCCGGTGCACGTCTTCAAATCGCGCGAGAGCGCCACTTCAGACCTCCTGGCCCTTCTCGACGAACTGAAGCCCGAACTGGTCTTGGCCGCGCACTCTCCCTTTGCGCGCGACCTGCTGGGCCGCATGGCCGCTCGCCTGGATCGCGCCTACGCCAGCGACTGCACCGAATTCAGGCTTCATTCGGACGGAAACATCACTGCATGGCGTGCTCTCCTCGGAGGAAAACAGTACGCCGAAGTGGAATTCCTGGGGCCACATCCCTGGTTCGTCACGGTAAGGCCCAGCGGCTTAAGCCGAACGGCTCAAAGCGACTCCGTTTCCGTCACACAGGTATTCCATCACGCGAGTTCTGGCGAGATCGATCCCGTTCAAGTCCTCACGACAGAGGCACCCCAATCACGCTCATCGAGCCGCCCCGATCTCGCCGACGCCACAATCGTGGTTACCGGCGGACGGAGCTTGAAAAGCGCCGAGAATTTCGGTCTTCTGGAGGAACTGGCAGATACGATGGGCGCAGCTATCGGGGCAACCCGGGCCGCGGTGGACGCAGGCATGCGTCCCCATTCGGATCAAGTCGGGCAAACTGGGAGAACCGTGTCACCGGAGCTTTATTTCGCGATCGGCGTCAGTGGATCAATTCAGCACGCCGCCGGCATGCGTGGATCGAGAACGATTGTCGCCATCAATGTGGATCCGGAGGCCCCTATTTTCCAGTTCGCGGACTACGGCATCGTCGGTGATCTCTTCGCCCTCGTGCCGTTGCTCACGCAGGAAATCAGGAAGCTGAAGGATCACACCGAATGAGTTGGGAAACAGTACCGTTTTTGATCGTGGCGATCGCCGCTTTCTCTTTGGCCGGCTATCGCGTCTGGACACTCGTCCGTCTTGTGCGCAAGTCCAAGGGTCAAGCGCGCAAGGTGGAGGCGGTTCCCGCACGCCTGTGGCGGACCCTGGTCGATTTGATGAGCCAAAGAACCGTGCTCCGCAAAGCCGGTCCCGGGCTGATTCACTTCGTGATCTTCTGGGGCTTCGCCGTATTGCTGATCGAGACTCTCGAACAGTTCGCCGTCACGATCCACCGGAGCGCTTCCTTCGAGTTCATCGGTGAAGTCCCCTACAGCATCCTCACCTGGATTCAGGACGTGTCTTGTGCCGCCGTCCTTGTCGCGGTAGCGGGCGCGGCCTATCGGCGGTTCGTGATCCGTCCCGAAGGCCTGGGCAAATCCACGGACGCCAACCGGATTCTTCTGCTCATTGCGGCGCTGATGATCACCCTGCTGTTCAACAACGCATTCACGATCCTGGCTCATGACCCATGGTATCGGCACGCGATGCCGATCTCAGCGCCCGTCGCCCGGTTGATCTCCGTACTGGACCTGAACGCGGCCGCGACCGCCGGACTGGCCACCGTGTTCAAGTGGGCTCATCTTCTGTTGGTATTCGGATTCCTAGTTTACATTCCCAACTCCAAACACCTGCATATGCTCGCCGCCGTTCCGAAT
>CAYOWB010000080.1:2017-9463 GCA_964407515.1 uncultured Bacteriovoracaceae bacterium
CTCAACCTTGAGCACGCTGATGTCGAGAAGGTCGGAGCGTCGCGCATCAACGAATTGAGCTGGAAGGACTCCCTCGACTTCTTCGCGTGCACCGAGTGCGGCCGTTGCCAGGACGTGTGTCCCGCACACAACACGCTCAAGCCCCTCACCCCCAAGATGCTGATTCTCGACCTCAAGGAGAACCTGCTTCAGAACAAAGGCCCGATCCTTTCCGGGAATGACGAGTCCGTCGGCCCCATCATGAACCGCGACGTCACCGAGGATGTGATCTGGTCTTGTACGACGTGCCGGTCCTGCGAAACGGCCTGTCCGGTTTACATCGAACATACTGACAAGATCTTCGAGATCCGCCGGAACCAGGTCATGATGGAAGGCAAGTTTCCCAAGGAGCTTCAGTCGGTCTTCCGCAATCTGGAAACATACGGGAGCCCATGGCCTATCGACCCCACACAACGGGGAAAATGGGCGGAAGAAGTCGGCGCGAAGACCGTCGAACAGGAACCGAAGGCCGAGGTCGTGATCTGGGCAGGCTGTGCCGGCGCCTACGACGAACGCTACAAGAAGGTCCTGAAATCCTTCGCCAGCCTCTTAAAGAAGGCCGGAGTGAAGTTTGCGGTCCTGGGTTCCGAGGAGCGTTGCACCGGCGACTCCGCTCGACGCGCAGGCAACGAGCTCCTCTTTCAGACACTCGCCCGCGATAACATCTCGATGCTCAACCGCAACGGAGTCACCCGTATCGTCACTCCGTGTCCCCACTGCTTCAACACACTGAAGAACGACTACCCCGAGCTCGGCGGAAAGTTCGAAGTGCACCATCACACCGAGTACCTGGCCGAACTGATCCGCGAAGGCAAACTCAAGCCCTCGAAGGAGATCGCCGAGACGGTCACCATTCACGACAGTTGCTACCTCGGCCGGTGGAACGGCATTTACGAGGCTCCGCGCAAAGTGCTCGGCTCTCTTCCCTTCCTGCGGGTCGTTGAGATGAAGCAGCACCATGAAGAAGCGATGTGCTGCGGCGCCGGTGGCGGTCGCATGTGGATGGAAGAGCGGATCGGAAAACGAATCAATACGGTCCGCACCGAGCAGGCCCTCGATACCAACGCGGGCATCGTGGCCTCGTCTTGCCCGTTCTGTATGACGATGTTCGAGGACAGCCTGAAACAGAAGCAGCTGGGAAAGAAGGTTCGCGTAGCGGACATTGCCGAGCTTCTGGACCAAACGACCTAGAGAGGAAGAACATGAGAAACCTGGCCTGGATTGCGCTCGCATGCCTAGCGCTTACGGTGTATCTCGGCAAGTCGTATCAGACGTCGCTTCCGGCAAACGACTCCGCGCTTCACGCAACGGTATCGATGGCGGCGACCCACGGCGGATCGGCGACTCCGCTCCTGCCCATCGGGGCAGGGCTGAGCGCAGGCCAGGGTTCGAAGTTCTTCAACGACCACCCCTTCACGATGTTCTATGTGAACGGACACATTCAACGGCTTCTCGGGCCGGGTGCCTGGTCAGCGCGGGTGCTGCCGGCCCTTTTCGGAGTCGGAGCGATCCTGATGACCGCCTGGCTTGGCACCCTCCTCGGGGGAGAAGCGCTGGGCCTGGTCGCAGCATTGATTCTTCTCTTTGTTCCCGGCTTCATCAGAGGCGGCGCCAGCTTTCATCTCGATGTTCCGATGACCTTCTTTATCCTGCTTTCTTTCGGTCTGTGGCGGAAGGGATGGATCTTCCGGGCAGGCGTCGCGGCAGGCATCGGCATGATCGTGAAAACGCCGGTAGCAATGCTGATTCTACCAGTCGCCTTTCTCTACGAGGCCGCACACGGCCGCTGGCGCACCGGCCTCCGCCACGCATTGATCATCGGTCTCGCGGCGGCAATTCCGTTCACGCTCATCTGGAGCCTGACCGCTTACTTCGGTGGCTGGTCGACAGTGCGCGACTACTGGGAACGCCAGCTTCTCGGTACGGCCGTGGGCGGTCGCGGCGGCGCGAAGCCGCGCGACCTCTTGATGTTCTTCCGCTACATCGCCCGAGGACGCGACTTTCTGCCTTGGAGCGTGGCACTCATTCCGGCAGCGATTGTGTACTATCGGCGTCGGCTGTGGCGTTCCGACGCCGGCCTGATCCCGGTCTTAGCCGCGGGTTTCTTCGTTCTCGCGGTGTCGCCCCTTCGTTTCAAGTATGATTACTACTTTTTGCCGACGATCCCGTTCATTGCTCTGCTTCTCGCTCAGCTCGCTTTACCGTGGGCCGAGCGCGGCCTCGCGCGTCTCCACGCCGGAATCATCGCCTTCGCGCTGATCGTTCCGGCCGTGTTGATCAGCTCCCCGATTCCCTTCGCTCCAGAAGCATATCCGGCCCTCCGAAAATTTAATGCGTTCATACAGAGCTATGGCGAGTGCACCGACTTGGTCCTCTTCGTCGAAGGCGGACACCCCTATGGCGGCCCGGTGGATTTTTCCACGGAGCTCGACTTCTACACCGGCCGGAAGATGCGGGTCGCCTCTTGTGACGAAGCGTCGCGGGTGGCTTCCGACCCTGGCGTCGCCTGGATTATAGTCGCCGCACAGAATTACGCTTCTTGCCTGAGCGCCGAGGTCCGCACGAGGTTCTCCACTGTACTTCAGTTCGGGAATCAGTACCTCCTTACCACTCGAATCCCAGCCCACGGTACGCTGGACCTCACGCCCCTGGAACGTGAGCTCAAGGCCGTTACGGACTGCACGCCGGCTCCCCTGCCACGCGATCGTTATCGGAACTGAACTCCGTCAGCGACACCTCAAACTGTCCACCGGACGAACAGTGTCCTACGTAACCCACCCGGCTCATCACTCCGATTCTCCGGGGGTTCCGTCTCAGTAGCCGAAGGTACGCATCCTGCAGCATCGACTGCAACGACCCTACTCGGAGGAGCTATGAACGCGACGAACCGCATTCCCGCCATGAAGTTTCTGGTGATTCTAGTCGCGACGGCGGCGACTACTGGCTGCCGTCCAGACGGCGCGGTTCCGGCGGAAGACGCATGTGATCGTCTAGGTAAGGCAATCGCACGACTTTCCACTATCGAGAGCAGTATCTCCTCGAGCGGGACGCAGAGCGATCCATGCCCCAAGATCAGCTCGCTGGCGCCGGCGGTTCGGGAGGATGCTGCCTGGCTCGCAAAGCTCGCGAACGACGTGCTTCTCACGAGGGAACGGAAGTGCGAGGAGTCCGAACAGATTTCCACCATGACAGCAGCGGGAGATCCCTCGGTGCGCACTTTCTGCACCAAGCATACTGTGGTCGTTACAGGAAAAAAGTCCGGGCACAGGGAGGCGGTGACCGTCTCTGACAACTTGTACTCCATCGCCGAAACCCTTGAAAAAGGCTCCTGCGCGGGAGAAGCCGAGTCGATTCTCTCACTCATACGCACGAGCAAGTCGAATGCCTTTTACATCACGGCCGATGTCAGCTGCTCGCCGATCATGTACTCGCTTCTCAGGAAGCAGCTCAGCCAATCCGGCCCGAGCCGCCCGTTGGACGTGGATCCCGCAAGTGCCACGCGCGAGGACAAAAGCCTGAGAGAATACGTGACTGCTGTGAAGACCCGAGTCGACGACCGGGCCGCCGCCAGTATCGCCAAATAGACACCTGTCAAAGACTTCGACAGGTCGACGCCGCTTTTCGATCCAGAGTCGCAGAGATTGGACGCCAACTCGCCCAATCCCTTGGGTCCGATTCGCACCACCGCGCCGTCGCCGGGTGGCACGAACCTTGGATCAGGGGCGGCGAGGAATTTTGTATGCGCTTGCATGCAGTATCGAAATTATCAGCAGGGATGGCAGGCTGTCTTCTCATCGCCTTGACGATGAGCCGCTGCAGTCCGCTTTCACCGAGCTTCTCGAAGTACGACTACCTGAAGGATCAATCCGATCGGGGGTCTGAGTCGCGACCAGAGACACCTATTGAGGTGGCTCTGAAAGCGAAGCGATTCTCCACTCAGCTTCTTGCGGATGGTGAGCTTCAAGCAGTGATTGACCGACTTCCGCCGGGAAGCGAGATCGTCCGACTAGACGAGGTTCAGGTGACCGAATTCCGGGAAACAGGAAAGACGATCATCAAAGCGTCTTCTGAGAGGAAGCTCCAAATCACTCACGGACTCTTTGAGCTTGGAACAACGTCGAACAAAGAATCGATGTTCGCGCTGATCCCGTCTTTCTCGGCCAACCTGGAGCCAATGAAGGAAGGCGGCTGGACGCTTTCGGCGGCAAGTACCGACGAACTGCGCTTGATCGACGAAGTGGCGCTGATCGGGACTTCGCTGGAGGAACGAACCATTCCGGTGGATGGAGCGATCAAGCCTGCGATCGGCCCCGCAGAAGATCTTTAACGACTCCGTACATCACAGCCGGAAGCGACTCGTACTCGCCCACCTCATGCAGGACACCGTCGCCCTTGCGGGCAAGCTCCCGGCATAACTCCAGACTCGCGCGCTCGCGCCCCATTTTCAGCACGATAAGGTGCGGGAACTTCGGCGCCAGGTACGCAGGGTCCGAGCCAGCGGTATATTTTCCATCCGTGATCAACACCGCCGAAGGGGGCCGACCCCGTGTCGCTCCACCTGCTTCCCGAGTCAGCCTGAGCGCCGAACGCAGGCCATCTTCGAGATGCGTGTATCCTTGAGCCGGCACATCGAGAAATCGCTCGACAAACTGGTCAATCGAGATGCGCTCCCTGGCGTGCTTCAGAACGCTCGCCTCGTTCTCGAAGGCGACGACTCCGATCGGATCGTCTGGAAACTGCAGGAGCACTACCGCGAGAGCGACGGCCGTGAGCGCCAGCTTTTCACCCGTCATCGAGAGGCTCGTATCCACGGCAAGAACGACGGATTGGGAGCGTCTCTGCCGGTAAGACATCCAAGGCTCCACGGCTTCGTCCGGCATCGGGACCCTCTGCTCGAGCGTTTCTTCGAGATCGAGATCCGGATCTCCCGCATCGGACGGCACTTCATTCCATGGAGCACTCTTGACGTCCACGGGATGAACCACGGCCCCCAACACCGACCGGGCACGCTCCAGCACGGCAGCCGCGGAGAGTCTCCTCAGCTGCGGAGCGAGGTGCTTCAGGGACGCCTGTGCCTTGAACTCGTGATACCGGACTGCCACATCCCACGGGGTTGCCGCCTGGAGGTCCGTGAGCACTTCGTCAGAAACATCGTCGGCCGTACCGGACATCTCCGGCGGAGTAAACACCATAGCCGCACCCTGAAAAGGCTGCGCACGATGCTCGGCGACTTCCGCTTTCCCAGCTTTAGGCTTCAGGTCTTTTTTTTTAGAACTGCTTCGATCCACTCCTTGAGGAGTCCCTGGATCTCTTCGTGAAGTGTTTGCCCGCTTTCGGCATCGCGTTCGATCTCGATGCGAGTCGGAAGCGCCATCAGCACGGCCTCGCGGAAAGCGTTTTCGAAGGACGCCCCGACTTCCATCAATGCCGTGGACAAGTCCACGATGCTCATCGCGGCGCGGACGGATGCTCCCCGACGCACGCGGGGATGCTCGCGAGTCACTCGGATCAATCGGACGGCGGCCGTGGCCAGTTTCTTTCTCGTCGCATCTGGGGCGTCGTCACCGAGGACGATCTCGATCTCTTCTTCCTCGGGCTGATAGTCCATGACGACCAGTTCAAACCGGTCCAGAATCGCCTCGCTCAGGTGAGAGGTCGCGACGAACTCCTTCGGATTCTGCGTCGCAATGACGAGGAATCCTTCCTTGGCCCGCACCTCACCGTACCGAGGCACAAGAACCAGGCGCTCATCGATCGCCGGAAGAAGAACGTTCTGCACGCCCTCCGGCAGACGATTCAACTCATTGATAAAGAGCACGCCACCCGACTTCATCGCCTCGATGAGGGGTCCAGGCACGAACGCCTCCGCGACGTATCCCTTCTTCATCACTGCGGGCGGATCGAACCACCCGGTCAGCTTCTGTTCCGAAAAGCGGTTGTCGCCGTCGATGCGAAACACCGGCCGCTTCAGTTCACGGGTGACCATCAGAGCGAGGTGTGTCTTTCCCACCCCGACCGGTCCTTCCAAAAGAACGTTGCGAGACGCGCGGATGCAGGCGCGCAGCTGATTCAGCTCCGTCTCTCTTCCGACGCTTCGAAACGCTTCTGGCTTCTTCCCGTTCTTCGTCATTTCTTCTTCTTGCCGTCACGCTTCCGGCTAACCGGCTTCCGAATCGCCCCGCGGACCTTTGCGGCAACCTTCTTCACGGCGCGCTTCGCCGTCTCAGCCGGTTTAGCACCTTTCGCACGCGCTTTTCCAGCACCGCCTTCTTTCCTCGCGAGAACCTGATCGAAAATATAGCTTGCGACGTCCGAGGGCTTCGTACCGGCTCCGAACCCGGCGTCGAAACCGCATTCCAAAGCCATGGGGTGCGTGATGCGGGGACCGCCGGCGACGAAAACCATCTTCTCGCGAAGCCCCATTTCCTCGGCACGGCGAATCAGGTCCTTCATATCGCGCAGATGGATATTGTGCTGAGTCACCACCTTGGACACCAGTACCACATCGGCATTCTCGCGCTCCGCGGCCTTCAGGAGATCATCATTGAGGACTTGGGCGCCCAGGTTCTTCGCGTCGAACCACTGGTAACGTTCCAGGCCGTAATCACCGTGATAGCCCTTCATGTTGATGATGGCATCGATCCCCACCGTGTGAGCATCAAACCCGGTGCAAGCGCCAACGACCTTGATCTTGCGCCCCACCTTTTCGCGAACCAATTCATCGATCTCATCGCGAGAGCGCTTCTTGCTTTCCACCTTCACGACCTTGATCTTCGTGAAATCGACCGAGTAACGCGTGTTCCCGTAGAAAACGAAGAAACAAAATCCCTCGCCGGCCTTCTCCATCGTCGCGAGCTTAATCTGGTCGAAGCCCATCTTCTGCATGATCTGGGTCGCCGCTTCGCGCGCCTCAGGTGACGGCTCGACCGGCAGCGTGAACGAGACCTGAGTCGTCCCGTCATCCATGATGTCGCCGTAAGGTCTGAGCTTCTTCGGGTTCACTTTCTTAGCTTGAGTCATGAGTCACTCCTACAGCAGCTCGAAGAATGGATTAACATAATCGGACGACTTCTCGGCCACGCCTTCGAAGCCCTTTCCGCCCGTCTCCGTGCGGCTGACCTCCGCGAAAGCTTTTTCCTCGATCGCGCGTAACAGCCCTTTTCCGGCAATCATCTCGAGATGGCGGACGGAATCGTCCAGGACCTTCTCGGCCCACTTTTCCACCATGCCTCCCGGCTTGTAATAGACCTCGTTGCCGAAGTCCTTGGCCCCATTAAAGATGTACTTGGCGTTCTTGATACTCATCCACCGGTCCTGAAGAAGCGGGGTATGCATCGCCTCGGTGGCCATGCCGAGCAGCTGAATCGTCTGTCCTGTCACCACTCCGACGAAGTTGAACATCGCGTC
>CAYOWB010000080.1:9474-11337 GCA_964407515.1 uncultured Bacteriovoracaceae bacterium
TATAAAAGATGTCTCCGCACTTGAACCGCGTGGGCGGCATGAACTTGATCGGCGCCTTCGGAAAGATGTCGCGGGTCATTTGCGCGCGGGCAATCTCCAGGAGGAACACGTTCGGATGCTCGGGATTCATCTCCTGCGCATGTCCGAGTCCCATGAGGTCTTCGGTCAATCCGGCATTCAAAGCGAACCGCTCGTTGATGAACTGCGAAGAAAGGACCTGATGCCCGTTTTCAATGGCATCGGCGGTCGTCAGATAATTGTCTTCGCCGGTATGGATGACGATCCGGGAGAGCGCTACGATCTTGCGGGAGAAATGCTGGTCCACCAACGTCCGGCGCATATTGATGTCGCGGAAGAGGATTCCGTACATGGCGTCGTTGAGCAGGAAGTCCAGTCGTTCCATCGCGCCAAGAGCCGCGATCTCCGGCATGCAGAGGCCAGAACAATAGTTCGTCAGGCGGATATAGCGGCCCAGCTTACGGCTCTCGTCATCGAGCGCTTCGCGCATGATGCGGAAATTTTCCTGGGTGGCGTAAGTGCCGCCGAAGCCTTCCGTCGTAGCGCCGTGTGGGACGTAATCGAGCAAAGACTGCGCGGTACTCCGAATCACCGCGATCGCGTCAGCGCCGGCCTGAGCAGCCGCTCGCGCCTGAGCGACGTCATCAAAGATGTTTCCCGTCGCGACGATCACATAAAGTAACGGTCCGTTCTTGCCTTCCGGATCGAAGGGATCTTTGACTTCGCGGCGGAGCGCATCGCGGATTTCCCGCCGTTCCACCAGCAATGCGCGTGCAGCCTCGCAAAGCTGGCGCGCTTCAGCCTTCACTTCGCTTTCCGGAGCGCGCTCCAGTTTCAGAAGATCGACCTTATCGGCGACCACCGCCTCGGCGAGCTTCCCCGCGTCGAGCCGCTTCTGGATCATGCCGTTTACGAACCAGTAGAGCGCCCCCTTTCCGAGGCCACCACCCTTGCGAATCTTCTCCACGATGATGTTGGCATGCGGAAAGTTCTGTCCACCGCGTACCGCGGCGCCGTTCACTCCCACGAGCCGAAGAGTCGCGCGTTCGATCGACACGGTCGTATGCGCGTCGATCATGCGACTCACGGGCTGGGCAATGCGGTTCGCGAGCTCGCGACAATGGGCGATCTTCGTGCTGTCCAAAGCGAGATGAGCCATATGAAACCCCCGAAAGAATGGATAGGAGTAAGCTAACAGGCGGCGTCAAACGACGCAAGATCCCGGGTCAGCCGTACAGTTCTTCGAAGATCTTTCGAATCTTCGCGCTCTCGCGCAGAATGTTGAGCGAGAACTCGGCGTGCCGGTGAGCATACCCGTTCCCGATGTACATATCGACGTCCTTGCCCACGCCTTCGGCGCCGAGCGCCGCCTTCGTAAAGCTGACGGCCATCGAGAAGAAGTACACCGTTCCCCGGTCGCGGCACGCGAGGATGGAGGCCATCTCCGTGTTGGGGTTGTTGGCGCAGTTGATGACGAGGTCGCAGAGCTTCCCGCCGGTCACTCGCTCGACTTCCTTCAATACTTCCACCGGCTGAGTCGCATCGACTTCAATGACGTCGGTCGCAAACCCCAGATCCTTCACACGTGCAGTGGCGGAAGGAATGTGCGTGAGAGCAATGACCCTTCCGGTGACACCGACGCGCTTGCGAGCCTCATAGGAGCACAGCATTCCCGACTTGCCGCCCGCTCCGATCACGAGAACCGTGTCTCCGGCCTTCGCGAGGCGCGCGACTTGGGGAGCAGCGCCGGCGACGTCAAGTACCGAAAGGGCCAGCGTGGCACTCATGTCGGTCGGCAGCTTAGCCCAGAGACCGCTTTCGAACAGAATCGCCTGAGCATCGACG
>CAYOWB010000080.1:11364-14320 GCA_964407515.1 uncultured Bacteriovoracaceae bacterium
CGGATTTCTTTGATCTTGTTGATCTTGAGCGGAGTGAGAGAGAGAGAAACGAGCGAGGCGATTTTATCGCCTGGCTTGAGGTCCACCTTTCCCTGGAGTGCGGAGCCGACCTTGTTCACCCGCCCGATGAACATGCCCCCCGAGCCGGTCACCGGATTCTGGTGCTTACCGCGATCGGCGACGATGCCGAGCATGATCTCAGCGATCTTCTTCGGATCATCACCCGCTTGGTTCTCGATCTGAGTAGAGCTGGCGGAGTCGATGTTGAGAGTGTCCACGTCGACGAGGATCTCGTTGTCGTAGCACTCCATGGTGTTGTCGATCTTCTCGGCCGTCTGAGGCAGCACGCCTACTGGCTTAATCACCCGATGCAGCCCGTAGCGGTTTCCCTTCCTCTCCATAAATCCCCCTCCTGAAAGATGGCGTGCGCGCGAAAATGGGCATCTCCGTTCCCTAATCGCGGATTCGCACTGAGACAAGTCAGCCTAGACGAAGCTTTTTGTCCTGTAAACGGATTAGACAGGGGTGTAGTACCGCAGACACCCCTCCCTCGCTGAACGGCTCCAACCGTTCGGAGAACCCCCTGAAACGACACAGATTCCCTCGCCATCGGCTCGATCTGCCGGCTGGCCTGCGTCTTGCTCAACATAGCCTCTGAGAGAAGACCGCCACGGAGCTGGCAGTCCAAGGAGAAGTTATGATTCGCTCGAAGAAGCTGTTGTACATTCCTGTTGCGATGAGCCTCCTAATTCCGTCCCTCGCGTTCGGAGCGCCAGCCCATAAGGCGGCAGCCCCCGCGAAGAGGGCTCAGGACATGCCCATCGTTAACCTGATGGACCTTCCTTCCCACAAGGCTCCTGAGAAGAAGGTACCGAAGAAAGCCACCACCTGGAAGAAGCAGGCCGCTCCGGCCAGGAAACAAGCTCCGAAGCCAGAGCCGAAACCGGAGCTGACGGTTGAGTCCGAAGTGAAGGACCTCCCGGCTTCTGCGGCCTCGATTCCGAACCCCGCCTATCTGTCACTTGATGAAGCCAAGAAGATCTTTCCCGGTTTCGAGGTAGACGTGAATCAGTCCGCGGAGACGGTGTCCTTGCGGGGCCTCGTCCACAAGGAATGTCGCGGCTTCTTCAGGTTCACGACGTCCGAATCCAACCGCCTGCTCCAGTCTCGGGGCACCGCAGGCATCGCCATCGAAGACCTCGGCGGTGGCAGCCTTTGCATGGAACAGTTCAGAGCGGAACTCGAAAACGACTATGGTGGCCGGGTGACAGTCCGGATGTCAGAACTCGAAGAGAACAAACTGTTTACGGCTGAAGAGGCTAAGCAGTTCGAAGGACAGTCCTCGAAGCTCCACTATGGCTCTCTGGGTGACGTGCGCATCGGCTTCTTGAAGCCGAAGAACAGCGACAATCCGGCCGATCGCGTTCACTTCACGGATTTCGATCAGCCCCTCGTCCACGTGAGCCGGTCCACGATCGAGTCTCGCAGAGAAGCTTACGCGGAAGCGGAACGCCGGACTCAGATCGAGCAGGCGCGTCAAGACCTCAGCTTCTGCACCGATAGCGAAGAAGACTTGGCCATCGCACGCCAGGCGAAGGAAGCACTCGTGGCTCTCGGTGAACTCGACGAAGACGAAGCCGAACAGGTCGAGAAGGGCCTGAAGCGCGCGAGCTACGGCGCACTGGCCAAGACGGCTCGTACGGGCAACGCCGAACAGATCGACGAACTCGTCGAGGACCTCAAGTCCCGCGCCGAAGAAAGCCCGGAAGACGCTGATCTGATCGCGGGAATCTTCCTCGAGATCGCGAAGCGCCACGCGGGTTCTCCGACGGCCAATAACGAGAACTTCCGGTTCGCCGCGCAGATGATTCGAGAAGCGCGCGCTATTGACGGGCTGAGCGCCTCGGCAAAGCAGGAACTCAGTGCATACCAGCAGCAGATCGACTTCAACTACGCCGCGTGGTTGGCCTCGCAGGGCTCACAGGCTGGCTTCCAGTTCCAGTACGCCCAGGGGAACCTCCTCAACGGCTTGGTGAACGATTACTACTCGAAGGGCTGCCTCAACGCCGGCGTGAACCAAACCCCGGCCTGCATGGGCACGCTGGAAATGATTTCCCGCACTCAGTCGCTGCGCCAGAAGATGATCGAAGTCGATCAGCAGCGCGCCGCGGCTCAGCAGATGCTGTACAACACCTTGTACGGTCAGCAGCAGAACGCCACGCCGGTGGCCAGCAACGCCTTCACCCCGGCGCTGGGTAGCTCGACGATGTACCCCGGCCAGCAGCAGCCCCTCGGAATGGGCGCGATGCCGGGAATGCAGCAGTTCCCGGCCTACCGGTAACGTTTCTTCCGCCGCGATTGCGGAGCGAGAGTAGAAGCGGAGCGTAGCGGTAACACACGTCGCCAAACGTGTTCGAATAGAGCTGAAAAACAGCGGAAAACGAAGCACAGGATCCGACGAGCGAAGTCTCATCGGGTCCTGTGCCTTTTTTTGTTTTTTTCGAAAGAACCCAGTCCGCCTGATGTTGGCTCCCCATTTAAAGAGTATTATTAACATCAATCGACGTGGCGATGATTTACTGGTAGAGCCGAAGATTGGTTTATTTGTGACCAATGGTCCTTTGACTTATCCAGGATTTTTGCAAATTTGTAAAGAAGTGGTGGCAACTTACGATTGGCAAGGCTGGAAACCCCGACAACCCATCTGTGAAGCTCATACCTATGCCAAAGTAGCAAATCTTTACTGGCAGATTCTAACTGAATACATTGATGGATTTTTTGAGAAGCATCAGCAAGCGATCGCTCAGGAATGGTTAGAAATCCGTCGTTTTTCTGAGGATTTAGTTGAGCATAGTACGGCTTATCAACCCATTCAAGGGATTATGGCCAATACGGATAGTGATTACGAATGGTACGACACGAACGAAGTGGATAAACCAGATCTCCCCAGAGTGAC
>CAYOWB010000081.1:0-14299 GCA_964407515.1 uncultured Bacteriovoracaceae bacterium
CACCTCCGCTGGCGAAGTCCGATCTCACACCTCCGCTGGCGAAGTCCGATCTCACCTTCGCTGGCGAAGTCCTCATCCTTGCATACGCAAGCTCCCTCGCCGGGAAACCAACACGAGTAACTCCCGACGGCGCCACAGCGACCAGCCACAATACCAGCCAGCAAAGCGCAACGCCACCCCTCACCCGCCCGCACACACCACCCCTCACATCACCTCTCCCAAGCAGCCACTCCCCCTCAGCCCCGCACCCCACGCCCCACACCCTCGCTCACCACACCCCGCCCGCTTCACCCCACCCATTGCTCCGCCCCTCGAAATGCGTTAGCCTCACCCCAAACATGGCACACACCCCGGAACACACCACCAAACCGCCGATCCGCCTCCGCGGCGTGCGACAGAACAACCTGAAGGGCATCACGGTGGAATTTCCCCACGGCAAGCTGACCGTGGTCACGGGCCTCTCGGGCAGCGGCAAGAGTTCGCTCGCCTTCGACACCCTTTACTCTGAGGGCCAGCGCCGCTACGTGGAGAGTCTTTCGACTTACACGCGCCAATTCCTGGAGAAGATGCCGAAGCCGGAAGTCGACCAGATCGAGAACATTCCCCCGGCAATCGCACTCGAGCAGAAGAACCATGTCCTGAACTCGCGCAGCACCGTCGGCACTCAGACGGAGATCGTCGATTACTTCCGCGTACTCTTCGCGAAGATCGGCCGCACGACGTGTATCGACTGTGGCGGCGAGGTCAAGAAGATCGACACGCAGACCGTCTTCGACTGGGCACTGACCTGGCTCCCGGAGCGCAAGGCATTGCTCACCGCGCCGATCGGCGGCACTCCGCGCGCGACGGAACCTCGCAGCAGCAAAACCAAAAAACAAACCAAAAAGAAAACACCGAAGCAGACAGCGGCGGACTGGGACTCCCTCGCCCAGATCCTGCTCCAGCAAGGCTTTCGGCGAATTCTCTGGCGCAAGACCGAGCACGCCACCGGCGAGCCGGCTCAGATGCTTGCCCTGGACGAACTCGGTACCGCGACGGCCACGCAGAAGAAGGCGCTCGCCCAGGCTCTCCAGGCAGGCGAACTGCATGTCATCATCGATCGCATCCGGTGCGCCGCCACCGTCGACGACGAAACGCGGCAGCGCATCCGCGACTCCATTGAACAGGCCGCCGCCGTCGGCCGTGGGCGCGTGAGCTTCCTTGATCTCGAAACGCAGGAATGGAAAGCGTTCGATAACCGCTTCGCCTGTATCCATTGCGGCCGCGAGCACCGCCTCCCGGAACCGCATCTCTTCAGTTTCAACAGCCCGCTCGGCGCCTGCGCCAAGTGCAGCGGCTTCGGCCACACATTGGACGTCGACGAATCGCTCGTGGTGCCGGATCCCTCCAAGACCATCAAGAACGGCGCGATCGATCCGTTCGCGAAGCCCTTCGCCAGCGATTGGCAGAAGGACATGTTCCGCTTCGCCGAACGCCATAATATCTCCATCGGAAAGCGCTATCGTGAACTCTCGCCCGCGGAAAAAAAGCTCCTTTGGGAAGGCGACCCGAACGACTCCACGTTTCCCGGAGTCCTAGGGTGCTTCGAGGAATTGAAGCGCTGGAAGTACAAACTCCACGTGCGCGTGTTCATCCGCCGCTACCAGAGCCAGACCCTGTGCACCGACTGCCGTGGGGCACGCGTCAACCGTGAAGCGCTCGCCGTGAAGATCGAAGGACAGACGCTGCCCTCCGTCCTCGACATGCCCATCAAGAAGATTCTCGAATGGGTTCACTCACTGCATCTGAGCGCCACTGAAAAGCAAATCGCGAAGGAAGTCTTCCATCAGGTTGAACGACGGCTCGCATTCCTCGATGAAGTCGGCGTCGGTTACCTGACCCTCTCGCGACTCACGAAAACGCTCTCGGGGGGCGAATTTCAGCGCATCAATCTCGCGACCCAACTCGGTAACGGACTCTGCGGGACGCTTTACGTCCTGGACGAACCCTCGGTCGGGCTGCATGCGGCCGACACCGCGCGGCTCATCCGGGTTCTGCATCGCCTGCGCGACCAAGGCAACACCGTCGTCGTCGTCGAGCATGACCTGGAGGTCATGCGCAACGCGGACTGGCTCATCGAACTCGGCCCGGGCGCCGGCCGTCGCGGCGGCGACCTCGTCGCCCAAGGCGACTCCCAGACCCTGCAGAAGACACCGGGGTCCATCACCGGCAAGTACCTCTCGGGCGACTTTCAGCTCAAGCGCACCCGCTTGCAGCGACCTCCCGCCCGCCGGCATCTGAAGATCACGGGCTGCCGCGAGAACAACCTCAAAAACCTCGAAGTGGAAATCCCGCTCGACCGGTTCGTCGTCGTCACCGGCGTTTCGGGATCAGGCAAGAGCACGCTCGTTCACAAGACGCTCTACAACTCGCTCGCGCGACTCTTCCATGAAGGCTCCGCCGCTACGGCGGCGCCAGGGCGCTTCGACAGGCTTTACGGCGCGGAACAGCTTTCGGGCGTGGTACTCCTTGACCAGAGCCCGATCGGAAAGAGTTCCCGCTCGAACCCCGCGACTTACATGAAGGCCTGGGACGAGATCCGGCGCATCTACGCCAATCAGGTTCTGTCACTCAGACGCGGCTACACGCCCCAGCACTTCTCCTTCAACGTGGACGGCGGACGCTGCCCGGTTTGCAAAGGCGAAGGCGAGATCACCCTCGATATGCACTTCATGGCCGAAGTACGGCTCCCCTGCGAGGCATGCGACGGTAAGCGATTCAAGAAAACGGTCCTCGACATCACCTATCGCGGCAAAAACGTGCATCAGCTTCTGAATACGACGATCGACGAAGCGTATGACCTCTTTCGGGACAGTCCCGTGCTTCTCCGGAAGCTGAGCATCCTGAGGGACGTCGGCCTGGGGTACCTGCGTCTCGGACAGCCGGCGCCCACGCTCTCCGGCGGGGAATCCCAGCGCCTCAAGATCGCCGCGACGCTCGACGACCAGAACGCGGAAAATCTCCTCTACGTATTCGATGAGCCGACGACTGGTCTCCATCTCGAAGACGTGAAGAAACTCCTCGCGGTCATTCACGACCTCGTGGATGCCAAACACAGTGTATTGATGATTGAGCATCACCTGGACGTGATCGCCCAGGCGGACTGGATTATCGACTTAGGTCCCGGCGGCGGAGAGGCCGGAGGGCATCTGATCGCACAGGGGTCCCCGGAGAGACTCTCCGAAGACCCCGAATCGATCACTGGCGCGATGCTTCGCGCGCAAGGTTACCGTTTCTTCAATACGACCGGATCCAGCAGCGGATACAGCGCGATGACGTAATCGCCCCGGTTTCCGGACATGACGATCATGCCGTTCGCCTCGACCACCAGCTTCACGCGCATGTTTTCGAAACGCCGCCAGTAGGTCGCCGCTCCCTGCAGAGGGTAAAAGGGCATCTGCGAACGACGGGCACTCGCAAGCCACGGATGTTGGGTCAGATCCACTTCGAAATGGGGCGTATCTCTCCAGATGCGGATCGTCCCGATGAGATTGTAGTGCTCGCCGTCGGCCAGCTCCACCTTCTGATTCGCGCCACTGAAAGGCGTCCCGACATCGCCGCCGCCCCGCGGACGGACATCCGCCTGCGCGGCCGCCGTGAACAGCCCAAGCAGGACGGCCACCAAAGCCACCGTTCTCTTAATGCTCATGTTTCTCTCCCCCTTTGATTTTCCCTTGGAGTCTCTCAGTCACCCAGTGCACCCGTAGGCCGGGTGCGAGCCGATACCCCTCTTTCCAGTTCAACAGGTACTGCGGTTGCCGGACATCCGGCTCAAGCAGCTTCCTCAACCGGTTAATGTTGTAGTAGAGCTTGTTGTCGTGGGCCTCCGGACGATACGGCTCGTTCCAGACCTTCTCGATAATCTGGGCTTTCGAAAGTCCGCCCTCTCCGACCTCGCGAGAAGAATGAGCCTGCGACAAAGCTTCAAGGATTCCCATCAGGACGTACTGTTTACGCAGCGAAACCTTACCAAGCTCACGCGTTTTAACGACACCCTTGCGACTATCGATCAGGAGATCCACCGCGTCCTGTTCCAGACGTTCTCTTTCCTTGGCGATCTTCTTTCGGAACTGCCCCATGGTCGGAGCCCTGGCCGCCTTTTCAACCAGATCCAGATGCAGGTAGGCGACGGGATAATTGCGTTGGAGCCTCGCCACGCGAGCATAGCCCAGCAATACGTAGAGATGCATGTGCCAGTTACGCTCCCCGAGGAAAGCCCCATGAGCACGGTGATACCAACGCATTGCACTTTCGAAATCGTGTTCGCGCTCGGCAGCCCACCCGAGGATCAGATACAGCGTGCCATTGATTGACTTGTATTCGCGATTCTCGAACTTTCCGAGCAAGGCATGTGCGAGACGCACGGCGCGAACCAGATGTCCTCTATCCTGAAACACCGCGGCCAACACGCACCAGCCTTTAGCCAGAGCGGCATCCCGCTTCTTGGGATCGGACTCCTGCCGCTTCACGGCACGCAGATACCGATGGAAGTAGCGTTGGGCGAGAAGATACTCCCCATGATGACGGGCGACGGCACCTTTGCAGTACCAGGCCATCGGCGGCACTTCGCTCGGGTACCTGCGCATGAGCCGGTCCAACTCCTGTTCCAACCGCTGGACCTGAGTCTCGTTATCATCGTCCTCGCCCGCGAGACGCAGAAGGCCTGCAAGGGCCTCCATCGTGGCACGCAGATCACCCACTTCCTGGGCCAAGGTGAGCCCGCGCGAAAAGCTCTCACGCGCGTCATCGAACTCGCACTTCTCGGAAAGCAGATACCCGAGCTTCATCTGCAGACGAAAATCGTCCAGCGGCGCCTGGGAGCGCGTGGACATCACGCTCTTCTCCGGTCCGGATTCTCTCAGCTTCGCTGGTTTTCGGGTTTTCGAGTTTTTCTGCATACTGCCTAACAAAAGTTGAACTATGCTAATCCACGGAAACGGGCAGTCAACCCCTCAGCCTAGATTTAACCGACAGGAGTTCTAAACGATGGAACTTCATTGCCATCATTGGGGATTTTCTCAAAGCAAGAAATCACGGCTTCTACTCCTCCACGGCCTCGCGGGGAACGGCCACCTTTGGCGCTCCACCGCACTATTCCTAGAGAATGATTACGAAATTCTCGCACCCGACCAAAGGGGCCATGGCGAAAGCGCGAAAACACCGGACCGGGAATATTCACCGATCACACTGGCGACTGACGTCGCGGAGACACTCGACAAGCGCGCCTTCCACCCCACTTGGGTAGTCGGACACTCGCTAGGAGCCCGTACCGGCGCGGCTCTCGCACATCTTCGGCCCGAATGGGTCCAAGGCCTGGTACTCATCGACCTCGGCCTCGGCCCCCTGGAACGCCGAGGATTCCCCGAAGCCTTGCGCCAGCTCCTCGAAGACCTTCCGCGCGAATTCGAGAGCCGCGAGGCGCTGAAAGCGTATCTCGCGGCGAACTCACCCGATGTGACGGTAAGCCAGTACCTGCTGGCGGTCGCAAGAAAGCACCCGTCCGGTCCTTTGCTATTTCCCTTTGATCATTCCGCACTGCTAGGAATCCTCGCCGCCTCTGAAGGCGTGGCCGTGCGCGACTGGGTCCGAGAGGCCGCCGAGCGCGGCATCCCAGTCCTCGCTCTCCGCGGCGAACGAAGCACCGTGTGGACTCGCGAGGCGTTCGATCAAGAACGCCAGAGATTCGCTGATCTCCAGAGCGTCCGATGGGTGGAAGTGCCGGATGCAGGACATGGGCTTCCATTCGAGAACCGAGGAGCGTTTCTGCGGGAGCTTCGCGCGTTCATGAATGTCAAGATTTTGACAAAGCCCCCGACTCCCTCATTCTCCTCGTAAATCTGGCCGATCAGTCTACGTGACCCCTTGGATCGCGGTGAGCAGCTCTATCCTCTTCTTCCTGGCGATTGCAGCGACTTTGGCAAACCCGCTGCAACCCCGGACAGCACGCGCCGAGGAACGCCTCACGCCGATCGAACAGCTCGTGCGATGGGAACTCGGCGCCAACCGAGGTCTTTCGTATGACGATCTAGAGCGCATGGCGGTTGCAGTACTTCGACAAGCGGATGAGTCGGCGATCCCGGGCGTATCCGGCAGAAGCACTTCCCCGAGGGCCTAGCCAAGCTGAGACAATCCTCGGAGCCCCGCCAAATCGAGCAGATTCTTCAACGCATGACACCTGAGGAGCTGTTGCGCGTCGTCGCCACGCCCATTCCGATTTCCTACTACGAGATTCCCCTCGCGGCTCTGGAAAACGAAGGGATGATGAAACACGAGCTTCGAGCCCAGGCGGACGTCTTTGCGGAAAAGTCGCTCTTCTTCGAAAGGAACGGCCGGAAGTATGTCCGGTGGTTCATGCATCCTCTCGCGCACCAGCCTCCGATTGAGTCGATCGCCAGCTCGCTTCGATGGAAGGGGGTCTGGCTCAAGAGGAAGAAAGGTCCCTATCGGGCCCGACTTACGGCGTCCCGCAGCCTGATTATCGACGACGGCGATCCTCGCCACTCGTTCTCCTTGAAACTCAGCCTGCCACGCGCTCCGGGCAGTTTTCAGGAGAAGAATATCTTCATGAAGGAGTGGACCGCGTGGACCCGGCACAACCACTACCTGAGCGATCTGCTGACTCAATTCTCTATTCCCGAGCTGCAATTCCAATATGAGTCCGTCGGCGCAGGACTCTCGGGAAAGCAGGAAGATGGCATGCTATCCCGCACTCTCTCAGGCCTGAGAGACGGAGAGCGGTACTACCTACCTTCCTTCGCGCTCTTTGATGATCAGGTTCCCAGGTGGATCGCCAAGCGCAATGGAAGCTCCGATCCAGTGGCCTTTTGGAGAAAGGAATTCATCCAGCCCCTCGCAAGCGCCCTGGCGAAGCTGCGTGCGCATACAGGAGCCCGGCACACGAGCCCGCACAGCCAGAATCTCTTGATCGAACTCGACCGGAGCTGGAAGCCGACCGGGCGGGTGATTCTCCGCGACGCGGACTTTTACATCGACGAAGCGCAGTTCAGGAAGCTGAATCGCGTGATTCCAGCCGGGCAAACCCAGGGTTTAGTCGAGCGGAGCCACTCCGAAGCCCCGGAACTTCTCGAAGAGAGATTCATGCTCCGCAGAGGCATCGGCAGAACACCTTCCTGGCTTGGCGATGACGGTTACGCGACTTGGGCCCAGGAGTACTTCGAGACTTTCGCTCGGACCTATTCAGAAACGACCGGAATCCCACTCAACGAAGACTATCATCTTAAGATCCGCGGCCATTACAAACGCCCGACCGCTCCCAAGGACTACATTCACGAAAGCGCCTTCGACGACCACTTCGCCCGCTTTTTCGTCCAAGGAGGGCCCGACCAGTACCGTCAATGGCTGGATCGCCTCTCGGAACGACTGATGCGAGCCCCGCCACCTCCACCCATGCCGTCTCGACTGGCCCCTGCCGCCGAGGCGAATCCCTGCGGTCTCAAATGGTCACTTCGGCGGCTACTCGGCAGCGGACACTAGCGCTTCTACCAAAAAGAATTTGACACCACGGGTCAAACTCGATAACCGCTCCTCTGTCCATGAAACCCCTGAAGCTACGCAGCCGGGTTTTCCGGTTTACCCTCATCCTGACCCTTGTCCACATGGCCATTGTGGCCTCCCTCGGGCTCGTCCTGCGCCTCATCACCGGTTCGTACCCTTATGAACTGCTCGTGGGGACCTGCGCATGCATCCTAGCGAGCGGAGTCTTCTTTTTCTGGCTAATGAACCGGATGATTGTCTGCCGGCTGGAAGGAATCGTTTTCTTTCTTCAGCAAGCAGGACGCGAAGAGCGTCTGGATCAACGCCTCGACGTCGGGTCGATTCAGGACGAAATCACCGAGCTAGCCCAGACCATCAACCGCCAGCTCGACAAGGCGAAGCGCCAATCCCAAGCGGCACACGACATCCAAAGCCCGATCACTTCGATTATCGGAAGCGAGTCCCTGCTCCGGAGGATGCTCGGCGAGCACCCCCGGAAGTCGGATTGTTTGAAGCTCCTCGATTGCCAGCGCCAATCAGCCCAACAGATCGTCGATGCGACTAAGAACTTCAGCCGCCGGCCTCATCGCCTTCCTCATCGCCAACAATAGCGTCGTTTTTCACGATCTTCGCCTTGGAGACGAGCTTCTTCATCATGGCGCCGTAGAGTTCCCGTTCCTTGCGCATCAGGAGCTGATTGCGCAAAGCCGTCTTCTCGGCATCGAGCTTCGCCAGATCCGGCTTCTCGACATCCTTCACCACGGCCACGATCCACCAGGCGGATGAATTATACTTCTTCGCCTTGCCACCCTGCTTGGGGTCGATCGGAGACTTCGTGGCGAACGCATCCGCCATCAGTTCGCGTGCCTCGCCGATTCCCGGCAGATGCGAAGTGACGCGTGACACCGGACCGGTCATCTTCACTTCGGCGCCATAGGGCTTCAGAATCGCGCTCACGGCTTTGTCGGAGGAGGCATCGGCTGTCATGGCGGCGGCCACCTTGTTCGCAAGCTCTTCGTTGAACTTGCGGACCTCTTCCAGTTTCTGGTCGATCTTGTCTTCAGGCTTCAGGCCCAGTCCCTTGCGAGCGACTTCGCTGGTAATGAGCACGTACTTAATGTTGCGGCGATCGCGCGAAACCAGGAACTCGCGGCGGATCTCCTCGTCGGACACCTTCGCGCGAGAGCGGAAGTAGGAGCTCCACTGCTGCATCGTCAGGTCGTCACGCATCATGCGCTCGAACGCCGCGGGCGTGTACTTGTTGGCATCGAGGACACGGCGGTAGTTCTCGGGATCAAACCTGCCCTCCCGATGGAACACCGGCATCTCCTGGATCCTGGCGCGGATCTCTTCGTCGCTGGCGACCATGCCCATCTTCTGGGCGGCCTGCGACATCAGCTTGCGGTTCACCAGCTCCTGGAACACGCCCTCATGGATCCGGAAGCTCTTGAGCTGCGCATCGGTGAGCTTTCCACCGGCGAGGTTCTTATAGAACTCAATGCGGCGACTGAGCTCACGATTGAATTCGGCGACCGAGATGGACTCGCCGTTCACGGTCCCGGCGACCGCACCCTCATGACGCCCACGAGTCGACTTGGGATTGTAGACCCCGTAGAAAACGAACACGAAGGCAATGAAACCGATAATGATCCCGATCATCACGGGGCCGAAAGTCTTGCGCATGCTAGAGAGCATCTGAATCTCCGTCCTTTTGCGTTTCAAAACTACTTTTTCACCCTAACCCATCTTCACGCGGACGCAAAGATCGCCGATCACGAAGCGAGCGAAGAATTCTCTTCTATTTCCTATCCTTCGCCATTGCATTCGCCTTACGACCTCAGTACCATGAACCCACACGTGAACGGGAAGTCACCATGATTAAATATCTGAAAGAATACAGATTTTACATCATTCTCTTTCTTTTCTTACTGATTCCCATCATTGCCATCGACACGACGAGCCGATCGGCGCGCGACTATCGGTTCCATGACCGGGTGATTCTCGCCGTCACGGCGCCGATTCAAGGCGCGATCAGTTGGTCGCTCGACTTGCTGACCTCGGGAGTTCAGAACTACATCTTTTTGTGGAACACGCGCCGGGACAATCTGGCGGTGATGGAAGAGAATCGCCGGCTACTGAACACCATCGCGAGCCTGCGCGAGACGCAGCATGAAAACGCGCGTCTCCGCAAACTGCTCCAGTTTGAAGAACGCTTCAAACTCGAGACGGTCGTGGCCCGCGTGATCGCCAAGGACGTATCGACGGAATTCCGGGCCGTCCGCATCAATCGCGGCAGCAAAGCCGGTCTCCGCAAGAACATGGCGGTGGTCACCAACGAGGGCGTGGTGGGCCGCGTACTCCGGACGACTCCCGATACCGCCGACGTCGTCACCATTCTCGACCTTCTTTCCGCCGTCGACTCGATCGTGGAACGCTCCCGCGCCCGCGGTATCGTCGAAGGCATGACCGACCAGCTGTGCGAGCTGAAGTTCGCGCTGCGCACGGATGACATCGAGCCGGGCGACATGCTCGTCACGAGCGGCCTGGAAGGCGTCTTCCCGAAGGGCGTACCGGTGGGCACAGTCTCCAAGGTCTTCCGTAAGCCGTTCGGCATCACCCAGAAGGTGGAAGTCCGTCCGAGCGTCGACTTTTCCAAGCTTGAGGAAGTCCTGATCGTGACCAAGATGGACGTCGAACCGATCGATAACAGTGAAGTCCCCGGGCCGGTTCCTCCGCCCAAGAGCGTGAAGACCGGAGGATGACGTCATGATGCGAATTATCCTCCGAGCGCTCAACGCCCCGGCACTGATCCTGGTGGTTGCGATCGGACTGGCTCTTCAAAGCACCTTATTCCGGTCGTATCCCTTCCTTTATCTGCAACCGGATGTAGTGCTCCTGGCGGTAGTATGGTGCGGCCTGCGCCGCGGGTTCACAGAAGGCGGCATTCTGGCACTTCTTTTCGCCGAGATGGCCGAGATTCATAGCGCCGCTCCCCAGGGAACCTTCCTGGTGACGTACATGGCGGTCTACCTGTTGACCCGCCTCTCGGCGCGACTGTTCGTGCTCCCGGGCCTTGCTGCGCTCGTCATTCTGACGATGGCCGCATCGGTATTCTGGAAGCTTTCGAGCCTGGGCGTGGTGCACTTCCTGGGCTCGAGCGGCAACCAGTGGAAGCACACGCTGGTCCTTCTGTTCCCCGGCGCGGTGATCGAAGGCGTCGCGGCCATCTGGGTCTATCGCTGGCTGGACCGCTTCGACTGGGTTACCTACAAGAACGCGCGTGCCCGACAGATTCTGGAAGACGAACTGCAACTCGATGGCGAGGGTTTGTAAGCCATGGCGTTTCTCGGTCAAGAAGAGCAAATCAGAGAGTATCAAGACCGGTTCAAATACCTGTACGCGGTCCTATTCATCGCGCTCGGGATCATCGTCTCCCGCCTGGTCTATCTCCAAATCCTCAATGGCGACAAGATGCGGCAATTCTCCGAAGAAAACCGCATCAAGCGCGTGAAGATCGCCTCCCCTCGAGGCATGATCTTCGACCGCAACCGCACGCTTCTGATCGATAACCGCCCGGCCTTTGACCTCGAGATCATTCCGCAGTACCTGAAAGAGTCCAAGCAGTCCAAGCCAGTCATCGAACTGCTCTCACGCCTCGTCAACATGCCCGAGGGCGAGATCTACGACATTCTGAAGAAGGCGAGCAACCAGCCTTCCTTCATGCCCGTGAAGATCAAGACCGACCTCTCGCGCGACGAAGTGGCGAAAATCGAGTCCTGGAAGATCGCCATGCCCGGGGTGCAGGTCGAACAGGAAATCAAGCGCACGAACATCTACGGCGACATCGCGTCCCATCTCCTCGGTTACATCGGCGAGATCAACTCATCCGAGCTGCCGACCTTCAACAAGGGCATCGAGTCGAAGTACAAGCTGGGCGACAGCATCGGCAAGTTCGGTCTCGAACAGAAGATGGAGAACGTCCTGCGGGGCATCGACGGCGAAAAACTCGTCGAAGTCGACGCCGTCGGCCGCATCAAGATCAATCGCGCCGGCCGGAAGAACCGGCTCATCGAGAGCGAGAACGAACGTCCCGGCATCCCTGGCAAGAATCTCATCCTGACGATCGACCAGGACCTTCAGAACGCGGCGACCAAGGCTTTTGGCGAGAAGATCGGCGCCGTCGTGGCGATCGACCCGCGCAACGGCGAGATCCTCGCCATGCTCTCGCGCCCCTCTTTCGACCCGACCGAGTTTTCGCGCGGCATCCCGGCAAGCCTCTGGTCGAAGCTCCTGAACAACGAGAACCGTCCGCTACGCGACAAGACCATTCAGGATCACTACGCGCCCGGTTCCGTCTTCAAGGTCATCACGGCAGTCGCCGGCCTCGAGGAAGGCGTCATCGACGAGAACACCAAGTTCCGTTGCACGGGCTCCATGCGCGTCGGTAACCGTGTCTACCACTGCCACTTGAAGCGTGGCCATGGCGACATGAACGTGGTGAGCGCCATCACGCAGTCCTGCGACGTCTTCTTCTATCGCGTCGCCCAGAAGCTCAAGAGCGTCGACGACATCGCGACCTGGGCCTTCCATCTGGGGCTTGGCAAGAAGACGGGCATTCCGCTCGCCCGCGAAGTACCCGGCCTCATCCCTACCGAGGAATGGAAGCGCAAGCGCTTCAATCAGGTTTGGAACGCCGGCGAAAGCCTGTCGGTCGCGAAGGGGGTCGCTGACGACCGCGCTCCAGCTGGCTAATGCGTTTGCCGCCATCGCCAACGGCGGCACGCTGTACAAGCCCTACATCGTCAAGCAGATCGAGTCCTACGAAGGGCAGATCATCAAGGAATTCAAGTCCGAGGTCGTGGATCAAACCCGTCTCCAGCCGAAGACCTTCGACCTAGTTCGCCAGGGACTCTGGGGCGTCGTCAACAGCCCGCACGGCACCGCTTACAGTCAGCGTCTCCCCGGCATGGATTTCGTTGGAAAGACCGGTACCGCCCAGGTCGTCCGTCTGTCCGCCGCCAAGATCTACCAGAAGTGCGAAGCGATGAAGCTCCGCGAGCGCCACAACGCGCTGTTCGCCGGGTTCGCTCCCGCCAGCAATCCGGTGATCGCCGTGGCGGTGATCGGCGAACACGCTTGCCATGGATCTTCCGGCGCGGCTCCGATCGCCAAAGCGATCATCAAGACTTACCTCGAGAAGTACTACCCTGATCTGTACGGGGAGAAGGTGCTGGCCGCCCGCCTGAAGGGACTGCCGAAGCCCGCTCCCGCGCCCTCTCGTGAGGAGAACGAGGACATCGTCTCAAACGACGACTTCGCGGACAACCCGCTGTCGTTGCCGCCCGAAAGCTCGACGCCAGCCTCGGGCCCGGGCCTGTTCTCGGGGGACCATGACGAATAGTCATGAAAGCAATGTGACGAGTAGCCATGAAAGTGAAATGA
Source organism: uncultured Bacteriovoracaceae bacterium (assembly GCA_964407515.1). GTDB lineage: Bacteria > Bdellovibrionota > UBA1018 > UBA1018 > UBA1018 > CAYOWB01. The sequence goes on from CAYOWB010000081.1 coordinate 12,976, forward strand.
GCAAGGAGACCGAGCTGTGACGTATTCTTCGATGGAAAGCTCAGCCCCGACGATGGAAGAGGGAACCACCCGCGTCGGGATGTACGAAGAGGAACTGAAGAAGTTCAACTGGAACCTCCTGATCCTCGAATTCATCCTTTTCGCCATCGGCATCTGGAACCTGATCAGCGCGACCACCGTCGCTGACAAATCGCTCGGCCTGTACAAGACCCAGCTTCTCTGGTTCGGCGTCGGAATCGGACTGACGGCCATCATTCTCGTGTTCCACTACTCGGCCTTCTCGCGTCTTGCGTACATCATTTACTTCGCGAATCTCCTCTTGCTCGTGGCCGTGCTCGTGGCCGGAAAAGCGACTTTGGGAGCCAAGCGCTGGGTCGGTTTCGGTGCCTTCCGCATTCAGCCGTCGGAGTTCATGAAGCTCTCCATGGTGATCTGTCTCGCCAAATACTTCGAGTCGGATCGAACCGTGGGCGGTTACGGGTTCAAAGACCTCTTATTGCCGTCCTTGCTTGTAGCCTTACCGGCCGGCCTGATCATGCTCCAGCCCGACCTTGGAACGGCGATGATCATCCTCCTGGTTTTCGGAAGCATGATGCTGTTCATCAAGATCCAACCCAGGGTCCTGCTGACCATCGCGATCTGCTGCGCGATCGCCCTGCCGGTTGCTTATAAGTTCGCGCTCAAGCCGTACCAGCGGCAGCGCATTATCTCCTTCATCGACCCGCAGGCCGATCCGAAGGGCTCAGGCTACAACTCCATTCAATCAATGATCGCCGTCGGCAGCGGCAAGCTGGTCGGCAAGGGGTACCGCAAGGGCACCCAAAGTCAGCTCAACTTCCTGCCCGAACACCACACGGACTTCATCTTCTCAGTCTTCAGCGAGGAGCATGGCTTCGCCGGAAGCATGGTACTGGTCGGACTGTACCTCGCCTTCCTCCTAAACAGCTTGTCGGTGGCCTACCAGTCTCACGACAAGTTCGGCGTACTCTTAGCGCTCGGGATAGGCCTCATCTTCTTCTGGCACGTCTTCGTGAACATGGGCATGGTCATGGGAATCCTGCCGATCGTCGGCGTCCCCTTACCGTTCCTGAGTTACGGGGGCTCATCGCTGATCACGAGCATGCTCTGCGTGGCGATCCTGACGAACATCGCCAACAAGAAATTCATGTTCTGAATTAGCCGCTTCCCCGTTACACTGGAAGCAAGGGAGACATTTCGACATGGTCACCATGAACAAGAAGCTGATTCCGATTATCCTCATCATCGCTCAAGCCCAACTCACGCACCAGCTTACCTTCATGCGTACCTGCTAAAGCCGGTGACA
>CAYOWB010000082.1:0-2338 GCA_964407515.1 uncultured Bacteriovoracaceae bacterium
GTTTTGCTGGGCGGCGAGCGCCACTTCGTCGACGTCGCGCTCGTACTGCTCGTTCAGACCTCCCGCCGTGCGAACTACGGCCTGAGCGGGTTCTACCTGGGCGCGCGGGGCGGCGCCGGCTTCGAGCGTGAAAAGGGTTAGCAGAGTGATCAACACGATGATTCTCCAAGGCGTGGAGGTATAGCGCACGTCGAAGCTCATGGTGATCATTCTCCCTTGGCGACGACGAGCTTGAAGTCAGTGTAGCCGTTGACAGCGGCGGAGGCGAGGACGGTCTTCAAGGTCTCGTAAGGCGTTCGCTGGTCAGCCATCACGATGATCTTGGGGTCCACTTTTACGTCGCTGTTCTTCTGGGCGATCAGATTCTGGCGCTTGCGTTCCTTGGCCAACGCTTCGGAAACGGATTTCGACGTTCCATTGCCGAGAACTTCCTTCGTGTCAAAGCGGAACTTCTCGAGCACGGCGACCGGCTGACCTTCGACCTGGATGCCCTTTTCGGAGACCTCGAGCTTAAGCGCATCGGTCGTCGCTTCACCGGCGTGGGCCACGGGAAGCATCAGGCCCTTGGTTGGGCTGACGTTCACGACTCCGGTCGTGTAGCTCTTGAGAAGGAACACGAGGAGGATCGTGAAGATGTCCGCCATTGAGGTGATCTGAAGGCTCATCTCGTCGCTTTGCGTCCGGCTGCGTTTGAGAAATCCTTTGCGCAACATGGCTCATTCTCCTTCGTTAGAAGCCGCCCAGGAGGACGACGGGCAGGCTCTTCCTCGCGTGCTGCATGGCTTCGACGACGTTCTTGTATTCCACGTCCTGATCCGCGGCGAGCGTGACCGCATTGACCGCGGGATAGCGCGACTTGATCGAGGTCAACTGACGTGCCATTCCCTCGTAGTCCCACATTCCGGCTTTGGACGAGATCGATTCCGAGCGGGACTCTTTTCCGATCGTCCTGATCGCGATCGCACGGTCCTTCTTCAATTCGACCGTGATGTTGATCGGGGGCGGGGTGGTCCCCGTGGACTCCGTTCCGCCTGCCGCGATACCGGCATCCAGGATTCCGATGGACAGGAAGGCCGCCGATGCCAACATGAACGCGATCAGAACGGTGAAGCAGTCGATGATGGAAGCGATGTTCAGGTCGAAGTCTTGATTGGCGCTTCCTCTGCCTCGGGTTCCACCGGTGGATATAGCGCCGCTCATGCGACCCTCCTCAGCTGAGCGCTACCGTTGCTGCGCGTTTTGCGTGGCGCGGGTTGATCGGCGTCCGCCTCATCCATTTCGTCTTCTTCATCCGAATCGTTGCGCGGGTTCAGGGCTTCGGACTCGGCCTGGTAGTACCGCTGCTTCAGAATATCGAGGACTTTGACCGCGGAAGTGTCGACTTCGGCGGTTGCTGCGGTTGATCAGGAAGCTGAACGCGATCATGCAGGGGATGGCGACGCCGAGACCCAGCATGGTGGCGTTCATCGCTTGCGAGATACCGGCGGCGAGGAGTGCCGCCTTCTGTTGCGCGTCGGCGTGGCCGACGGCTTCGAAGGAGTGAATCAGACCGGCGATGGTGCCGAACAGACCCAGCAACGTCGCCACGTTCGCGATGGTGGCCAGGAAGGACGTCCTCTTCTGGATCGCCTGCGTTACTTCACCTACGGTGATCTGCAAGCCGTGCTCAATCAATGCTTCGGGCTGGTGAGCGCGGAGTAGAGCCTGCTTGGTGACTTTCGCCACGGGCTTCTCCGGGTGCTTGTCGCACATTCCGATCGCTTCACCCAGTTTGCCCATCATCACGAGATCGTGGAGGCGTTCGAAGAAGCCCTCCATGTTCTTGATCGGATAGACGCTGAATAGGGCGCGCGACCGCTCCAGGATGATGGCCAGGGCGAAGCCGCCAGCCAACAGGATCGGTAGCACGTGCCAGAAACTCGTTCTCAAGAAATCAAAGAAGTTTCCCATATGTTCCTCCCAGGGTTATTGCGTTGGATCAGTAGTTCAGGCTCTTTGGCTGATAGTTGATGACGATGGCGTCGGTGGCTTTCAGCGAGAGCACGTAGTTCTGGTCCGTGATCGTCAGGACTTTTCCGGAGATGGTGTAGATGTTCTCCGGCACGATGCTCTGAGTGCCGTCCGCATGCTTCACGGCCACGATCATGTCCTCGGCACCTGTCGGCGTGCGTTCGAGGATGAAGGTGCTCTTCTTCTCGATGATGGCGCGGCCGATGGCATCGAGAATCGGTGAGTAATCGTCGTCCGCGATGTTCATCGAGAGCGAGCCGTTGCCCACGAGGTTGCCGAACTCGAGATAACGGTCGCCGCGGTCCACTGCGACGGTCTTGATCGCTCC
>CAYOWB010000082.1:2348-3182 GCA_964407515.1 uncultured Bacteriovoracaceae bacterium
TACACTCTTTCCCTACAACAACGATGGCGCCGTGGGAGCCATCGTTGTTGTTCCGCTCCGTCTGCATGCTGGTGATCGCGGCCGAGGTGAGCGGAACGATTGAGGTGACGAAGTAGTTCGGACTTGCGCTTGCGACTCCCGACTTCTGATCGAGGGCCAGGAAAAAGTCGTCCATCTGGGTCTTGAACTGCGACACAGGGATAAGCATGTCTTCCCTCGGGCAGACGCTGATCGTGTAGGTCAGTCCGTCCACGGTTTTGGAGGGGCAGCCCATGCCTTCAGAGCCGTAGGTGCAGCCGCTCGCGCAGCAGTAGGTGTCGACCTTGGCCAGCGTATTCTTCGCGAGGAGCGAAGGGCGATCGCAACGGTAATACGATGTCGGCGTGAAGCCGGCAGCCGGGCTCGACGGAATGTCCATGGACTGGTCATCTTCGTCAGCGACGAAGATGATGCCTCGCAAGGAGTCCTTGCGGAAGAAGCGGGTGTCGCTCGACTCATTGTCGGTTACGAACTGACTCAGCGAAGTCAGTCCACGCTCGGACCCTTGGCCGGCGCTTCCGGTAGTGACGTTCACCATGAAGTCGCGAATGAGTTGATTGGTCCAGGTGGCGTCGCCCGGGGTGCCGGCCGGAGGCATCGTGGACAGGATCGGTTTGCCGGAACGAACCGTGTCGTTCTGGATCGTATTCACGCACTGAGTGACGCTCGTTTGTCCGCCTTGGGGCGAAATGCAGTCGGAAGGACCGCTGTAGAGCGTCTGGTTGTCGCGGATGTTGCACTGAGTGATTCCGGCGAGGAAGTACGGCATGATTTCCGCGCACAGGGCCGTGATGG
>CAYOWB010000082.1:3197-5904 GCA_964407515.1 uncultured Bacteriovoracaceae bacterium
CAGGGCCGTAATGGGTCCGTCATGTAGTCCAGGCAGGAGCCGGGCGTAATTCGGACCCCAAACGGGAATCAGTTCACCGTACTTGATGCCGAACTGGAAAGTCTCCGTGGTCTTGTTAAAGAGGTTCGGGTTCCAAGACGGGTTCTGCCACGTGGCCAAGCGCCCCGAAATATGGGTCGAGGTTCTTCCGACCGTGCCAGGAATCACCGTGCTCAGATAGTTCTGAAACGACGGATGCGCCATATAGGTGTCCGTCGTGATGACGGCGACACGAATGTCCCAGGTCGGCTGCATATACTTCTGCGCGAAGCCGGCAAAACCGTTACGTAGTTTCTGCTGCGAGACGTCCATGCTGGCCGAGTTGTCGACCACCCAGAGCAGGTCGATTTTCGTATTCACTTCGAGCTGTGACTTGAAGGTCTGTTCCTGCTGCGCGAGCCGGAAGAGGTTGCTGATCGGGCCGGTGCAACCGGCGCCGGCCACGGCCAACGTCAGGGCAAGCAGGAGATAAATGAACGGTAGGTGCTTTAACATAGCTGCCTCCTAGCCCATGTCCCGGTTAGTCCCTACAGGCAGGAGCGCTATCGCTCGCGGTCCAGCCTTCAAAGGTCGCGAGGTCGCCGTTAGACGCCAGCTCTCGCTTGATGTCGTCATCGAGTTCCTGGCTGACGTCGTTGTCGTTCTCGGCGTCATCCGGATCCCACTTCGCATGCACTTGTCCGTCGGAGAGGTCGCCACCGATAGCTTCCATGAATTCGTCCTTCGGAACGGTGCAGGTTTCTTTGCACTTCTCTTTGTCCTCACAAAACGTGGCAGTCACTTTCGCCTGGGGACCGGATACCGGTCCGATGAGCAGAGCCAGGTGGCCCTTCCCGTTTTTCGATTGCGGAACGGCCTGGTAGCGGATCGGAGTGCCATCGACGCGGACACAGAGCGACTTGGCGTTCACGTTCGCATGCTCCAGACGAAGGAGGTTGCGATGATGCATGCATGCGTTGCTCTTGGTCTTGAACGTCACGGTAAAGCAGGGCTTCTCTTTGGGAAGCGGGGGGACCTGTGCCTGGACCGGAGCTGACGGCTTGGAGGGGACGAGGTCCTCGCTACCTGTGGGCAGCGTTCCCGTGTCCTTGCCGAGCTTCCGGTCCGAAGAGTTCGTCGGCTGAGTGCTCCGCAGGTCTTCCGTGCCCACCGCGGCGACGTTGGCCTCGGGAGCTTTGCGGGAGCAGCCTTTGGAGCAACCACTCAGGGCCATTCCGATGATCACGGCGCTCAATGCGATCTTGGTCAGTGCCCTTTGTTTCATGACTGTTTCCCTCCCAGAAGGAACACGTTGCGGCTCAATCTAAAATTAAGTTTAATTAACAAAACGAAGAAAAGCAAACAAAGCGATTGAGGCCCGTAAAGTCGACGAGTTAGGTCGGCGTCGAGGTGAGCTTCCAAGTGTCTTTGAGCGAATCCGTGCAGAACTGGAGTGCGTGGACTCCGGTGCCGCCGCTGCGCTTACACAATCGTCATTGATTTGACTCTTCCCTCTGGTGGGGCGAACATCGTTGCGGCCCACGATACAGGCATCCTTGCGGTTGACAGTGTTATACCGCGGTTCGATAATTGGACGCTGGGGAATAAATCCCGTTGAACAAGTGCTTCACTATGATGGTGAGGCGATTCGAGGGGACTCAGGTATGATGAATCGGGCTTTTATCGGCTTGGCCGTGCTGGCCGCTTTCGCGGTGAATGCTTCGGCACAGGAAGTGTCCCATAAGAACGTCGTTTATCCCACCGACCGCGCGAAGGCGCCGAAGGTCTTCAAGTTCGTGAACGAGATCATGGGCTATGACCGGGAAAGCGGAGATGAAGGGCGTACGAAGAACTGGAAATACTTCGGCATGAAGCAGGTTCCGGTTTCGTACATTAATTCGAAGCAGAAGGAATGTCTGTCCCAGCTGTTGACCGAAGTTCAGAAGTGCGTGGCGGAGCCGTCGGTCGTCACTCTTCTCCGTGTCCTGAAGATTGAGCACCTGAATATGTACATTGCAGACAACTGGAAGAAGGAAGTGAACGACGCGGACGTCAACGTCGGAGTGCACATTGGTGAAGAGCGTGGAAAGAAGCAGGAAGTGCAGAAGATCTTCATCCGTGGCACCTTGACCTCGGATGGCCGTTGCGTGACTCCGACCAAGGATCAGATCATTGAGGGTCTGCGCGGCGAGTCTGGCGAGGTCTCCGCGGCCCTAATGGCCGACCTTCAGGCGCAGCTCGTGGATGCTCAGGCTTCCGTCTCTTCGGCGAATCCGAGGGTGCCGGCCGACAGCAAGAAGACCGGTAAGGCCGAACGCATCGGCAAGCGTGAGATTCCGCAGGCTCCGGCCAAGCACCGTCGCGACAAGCGCGATGGCGCTGCTGCACGGGCGCAAGAATAAGGCTGGTAATCCTGTAGTTTAGAAATAGAGAGGGGTGGATCGCTCAGATCCGCCCCTTTTTTTATCCTTTGGGATCAGAGTGTTAAGCGAGCGTTCTGGTGCCTTAATCAGATTAAACGGATTCATGAATCAGTCCGATAAGTCAGTGCCGGGGAATCGGCGGGAGACCTTGCATGGAGATCCGCGCGGACTTGAAGTGTTTCGCCTACCTTTCTCTTATTCTCGTGGTGGGCTCGAACGCCAGTTCACCCAGGTTGAGGCGGCGCACCTCTGCCCCCGCCATGTCC
>CAYOWB010000082.1:5914-14280 GCA_964407515.1 uncultured Bacteriovoracaceae bacterium
GATGCTTATCGACGCATCGAAGAAGGCGCCGGCTCTGTGAATTGGACAAGAGTGTGTCCACCGCCCAAGGCGGAAAGACCCTGTGCCTTCGGAGGATGTGCGGGCACGGAGAAACCTTCGTTGAAGCAGATTCAGCTCAAACAGGAGCAGTTCTGCATGAGGAGAATTGTCGGACGAAGTTACGGGGTTCGTGCTGAATCTCCTGCCAACCGCCTGCTATCGCTTGAGACGTTCTTCAAACAAGTCTCGGCCGCCTCCCTCACTGAGCGTGGTGCCGCGCTCCAACGACTTCAACTATCGATGCCCGAGCTGCCGGACGGACCGAGGAAAACGATTAGGGAGGCCGGATGGCAGATGGCAATGGGCGGTGTCAACGACCCGACGCCGGCGTGTACTTGGTTCCAGAAGCAGGAGTGGGTCACCCCGAAAGAGATTGAGAAGCTTAAGGCGATCGGTCGACCAGAGGTCGGCAGTGACGTAAAGCCGGTCGAGGATCTGGTTGGGGACGTGAACCGCGTGCTCGCCCAGGAGGTGAGGGGCGATCTTGGTGTCTATTCGCTGAGGCGTAGAGCAGAGGCGGTCTGGGGCCTAGCGGGAGAAGTAGGGAAGGACGGGAAGGAGATTCTCGATGTTCTTTCGTCCTGTGCCGGTATGACGAGGAAAGCCTTCAGTTCGCTTAAGGAGCACTTTTCCGTATGGCCGGGTGACGCTGAGTCGGCGAGACAGTTCCGTAAGGCGCGCGACGAAGCGCTGCTGGAGAAAGGCGTGATGTACGCGAGCCTGACTCGAAGAATGAACGAGCTGCAGGAACTCAAAAGCAGGATCGGCTGCTCCGCCGGAGGAAGGCCGGCTGGGCTTTCCAAGGGCGATCAGGACAGAATCCAGGCGTTTCTCGTTCTGTACGGCGATCGATTCGATGGAAGCTATTGGAGCGAAACCAGCATTCGACGGGAGATGGAGTCGGACCCCTGCTACCTCTTGAAGAGCATCCAGGATGCCGGCGTCAGGGTTCAGCGAGGCATCCTGAATGAGAATCCCTTCTTCAGAAACGAAGTGAGCCACGAAGGCAGCAGACAGAAAGTCGCTGATGCGATGATGGCGGGTGGTATGCGGAAGGTGTTACGGGATGCGATCCAGCAGTTCTATTCTTCCGGTCTTCGTTCGTTAAAGGACGCTTGTCAGCAAGGAGTCCATAACGAGGGACGGATGGCCCTGAGTGATCCGGGACTGGTCCTGGAGTTCATGAGCTGTAAGGGGGTTCCTTTTGAAGACTGCCGGAGCCAGACCGAGCTGGAACGCGCTTTGTGTCCTGCCCCAGGCCGAAAGGATGCGGCATACGAAAAAGACCGGAATCTGACTTTCTGGCTGGCGGCGATTGGAGGAGGAAACCTCGGGGCCACGGCGAACTTCTTCAAGCCTTCGGCTTTCGATGGCGACGGATACGGTGCTACCGGTTTCGGCCCCGGGTACGGTTCGTCCGAGGTCCGTTTGGCGCCGGGCGAGATGCCGCAGTCCTTCGGAGGCGCTCGCTCGTTCAGCGAGTTCGTGCGGTTCTTTGATGAAACAGTGAGTCCGACGCAGAGAAGCCTGTACTACGATCAGCTTCTTGAGGCTATGCAGTGGGGTGCCCTTGGTAACGCGAAAGTGGCCGCGCTGATCGAGGACCTCAATAACCAGGCGCCTCCGGGTGCCGAAGGTGCGTTAAAACGGATTCGTGCCGCCGCCATGGCTGACCCGGAGCTGATGAGCAAGCTGGATGAGATCCTGGGCGACCAGGACCCTCGGGCTTTTGTCCGTGGAGCAGTCGATGCCGCTCGAAGTTCCGACTGGCCTGACCGGAAGGGAGACGAGGTGATCGCGCGGATGAAGGGACGAATCAAGGAAGTGCGTAGGTCCCTTGAGAGCGTCTATGAGCCGCGCTTCGTCCGCGATATGGACGTATCTTTTCTCACGCGGCTGACGGGGGTCGAGGCGAAGCTGAAGCGGTTTGGAGATCCCGCCCTTGCCAAGGAAGTTCGAGCGGACATCCAAAGAACACTCGGAAATCGCTTTGAGGGATGCGCTCCGAGTATCGTCACCGAAGTGCTTCCGAAGTGGCGATCCGTGCTCTGCGAGTCTTCCGGATATGACGGCAGCGCGGAGCTCTTCGATCGCATCGACAAAAAGATCCGGGACGTCTTTTATCAAGCCCCTCCCCCTTCCATCGCGCAGTTCTTCGGAGCGAGGAAGGTGAATGGCAAGTCGGTCGTCGCCGAATTGAGCAAGTGGAATCCTGATCTCAATTCCATGTACCTTCTCGATTCGCTAGTCGCGGAAGGGTACACCGTCGGGCAGCACACCGAACGGGTGGTGGATACGCTCCTCTCTCAAGAGAAGCACTATCCGCTCGCGGAAATCTCCAAGCGCAGCCGCATGCGGATCTTGCCGCTCATGAGAGCGGTGATGGCGTTGCACGACATCGGCAAGGGGCTTTCCGTGCTGGCCGGAAGGAAGGATATCCAACATCAGTACATCCTGCCTCACCTCGTCCGCTCCTTGGAGGGCCTGGGATTCAGCCCCGAGGAAGTGAAGCTCGGTAAGATGCTGATGAATCACGATATCCTCGGCGACTATCTGGTCAAGGGGACGAGTGCCACGTCCACCCGACTCCAGCTGGAGAGCCGCGCGAATGAGGCTGGGCTTTCTTTGCAGGACTTTTTCCAGTTGCAGACGCTCTACTTCGTAAGTGACGCGGGGTCATACCCTTCGTTGGATTACGTCTTCAAGATGAATAAGGGAAAACGACTCCCGAAGTCCGAGGCGTTCACCGTCCTTGATGACCTCGTCTCAGGAAGACAACCCAAACTTAAGGAGAATGGGCCGGGCCTGGATGGGCGCTCGTGGGACTTTCTATCCCCGAGCGGAGGGAAAGGGGCACTATGATCCGCCTTATCACCCTCTGGATTGTGGGCTTCTTGTTGTGGGGTCTACCCGATACCGGGCTCGTCCTGGCGGATGATGCCGCTGCCTGTGCCGATGGGGACGGGGCCGCACCTGTGGCGCCTTCTGTGCTGAAGCCCTTGGTGGCGGCTGCCCCTTTGGCGCCGAGCTTCAAGACCTGTCCGGGATATGCTGTCCGGCAGGTCCATGCGTCCTTTGCCGGTTATTCTCCAGCGCCTTCCAAAGTCGATGGCGTGGAGATGCCGCGGACCTCGGGCCGCGCCTATCGAGGTGTGTCGAAGCAAAGCCCTCAGTACGACGTCAACCGGGCTGTCTCGGCGATGCTCGGCGATTCGGGTGCGGTCGTAGGCATTCGCGAGTACTCCGCGATCGTGGACATTCTCTCGGGGAAGACGACGTTTGAAGCGAGCCCGCTTGCCGCGAATCTAGCGCCGATCAAGTCGGCATTGAATACGGTAGCCAAGTGCAAACCGTTCAACTCGACGGAGGCTGCCGTGTACGCGATGAGCCTCGTCGATGACCTCTTCATGTCCGAACCGGCGAAGAGCAACGCGGTTTCATTGTATCTCGATGAGCGTTCGGGGAAGTTCGTCGACTTCCCGACGAATTTGGTCTTCACGTCGGCTTATCAGGCGTCTGCCACCCTTTATGGCGGACAGACGATCGTCATCAAGGAGACGAGACCACGGGGAGTGGACAAGCACTACTGGGAGTTCAAGAGGAAGGGGACGCCGTTGAATGAGCATCCGGCGGCGGATCTGGGCGAGATCCTCACGCCCGGCTTTCTGCCACCGGGAGATGTCGACGCCTACTGGTTAAGGAAGGTCGACAAGGATGCCAGCGTGTCGATCCCGGAAATGCGTGCGTCAGGCAAGTTACCCGAACGTCCCATCGACTGGGTGTTTCAGAAGGTCGTCATAGGTGGCCGTCCTCACGTTCTTGTCTTCGACGGCAAGGACTCCTCGTGCGTGGAAAAAGACGATACGGGAGCATATTACGCTTGTGACTTCAACTACCGGAATCCTCTGACGGCGGAGGTAAAGCCTTATCCCGTTTTGATCAAGGATCGGCCCTTACCGCTGGCGGCGGTGGTTAGCCTCTGTCAGGGGGGGACTTGCAGTCCTCCGCTTGCCGCCTTCAATACCGCCACTGCGGGGGATCGGAGTTTGCCGCCGGAGTTGATCGAGAAGATCGCCTCCTCTGGCCCCGCGGGCGCCACGGTCGCGGTGTTTGGCGTCGGAAAGAAGAAGCCGGAAAAGATCCGGAGTCTGATTGAAATAGTATCGGCGAAGTACGAGTACGTGCAGCCGCCGGTGATTCAGCCGGGGAACGTAACGGTGCCAGCCGCCGGGTTCTGTAATGGGAAGAACCGCTGTCCGTATAAGGTGCATCCGAGGTTCATCGGTGACCCTGCCCCTGGCTATCCAAAGGACTTCGAGATCCAGTACGTCTGCGGAACGGCGAGCGGGGCGCGTGTGAACAAGCTGAGGGCTGATGCAGAAGCGACGGACAAAATTTTGCAGCTGGATTGTCCCAAAGAGCAGGGGATCCGGGTGGTGGAAGCCACCTTTGGCGGAAACCTCAAGCCGCGTCCGCCTCTTGACCTGAAACAGCAGACGAGTTCCATGTGCCGGGGATACCCGCAATGCGCGTTTAATGCCGCGGATTTGCTGAAGGGCTCCGAGGCTCCTGGTTCCATCGAGGTCAAGTATCAGTGCAGCGGTACTCCGAAGCCCGTGGAACTGACCGCTACGGTTTCAGGTGGCGCGGTGTCGATGAGCTGTCCGCCTCTGAACCCGCAGTGAGGCTCAGGCGGCTTCAAGGAGCATCACGAAGAGGGATTTCACGTCCGGGATCTTCTCAAGCATCAGCTGCTTGAGCTTGAAGATCGCCTGCGAGTGGATTTGCGAGATCCGGGACTCCGTGAGCTCAAGGATCTGGGCAATCTCGCGGAGGTTCAGTTCGCGATAGTAATACATGGAAAGGACGCGGCGTTCGTTCTCGGAAAGATCGGCCATCATGCGATCCATCCAGGCTTTTGCGTCGCTCCGACTCGCCATGGTGTAGGGAGTGGCCTTCTCTCCACCAGCGTGCTCTGTCATCTTTTCTTCGAGTGCCGGATCTTCATTGAGGTCGCCATAGTTTACGAGCATCAATGGCCCGAGCTTCTTGGCCGTGGCTTCGTCCTTCTTGATCTTGGCGCGCACTGGCTTCGGAATCCAATCCTGGTTTCTCAGTTCGTCGAGAATAGCGCCCCGAATGCGGAACTCGGCATAGGTACTGAACTTGGCGCCCTTGGAGGCGTCGAAGCGGTCGGCCGCGTTCATCAGCCCCATGAAGCCCACGCTCACCAGATCCTCCGGATCCACGGACTGCGGAAGGCTCGAGGCGATCCTCCGCGCGATCACGCGCACGCGTTCGCCGTATTTCAAAATCAGTTCGGACTTGGTGAGTCCCTCGACCAGGGGCTGGCCCTTGCGCGAGGCAAAGCCCGGAGCTTTGCGGGCGCGTTGACGCCGTTCTTTTCCGTTCCCCGCGACAGATTCGAGACGCTTGGCCGTATTGCTCATACTTCACTAACACAGCAAGGAAGGTGCCATGCGTCATGATTTCACAGTGTTGCCTGGGTCGGAGGAGACACGGAAGTAACGGTCCGGATCGAAAGCGGAAGCAGGGTCAGTGTGAAGATGCTCAAGAACGATAGTTAAGAATCGCGTAGAAACCCGTTTACGCATTAGGCGATGTCAAACAGTTCGACGGCGAAAAACACTGAACGGTAAGCTACCAGGAGCAGTCTTCGACCTCCGCGATTTTCTTCGCGGGGCAGCCAATCGCCTGTCGCAATCCGGGGTTGGCGAACATCACGTTACGAATTCGAAGGTTCTTACCGGGGTGTGGATCGTCAGCGGGGTTCTCGTAAGTCGGTGGGCACGAGATCCCTCCGTTTCTGTCCTGCACCATCGCGATCGCGCTTTCGAGCGCCTCGCCTTTAGGAAGGGCACGGAAGTAGTGTTCCAGGGCGAGGGCACCGTAGTAGTCGGCCATGGCCTCCTGAAGCTGATTCTTCTCATAAGCGCCGCCCTCCTTGCAGATGCAGGCGCGGGAAAAGGCCTCGCATTCAGTGGCGGGATACTCGGAGCAGAAGTTCACCTGATAGGTATGGTGTTCAAAGACATTGCTGAGCCGAACGCCGTTTCTCTGAAAGCACTTCACCAGCGGCTCGGTGAGCTTCTCGACCTTTGACCGACGGATCCTGGAAACGGCCAATGACTTATCCATCGTCGCGTGAAAGATCTGGCAGCTGTCGATGGCGTGCCCGATCTCGTGGCCGAAGATCTCCACGTACGTCGCCGGATTGATGGCGTCGATTCTCGCGATGAGTCCGTAAGAGAGCTGGAGGCGATGTTCCTGTCTTGAGTACTGTGCGTTGATGAAGTCTTCTTTGGCTGCCCAGATCGGGTCAGCGGAAAAGCCGGAAGTCGGCGTGTCGAAACTCAGCTGGACCGATTCCACACGCTGGATCATCTGGCGCAGAAGCGCCTGATGGTCGCGGTCCCACGTCTTTCTAAGCTTCTGTTTCAGATGGCGGATAATTCCGGCTCGTGCCTGCGCGAAAAGCTCGTTGAGCCTTTCGCGGTGGGGCGCGACTATGGCCGTCCACTTCTCGCGAATCGCGCGCTCGGAGAGGTTCGCGGGCTTCCGGTCCGTGTGTCGGACGAGCATCGCCTGACGGCGTCCCTTGTCGCACACTGCATACCCAACGGGGTCGGAGCAGAAATCGGCTGCGACATCGGCGTAACTCAGGGGGGAGAGAAGGAAGAAGCCGAGGGAGGCGGAGAGGAGAAGCATCATCCTTCCATTGTACTGCCCGCGTGAACTGGGGGCCAAGAGGACAAAAGTGCCGCGCCCGACGGATTCTTGACGTCGGACGCGGCCATCTGATTCAGGCACGGCAAGCGCCTGCCTGATGATTCACTGAATGGCTTGGAACCGGTCTTTGGCCGCGTTGCAAATCGGGCACTTTTCGGGGAGTACTCCGATCTCGATGTCGCCGCAGAAAGGGCAGAGGTAGATCGTCGCCTTCTCGAGGTCGACGCCCTTCTGGGCCGCCTCCAGCGCCTTCTGGTACAGATCCGCATGGATCTTTTCCGCGGCCATGGCAAAGCGGAACATCTTCTCGGCCTTGTGTCCTTCGGCCTTGGCCTGTTCATGCATCGGCGGATACATTTCGCGGTACTCGTAGGTTTCTCCGCCTACGGCCGACTTCAGATTCTCGAGGGTGGAGCCGACGCCGCCCATGTTCTCGAAGTGAGCGAGTGCATGAATGGTTTCGGCTTCGGCGGCCGCGCGGAAGAGTTTCGCGATCTGCGGAAAGCCCTCCTTCTCCGCTTTGCGGGCAAACGCGGTATACTTGCGGTTCGCTTGGCTTTCGCCGGCGAATGCGGTTTGCAGATTTTCCATCGTAGTGGGCATTTTTTCTTTCCTCTCCTGGTTAGAAATTGATCTGACGTTTGTGGACCGCCAGAGACGCTTCTTTCGTGACCTCGGCCAGCGTCGGGTGTGCGTGGCAAGCGCGTCCGAGCTGATCCGCTGTCGCTTTGAATTCGATCGCGACCGCCGCTTCGGCAATCAGTTCGCCGGCACGCGGGCCGACGATGTGAACGCCCAAGATGCGGTCGGTCTTGGCGTCAGCCAAAACCTTCGCGAATCCCTCCGTCGCCTCCATGGAACGCGCACGACCATTTGCCATGAAGGGGAACGAGCCGACGCGGTATTCGATACCGTTCGTTTTCAATTCCTCTTCGGTCGCGCCTACGGATGCGAACTCTGGATCAGTATACACGACTCCCGGAATGGCGTCGTAATTCACGTGCCCGTGCTGGCCTGCCATCATCTCGACGGCGGCGATCGCCTCCTCGCTCGCCTTGTGAGCGAGCATCGGCCCGCAGATCAGATCGCCGACGGCGAACACTCCCGTAACATTCGTTTCAAACTTCGAGCTCACCTTGACGCGACCCTTGGCGTCCTGATGAATGCCGGCCTCGGAGAGCCCTAGCCCGTCGCTGTACGCTTTTCTCCCGGTCGCTACCAGTGCGACGTCGCATTCAAGCGAGAACGACTCGCCGGTCTTGCGGTCTTCGGCGTTGATCACGAGTCCGTCGCCCGAGGACTGCGCGCCCAAACGGAACTCCATGCCCTGCTTCACCAGTGACTTATGAAGCTCGTTAGAGGATTGCCGGTCCATCGTTCCGAGAATGTGATCTTCGAATTCGACCACGGTGACTTTGGCGCCGAGTCTCAACCACACGGATCCCAGCTCGAGCCCGATGACTCCGCCGCCGATCACCACGAGGTGGCGTGGGATCTCTGGCAGGGAGAGCGCTTCGGTCGAGCTGACCACGCGCTTGCCGTCGTAAGGGAGGAAG
>CAYOWB010000083.1:0-14274 GCA_964407515.1 uncultured Bacteriovoracaceae bacterium
GCGATGGTCCGTGGCTACTGTGGTTGGCACGAGGTGCTGCGCGACGATGGCTTCGAGCTGCTTTTCGTCGGTGAAGTGGTAGATCGTCTTCTCGGGGTAGACGATCATCGTGCCATGTGAATGGGTGCCATGTGAGTGGGTGTCAGGCTGCTGTCCGGCCGGCTTCTTGCGGTCTTTGCATAGGCCGAAGCAACCGCCCTGGAACACGCGGACGCTGTCCTTCGCGAGGCCCTTCTTCTCGAGGAGGGTTTCGAACTTCTTGGGCCAGCCCGCCTCTTGGGGGCTTTGTTGGCCGCAGTTCTTGGAGGCGCAGAAGGTGACGACGCGGTTGTAGAGTTTGTCAGTGTGCTTGTCGAGCATGAGGCTCGCGACGGGGGTCTTGGCGAGGACATGCTGCTGGAAGATCACGGGCGCGTTTTGCGGAGTGACCTTCTGGTACTTCGTCGGGATCTGTCCCGGGACGAAGATGCCGACGATCGGCTCTTGCGCGCAACGGCCGGTGCAGCCCGTCTGCTTCAGGACGATGTCCTGGCGACCCGAGGCGGCGATCAGCTTCTTCATTTCCGCGTAGACAAGATCCGATCCCGCCGCTTTTTCGCAGGTGGCGGAGCCGACTTGAATAATGATCTTGCTCTGAAGCTCCGCGGCTTTCTGCGGCGGACAGAGTTTCGTTTTCAGTTCTTCAAACTTTTGAAGCACCTGACCCATGATGATGAATCCCCCTTTGCTCTAGCGTGGCTCACGTATCGGCCCATGGCCGGATGACAGTAGGTCATGACTAATGGCGTCACGGCGAGCGGTCCAATCGTTTCTTTGAGCCTCGCCAGAATAACAGGTTTAGTCATAAAGAGAAGCGTAGAGTTGCGCTAAATGGTTGAGTTTGCGCGGAGAAGTGGTGTCCGAATTAGGCGGTAGATGGAGCCAGGTCAATGCCCCGACCAGCGCAGTTTCTCCTGCATGATCGCTAGGATTTCAGCGTCCATGTCGCGCATGCCGTCCGTCGCGATGCGACCGAGGTTCTCCAGTGAGCGGCCCCCGTCCTCGGCGACGATGCCATCGGTGGCCGGAATTCCGATGCCTTTCATCGCGAGCGATGCGGAGCGGAACGCGGCGTCCACGGCGGTCACTGCCTTCAGCGCGCAGCCGATCTTCGCGCCGTCGCAAATCATGCCGGCGATGTTGCCGACCATGTTATTCGTCGCTAGAGAAATCTCATGCGCGCCGCCGCCTTGCAGGTAAACCAGGCCGGCCGCCAGCCCGACCCCTGCTGCGTTCGAACAACCGCAAATCGCGGACAGGGTTCCGAGGTGATGCGTCGTCCGTGAGGTCATCAGGCAGGCGAGCGCGAGCGCTTCTTCCACCTGTCGGGGATCCAGGTTCTGTTCCTGGCCAAAGACGAAGAGAGGAACTGCGACGGTAATCCCTTTGTTGCCGGATCCGGCGAGCGACATGACCACGCGGCTGTCGCCACTCATGCGGGCGTTCACGCCGGTGAAGACCCGGCTTCCGGCGGCCGCGCCCACGGAGTCCGGCGCATCCTGCGAGGCGATGGCAAGATTCATCAGTGTGCCTTCACGGAGTCGCGCACGGTCTGATTCGGATATCTTCCGCGCGGTCTCCAGCAGCTCCGCGAAGGTCATTTTTCGAAGTTCTTCCATGAGAGGGCGGGCTGGCGCGTGGATCGGACCTTCAGAATCCGTCGTCTCGGCCATGGCCGCCTGCTCGGAATCCGCCGGTCCGACGAACGCCACGCTGGTGTGGGATCCCGATAGAATCGCGCGGCCCGCGGAGTTCGCTCCCCGCACGATGCAATCGATTCGCAGGAGTTGCCACTCCGGGACGGCTTCCACGCGGATGCGGTTTTCACGGATCAAGGTCTCAGCGCGCGTGAGGATCTCGTCCGTCACGAGGCTGAAGGACTCCAGAACGCGAGACGGGTTCGGGAGGAGGGCGCCCAGAGCAGTCGCCCAGACGATTCCCGTCTTCTTTCGGGAATTCGGGATTCCGACAGCATAGCAGTTTTTATAAACGCGAGGGTCACAGCGAAGTACCACGGACTCGGTGGGGCCCGAGGCATGGGATGCGGCCAGTGCGGCGGCGTAGGCAATCGCGGCAGGCTCGGTGCAGCCTAGTGCCGGCTTCCACTCCTGATTCAAAAACTCCGTGAAGAACATATCCGCTCCCCCCTTTAGAGACGCTCATCGTGACTGCAATGGTGAGCACAGTCAAGTCGTGCAAAGTGAAATGCTCAGATAGGAAAAAGTTAGGGGAAATACAGAAGTTTTTCCTTTATTTCTGATCGTGGCAGTCTTATAGGTTGGCTCGCTTTTCGGGAGTCGAAGTTCAGTCGATCAGGTCGGGGTGAGTGACATGAAGGCGATGATCGTGAATAGCATGAATAGGAAGACGATGAAGAAGCTGGCGTATATCGGGGTTTCGCTTGTGTTGGCGTTTGGTGTTCTGCTGGCGTCCGCTTCCGCGGCTGAAGAGTGGAAATACCTTCTCCTGCGCGCAACGGACGACACCAAGGTGAACATCGACTACGTGGTTTATCCTTACACGCAGCCCGACTGCTACAAGTGCTCCACGGTGTATTACGCGGAGCCGGTCTGGATTCACGTTAAGAATCCGCATCTGGGTCCGAACGACCGCGTGAAGATCGTGCTCGAGAACTTCAACTCGGTTCCGATCGTGAATCACCACGAGATGCGTGAAGTGGTCTTGACCTATCAGGAACCCGGACGTTTTTCAGCGCAGCTGGACGAGCGCATGGCGGTGCATGAAAACGGGTTCGAAGGAACGTTTCCCGCTCGGCAGGAAATCTCGGTGCGCGTGAACGGCCACTGGCTCGAAGACCCGGTCTCGCGCTCGCCGGTATTCCGGTTCAATCTGTTCGATAACTCGCAGTCCACCAAAAACTTCTGATGAAGTACGTCGTCGGCCTGGGGAACTACGCTCTGGCGGATGACAGCATCGGTCTGCGGATGATCGGGACCATCACCGAGCGTGGGCTCGATACCGACTTCAGAACGTTTCTTCTGGGTGACGGCGTCAGTGAACTACTCGACTTATTTCGTCCCGATACGGAAAAAATCCTCTTGATCGATACGATGGTCACGGCTTCCGGTGGCGGCAAAGCCGGTGACGTCTTCGTCTTTTCCGCAAACGCCCTGGGAGCCATTTCCGGCCGGATGACGACCCATCAGATGCAGCTGGAGCGCGTGCTTCGGGAGGCCGACCTGCGAGGATATCCTATCCCGAAGTTGCGGGTGATGGGGATCGCGCCCTTCGGGCTGGAACCGTATCACGGCCTGTCGGACGTCCTGGGGGTCCGCTTTGAGGGATACGTGGAGGAAGCCGTCCGTCAGATCCGATCATCAGAGTGGTGACGTGATCGCGGCGGCATGTGCCGGGCCGTTAGAGCCACTTCACAAGATTCTTCAGGGCGTCCAGGTCATGATCCTCGTGGTAGCGTGACGGCATCACGCGCACGCCGATCGCGTAGGGGCCCGACTCGTTACACGTGACCGTAGTTTCCCAGACGCTCACTTGTCTCTCGCCGGAAGAGGACTGCGCCTTCATGTTGTACGTCTGGTAATCCTCGAGCTTGGCTTCTTCAGGAGCAGACCGCGCGAGCACCACCTGCGCGGTGAGTTCCTCTGGGCGGATGTTGGGATGACTCACCTCGATGCGGACTCGGATCGGCTGATTGATGTACACATTCTGCCGGTTCAGTCCTTCCATTTGGACGTCCATGAAAGAGATCGTGTCCCAGTTGCTGGCGAGCCGCTGCCGGCGCTCGTTGATGACGTAGAGTTCCTTGTGGTTTCCTTGACCCAAGGCGCACGCATCCTTCATGCAGGCTTCATAGAACTTCGTCTGATACTCATGAAGCATGCGCTCGGATGAGAACCGGGGCGTGATCGTCGCGATCGACTCCTTCATCATTTCCACCCAACGGTGGGGGATTCCGTCGCTGCCGCGCTCGAAAAACGCAGGAAGGACTTCCTGCTCGAGCAAGGTGTAAATCTGGCTGCTGTCGTATTGAAGCTGGAAGTCCTCGGGGATCGCGGCATCGTACGTGCGTTGTCCGATGATCCAGCCGTTGCGGCCGTTGTAGCCTTCGCACCACCAGCCGTCGGGGACGCTGAGGTTGAGGCAGCCGTTGACCGCTGCCTTCATGCCGCTTGTTCCGCTCGCTTCGAGCGGGCGCGTCGGCGTATTGAGCCAGACGTCGCAGCCGCTGACCAGCATCTGAGCGATGTCGATATCGTAGTTCTCGACGAAGACGATCTTGCCGATAAACGCCGGATCTCTGGCGATTTCCAGCGTGCGCTTGATGATCGACTGACCGAGAGCATCGGCCGGATGTGCCTTGCCGGAGTACAGGAAGACCACCGGGCGACCGGCTTCGGAGATGATCTTCTGCAGCCGCTCAGGCTGGGTGAAGAGAAGGTGCGCGCGCTTGTAGGGCGCGAAGCGCCGGGCGAAGCCGATGACGAGCGGGTTGGAATCGAGCGCGGCCAGGGCGGCGGAAAGATGCGCCGGATCCTCGCGGCGTTCCTGATACGTTTCGCGGACGTGTTCCTTTACCCAGGAAAGCAGACGGGCTTTCGCGGTCTGATGGGTCTTCCAGACTTGAGCCGGGTCCAGGCGGCGGACGCGATCCCAGAAGGACTCGTCACGAAGATGCGAGCGCCAGTCCTTTCCGAGATCCCGAGTGAAGAGATCCTGCCATTCGGCTGCGAGCCAGGTCGGAATGTGCACGCCGTTGGTGATGCTCTCAACCGGCACTTCCGAGGCATGGAGGCTCGGATAGGCTTCGGCGAACATCTTTCTCGACACTGCACCGTGGATCTCGCTTACGCCGTTGATCCGGATGCTGCCGTGGATGCTGAGATAGGTCATCGAGAAGTCGTGCTTCTCGCGCGTGTGGGGTGGAAGTCCCAGGCTGTAGACGGTGTTCCAGTCCACGTGCAGCGCTTCTTCGAACGCCGCGAGGTAGGGACGGACGACTTCCTCCGCGAAGTGGTCGTGTCCGGCCGGGACGGGAGTGTGCGTCGTGAAGATGGACGTGTGCCGCACGAACTCGAGTGCCTCGTCGTACTTGAGGTTCTCGTTCTTCACGAGATCCGCCAGGCGTGCGAGTACCAGGAACGCGCTGTGGCCTTCGTTCATGTGGTAGACCGACGGATTCAGCCCGAGCGCGCGGAGGAAGCGGTAGCCACCGACGCCGAGGATGTATTCCTGGCGGGCGCGATGAGGCCGGTCGCCGCCGTAAAGGATGTTCGTGATGGCCCGGTCGGCGCTGCGATTGGCGGGGAAATCGGTGTCGAGCAGATACACGTCGACTTTGCCGATGCTCAGGCGCCAGCCGCGAACATGGACGGGACCCGACGGGAACGGGACCGAAACGATGAGGGGAGATCCATCTTCGTTCGTCACGAGCTGCATGGGCAGCGAATGGAAGTCATTCTTCTCGTAGAGGTTCTCCTGCGTGCCCTCGTGGGAGATGCGCTGCTTGAAGTAGCCCATGTGATACGCCAAGCCGACAGCGCACATCGGGAGATTCATGTCGCTCGCGGTCTTGACGAGGTCGCCTGCTAGGATCCCGAGACCGCCGGAGTAGAACTTCAAACAACTCGCGAAGCCGTATTCCGCGCAGAAGAACGCGATATCCGCACGGGGAGACCGTGCCGTTTCCTTGTGGAAACGGTCGAGCGCCGAACGTAACCGGCTCAAGTAGTCCTTCGAGTCCGCGGCACGTTCCAGGAGGTCCGGGCGAATGCGGTTGAGGAACACCGTCGGGTTGTGGCCGACCTGATCCCAGAGTGCCGGGTCCAGAGTGGAGAAGAGCGCCAGAACATCGGGATTCCAGTGCCACCAGATGTTGCGCGCCAGAGTCGTCAGGGGCTCCAGGGCCGTCGGGATCTTGTTGTGCACGGTGAAGGACCGCATGTGCGCGTGCGGGTCGAACTGCTGCACGGGCTGCGTTTCGCGCGGAATGACGATCCCGCTCATCTTCCCCCCAGGGGACTGTTCCATTCGTTCGTCCGCGCGCTTGATCGCGGCGCTATGAGCTTGGAAGTAGGCCTTGCCCCAGTGCTTCCAGCGCGCCCTCTGACTGGTGCGAAGCGCGGCTTCGCGGAGTTTGGCGCGGTCCATGGAGGCCAAGTTGAAGAAGCCCATGAGCCGGTCGTGCATCTCGCGGCAGGATTCCTCGTAGGTGAGCCCTTTTCGAGGGAGAACCACGACGCCCGTTTCGAAACGATCGCCCTGCTGTGCAGCCCAAGCGCCGAAGCCCGTGCGGTCGGAGGTGATCGTCGGGATTCCGAAGGAGAGGCTTTCGAGAGGCGTGTAGCCCCACGGTTCGTAATAGAACGGGAAAGCGGTGACATCCGCTCCCGCGAGGAGCTGGTAGTACTTCTCGGGGATCAGAGGGTCATGCCCGTCGAGGTAGACGGGGATGAGAATCACGTGCACGGGCTGGTCGGCCTGATTCTGCATTCCGTGCGCCCGAAGCTTCTGCAGGATGGCATCGTTCCATTCATCACGAAGGTCGTGGGTGCTCAGGAAGGGCGCATGATGTCCATCGCGTCCGCGTACCGTGTTGATCAGTTCGCGCTTCGGGCCGGAGTGCGCGGTCGGGTACATGAGGAACACGATGGCGCGGCTGCCGATGGCCTTCTGTTTCGCGGTTTCTTTAAAGGACTCGTTGATCTTGGCCAGAGTGTCGAGGAGCAGGTCGACACCCTTGTTGTGGAACTCATACCGGCCGGCGCTGATCACGATGTCGGTGTTCTCGCGGTCGTAGCGTGATCCGGTGGTCAGCTCAGCGAGGTGAAACAGCCGCTCGCGTCCGCGGCGTATCCCTTCGGCGTCCGGAATGAGCGCACCGTCGAAGTCGTCGCTTAAGGCCGACTGAAGAATGAGGTCCGGTTTGCGGCCCAGGACCTGGATGCATTCCTCGCTCGCGATCTCGCTCACCGTGGTGAAGGTGTCCGCGATCCGCGCGGTGATTGTTTCCATCGAGTGCTTCGCGCTGACGCCGACCTCGTGCGCGAGGTTGTCGAAGCCCGGGTCGTGCGGCCGCACCTCGTCCAGGTTGACTTCCCGATTGATGGCGGCGAGTCCGCGTCCCAGCGCGGTGGCGTGCGTCGTGAACACGGTGCCGATCTCCGGCATGTCCTTGACGATGTCAAGAATCGCGGCGGAGGACATCCACTCGTGGCAGTGAACGACGGTGCGTTCGCCGCGCGGTTTGAGGTGTCTCTGGTAGAAGTGCTGGATGACCTGGCCCGCGGCGTGTCCGAAGAAGAGGGGTTCGAGGTAGTCCCACCCGCCATGCAGGGAGTGCAGCTTGTAGGTTTCCCAGTAGCCCGCCAGAATCCGGTCGCGGCTCTCGTGGAGCTTCGCGAAGTTGACCAGGAGGCACTTCGGTTCGCCAGGGACAAGCCAGCGTCCCATGCGGCACTCGAGTCCTGCCTTGCTGAGGGAGGTGAGGAGTTCCGGTTGCCATGCTTCCTCGCGGAACTCCGAAACGTACTCGTTCATGCGAGAGATATCCGGCCCGATCGTGATGTACCGGTTGCCGTAGTACTCCTGCATCTTGTGAGCTTTGCTCGCGAGGGCGGTGTGGATTCCGCCCACCATGTTACAAACTTCCCAAGAGACTTCGATCAGCACTTGCGGGTTTTGCATAGCGGGGCCGACTTTACCTAGGAATTGCGCGCGTTTCGACAAAGAAGTTGAGCGCGGGCGCGTTAACGGGGGCCTTCATTCATCGCAGGTCATTGCCCTGCCGGCGCTCCCAGTAGAGGAAAAGTACCTATCTTCCCGCGCCGCGGGCCATCCTTGGCCCTCATGCTTGATCCCTCCGGGCGCATGACGGCGAAGGAAGATAGGTACGTTTCCTCTGCTGGGAGAGCGCGCGATAGCCAGTCAGCGATGAATGGAGGCCCCTCCCTCGTTAACGCGTCCGTCAACGGGGGCAGGCGGGGCGGGGTGCTGTGCTGTGAGGTGAGGTGAGGTGAGGCAAGCCTATCGAGGTTTTCTGTGATGGCATCACAGATGTGGGCGATAGGTCCCGGCACCTATCGCGCATTTCTGTGACGCCATCACACTTTCCGTCGATAGCTCTCCCCAAGAACCGCAAGCAGCGCGGGCTCTCTCCCTCCCATTGTATTTGGCTGGATCGGGAGAGGGAGCATCAACACTCCCCTCGGGGGGCTCATGGTAATGGAAGCGTGCCCAAGCGCGAAGGCGCGAGGGAGCCATGCGAAGCCGGGAAGGTTGTACCCTAGAGGGAGTGTTGATGCTCCCTCTCCGGGTTCAAGCAATTACAAAGTTTATGGAGAGAGCCCGCTCCGCTTACGGCCCGTAGAGCTCGCGGGCCTGGATGATGGAACGGTAGACGTCGATGACCTTCTCGGCAGCGGCGGGCCAGTGGATGCGCTTCAGGTCTTCGCGAGCCATCGAGACGATCTCGTCACGGATTTCCGGATACCGGAGAACGGCGATGATGTGCTTGGCCAGGGTGTCGACATCCCAGAAGTCGATCTTCAGCGCGCCTTGGAGCACCTCAGAAACACCTGACTGCTTGGAAATGATGACAGGGACATCGTAGCTCATTGCTTCCAGCGGAGTGATTCCGAACGGCTCGGAGACGGAAGGCATGACGTAGATGTCCGCCAGCGAGAACATCTTCTCCACTTCCACGCCGCGGAGGAAGCCCGGGAAGACGAAGTTCTTTTCAAGTCCCAGTTCCTTCACTCGTTTGATGAGGGCGGGAAGCATGTCGCCGGAGCCGGCCATGACGAACTGCACGTCCGGCATCTGCGGGATGACTTTTGTCGCCGCTTCGACGAAGAACTCTGGCCCCTTCTGAAAGGTGATGCGTCCTAGGAAGAGAACGATGGGATTCTTTTTACCAGCGCGTTCCGCTTCGAACGACTGCACGACTTCCTTGGTGTAAACGCCATTGTGGACGACCCGGATCTTCTCCGTCGGGATGCCGTGCTGCGAGACGACCAGGGACTTCGTGTAGTGGCTGACGGCGCAAACGAGACGGGCGGCCTTCGTGCCCGCCATCTCGATCTGGTGGATGCGTTCGTTGACGTGGTGGCCGCTGCGGTCGTATTCCAGGCTGTGCACGTGGACGATGAGTGGAAGCCCCGTCATTTGCGAGACCGCGATGCCGGCCGGATACGTCATCCAGTCGTGGGCGTGAATCACGTCGAACTTACGGTCCTGCGCCAGCTTCACGACATTCTGCGTGAAACGATCGACCTCATCGAACAGATTGGGGCCGTAGTTGCTGCCCGCGCCGGAATTGCGCCGGATGTGCTCGGCCTGATCATCGCCCTCGTCCGTCTCGAGCGAAGCGTCGATCGTCTTTTCTTCGTGCTCCAGTTCCTGCACATTGGTGCGGATCTGTTGCGAGAGTCGCTCGCCAGTTTCCTGCTCGTAGGTCTCTGGCCTGAGGTAGGGAGTGAGGTTCGAGTCCACCGGGATCGTATGGATTCGCTGCCGGGCTTCTTCGATGAGTTGGCGAATGCGGGCTTTGCGCCGTTTCTTGCCCTTGCCCTTCAATGGCGGGAAGTAAGAGTCGATGAGCGTCATGTGGGACGCGCGCTCCGCGCCGCTCAATCGCGGAATGACAAAGTCGATCTCAGCTCCCAGC
This sequence comes from uncultured Bacteriovoracaceae bacterium, assembly GCA_964407515.1. Lineage (GTDB taxonomy): Bacteria > Bdellovibrionota > UBA1018 > UBA1018 > UBA1018 > CAYOWB01. The sequence goes on from CAYOWB010000083.1 coordinate 9,683, forward strand.
TGCGCGAGTGCGGTGGTGAGCCCTTCGCAGGCCGTTCCCAATCCGCCGCTGATGTGAGGTGGGTATTCCCACCCGAGCATGAGGACTTTCATCTCATTTTACTCGTTTCCCGTGGATCTCAAGCATGGCTAGAATCCGAAGCAGTTCGGCGACGCTCCAGGCTTGCGCCGGGGCGCCCGCCGGCTGGTGCGGCTCGGAGCCCTCGAACAGCTCGGAGACCTGTCCCAGGCATCCCTCCTGATCGATATGCTTCTCGATACGTTGCAAGATCGGTTCAAGTTCCGTGCGGACGCGATCGATGCCGTAATAGTTCAATAGGGAGTCGGCATAAATACCGAGGAGCCATGGCCATACGGCTCCCTGGTGGTAGGCCAGATCCCGATCGCGTTGGCTTCCGCGATAAGTCCCGATGTAGCGAGAGTCGCTCGGTGCGAGGGTTCGCAGGCCGACCGGAGTCACAAGCTCGGTGCGCACTTTCTCAATCACCCTCTTCGCCATGTCGTCAGTGAGAGGAGTGTAGGGCAGTGCGGTGGCCCAAAGCTGGTTGGGTCTCAGGCTGAAGTCTGGTGCCGAACCGCTATGGCAGTCAGCGAGGTGGCCCTGGGCCTCCAGCCAGAATCTCTGAATGAAGGCGCTCTCCGCGCGCTTCAGCATGGGCTCCCATTCGCGCGCGAAATGATCGTTATGCTGCGACTTCGACCAGTCGACGGCGAACGAGACCGCATTGAACATCAGTGCGTCAATGTCGACCGCGTAACCGTGTCGCGGAGTGACCGGCTGCCCGTTCACCATCGCGTCCATCCAAGTCATCGCGTACGGGCCCGGTTCGACGTAGACGCCGAGATCCGGCGTCACCTTCACGCGGCTGTCGACGCCATTCTTGAGCGAGTTGAGAACGTGGTAGACCGCCGGCATCAGCTGGCGGACAGCATTCGGGCCTTCATCCTCCGCCAGCATCTGAACCGCTCGCACGAAGAGCAGCGGCGCATCGAGCATGACGTTCTGCTGGATTCCGGAGAGGGCCGAAGGGGTTTGGATGACAGCTTTCATGAAGGCGTTGGCATGGCTCTCGAGGATCTGGCGGGCTTTGGCCGTGTTCCCGGTCGCGAGACACAGTCCCGGCATCGCGATCATGGTGTCTCGGGCCCAATCATCAAACCACGGATAGCCAGCCACGATGGAGTGGAAGCCTGATTTCTTCGTGATGAGGAAGTGGCTGCCGGCATACTCGCACTTTTCACGGACGCCGTCCTTTCCCGTGGCGAAACGCGCCTTCGGGGAAGATGTGTTTTTGTGGGTCCGGCCGTTGACGACGCCGAAGCTGAACGTCAGTTCACAGTCGTCCTTGATGGCCATCCGAAAGTCGCCGGGACAGAAGAGGTCTTCCGCGGCTTCATAACCTCGGGCCCACTCGGTTTCGTAGAACATCCCCTTGTCCCAGCGCGGGTTCTCCGCGAACTGGGCGGTGACGCCACTGATCTTCGCCGCGAAGCGGGGCAGCGGTTCGTAGGGATGGAAGAAGACGGTGTCGCCTTCGGTGCGGGTCGCGCCGTTGATGAAGGGATTTTCTTTCGTAAGTCTGTGTACAGGACGGCAGGCGAGATGCGGTTCGATCTGGAAACCCATGGGCTCGCTGACGCCTTCGAATCGATAGGTGATCCGCACCGTGTCGGCCACGGAGTCGAGTTCCAGGCGGCGAGTGAGCTTGAGATCGCCTAACCGGTATTCCCAGGTGGGCAGGGGGCGGTGTTGGAACCCAACCAAGTGTTGAAAGCCCTGGGGATAGACCTGATTTCCGAAACGGAAGTTATGAAGAAGGAATGTCTTGTCGCCGATCGAAATCGTTTCTCCGGTCTCGACGAGAACGTTCAGCGGGTCTCCAAAACCCGGTTCACGTACGGTCAGCAGGGCATGGTATTTGCGGCGAGGAATTCGATCGACCGATCCCAGTGCAAACGACCCGGTCAGATTGCTTTCAATCCATTCCAGGGTTCGCCAATCTTGAGAAGGGTCGGTATCTGCCATAGAAAGTTTGGGCTGAAATTACCGTTAATTGCCTAAAAGGCAATAAGAAAAACGGACCATTGCAGTCCGAGTTCCAAGACGCGCTTAGACATGCGTGTAGAATGTCAGGGAAATATGAGGAATGCGCATTGAGGAGCGCGGAATTGACGTGGGCTCAACCGAATTCAATGCACACTGCCGCCACCCAATCGCGCGTCCGCCGAAAAATGGAAAAAAACAGGGCCGAAAGGGACTACCGTTTCAGATACGCCGCCGCGATCAGGCTCAGCCGTTTCGCTTCAGCCGGATCGGCGCGGCTCGGAAGCACGATCGGGATCGTCGCTCCTGCGATCAGACCTGCCACGCGTGCGTCAGGCACGAAGCGGATCATCGACTTGTAGAACACGTTCGCGCTGTTGATCTCCGGGAAGACCAGAATATCCGCATCCCCGCAGACCTCGCCCTTCACGCCCTTGATCTCGGCGCCTTCCTTGGAGGTGGCGATGTAGATGTCGTACGGGCCTTCGATGATCGCGTCATGAATCGCACCGTCCCGCGCTTTCTTGACGCCCTCGTCGGCGTGAACCGTGCTCACCATCTTCGGATTGACCTTCTCGACGGCCGCGATCATCGCCACTTTGGGTTTCGCCACGCCGAGTCGGCGCGTCACATCGACGGCGTTCTGGACGACTTTCAGCTTCTCGTCGACGGGCGGGTCAATGGTGATGGCCGCATCCGAGACGACGAGGAGCTTGTGGTACGTCGGCAGCTCGAGGAGCGCGATGTGTGAGAGCGTGTTTCCGGCAGGAACCAGCCCCAGGCTCTTGTCGAGGATTGCCTTCATGTAATACTTCGTGTCGATCTGGCCCTTGAGTAGGAAGTCGCCCTCGCCGTGAGCCACCATGCGGGCTGCCTTTTGCGCGGCGTCGGCCATGTCCGAACTTTCGAGGATTTGAAACCGATCGAGAGCAAGACCGGCCTTACGTGCAGTAGCTTCGATTCGGCCGCGGTCGCCGATCAGGGTTCCGCTGTTGACGACGCGATCGTCCAAGGCCATGCAGATCGCCTCGAGCGCTTCTTCGTTATCCGCGCACGGGACGACGACGCGTCCGGGGTTCGCCTGAGCATGCTTCAAAAGGGCGTCAAGATAGCGTTTGTTCTGAATCATGGTGCGTTTCCTCTTTTAAGCGTAGGTCCGGGCCGTTTCTTCGTTATTCAAAACGCGCGCCGCTGCATCACGCAGGGCACCCATTTCGTCACCGCCGGGATAGGTCATCACCGGTGCGATCCAGCCGACGCGTTCGGTGATCCAGGGGACGAGGTGATCGCGGGAGTAGGCGAGTCCGCCGGTGAGGACGATCGCATCGACTTTGCCCTTGAAGGCGGCGGCGAGCGCGCAGATTTCTTTCGCGATCTGATACGCCATGGCTTCTTCGGCTTCGCGTGACTGCTGAGACGTCAGGCCGGGCTTCAGCTGTGCCCGTTCTTCGTCGGTGAGTGCATGTCCATCGATGTGCTTTTCGAGAAGGAGCATGTCGGCGGTGCCGGTGTAGGCGATCATTCCGCCCTTGCCCTTGAGTTTGCCTTTGATCTCTTCTTGCGTGTAGCGGCCGGAGAAGCACATCTTCACCAATCCGCCCGCGGGCACGCCGCCGGAGCGTTGCGGAGTGAAGGGGCCTTCGCCGTCGAGCGCGTTGTTGACGTCGACCACTTTTCCGCCCAGGTGAGCTCCGATCGAGATGCCGCCACCGGCGTGCATGACGATCAGGTTGCACTCTTCGTATGGCTTTCCGAGTTGCGTGGCAGCGAGACGCGCCACGCGCTTCTGGTTCAGACAATGGAAGATGGAGATGCGCGGATTCTCAGGCATGCCCGAATAGCGCGCGATGGGCATCAGCTCATCCACTACGACCGGGTCGGCGATGAAAGCCGGCTTCTCGATCGAGTCGGCGATGCTGCGGGCGATGAGGCCGCCGAGGTTTGAAGGATGGTCGCCGAGGACTCCCTTGGTGAGGTCCGTGACCAGTGCGTCGGTGACGGCGTAGGTGCCGCTCGGAATGGGCTTTACGAGTCCGCCGCGTCCGATGACGGCGTCGATCTCGCGTGGGTTGACGCTGTTTTCCTCGAGCGTCTTCAGGACGAGTTGTTTACGAAACTCGAACTGGGCGCTGACCTTCTGGCCGTCGAAGGGCGTGAGGTCCTTCGGTGTGTAACGTACGACTTTATGGAATGCTTTCTTTTCGCCGCGGAAAAGCGCGATTTCGTCTGAGGTGGATCCCGGGTTGATGACGAGAATGACGTGGTTTTTCATGTGCGACCCCCTCCGGTCGGCTTGTTGGAAGACGTGAGTATAGGCCCGGACTTTGGCGTTCGTCTAGGGGGTGGTGAAGCCTGGGAAACGGGACTGGAGAGGGCGGCGCGGTTTGTTGAGGGTATGCCGGTTTGATGATGCGCGGCGCGACTTGCGGAGAGGGGGTCGCTTGGTGATGCGCGGCGCGCCAGGCTGCCTGTGAGGGATCGCTGGGAGGGATGGGCGGCTGGGGCAGGTGCGGACGCGGCTGGGGCAGGTGCGGACGCGGCTGGGGCAG
>CAYOWB010000084.1:0-6933 GCA_964407515.1 uncultured Bacteriovoracaceae bacterium
TTAATTTGGAACGACGCGATACACTTGTGCCCCACGTTTCGGGGAAGACCCGACCGTGCAGGAGATCTGCGGCCACAAGGAGATCACGACGACAATGCGGTATGTTCATCTGCTTGGAGACAGCATCCGGAAGGCTACTAAGACGTTTGCTGTTAAGCCGAGTGGTCAGCGTGGGCCGGAGCCGCCGAGGCTTAGATTGCTCCACGCTGTTTCGTAGGGTGCATTCGCGCTTTCACGCGAAAGCTGGATGCACATTTGATGCACATCCGGCAATTCAGACAAAAAAGCCGAGTCAGCAAATCCTGCTAACTCGGCGTCACTAAAATAAATTTTTTGGTGGCTGAGGGCAGAATCGAACTGCCGACCTGCGGGTTATGAATCCGCCGCTCTAACCATCTGAGCTACCCAGCCACATCAGCGGACAAATCTGAGAATACAAAGCTCATACCCTTGAACTCCGCTTGGATCAATAGGTAAGGTGAGCGGCATGGTAAAAAGCCCCATTCGCCGTACGAGAGCCCCGAGGCAGGGGCGCGAAGATCAGGGACGTCGGACGGTTGATTTCAGTTCGAGCTCGGAACAGGTCACGGAAACAGATCAGCGCAGAGCTATCCGCGGGGCTTACGCAATTCCAGGCCCAATCGGAGGCAAGCTTATTCGAGAGGTCGTCACTTTCCTGCGGACTCAACATATACCTCTTCCGATTACTTCGCATATCCTCATCGCGACCAGCGCAGGATCCGACTCCCTCGCTCTTGCGCACCTCCTTGCTCATTACGGCCGGCGGGTGGGGGAGAGGCATCAAATCACTCTTCTTCACATTAACCATGGCTGGCGTGGAAAAGCTTCCGACGCTGACGCTCGTCATGTGCGGGCGCGCGCCAAGGCGTGGGGAGTCCGCTGCAAGGTCGTTCGGCTCAAGCCGTTCACTCGTCAGAAGGGGGTGAGCTGGGAAGATGCTGCCCGCGAAGCTCGGAAAGCAATCTACGCACGGCTAACGGTCAAGGGGGCGGTCGTCCTCACCGCTCATCAGGCCGATGACCTCGCGGAGACACTTTTGTGGAGGCTCTTCACCGGTGCGACACAGACGCACGGTGGTGGAATCGCGGCTCGCCACGGAGCAGAGCTTCGTCCGCTCCTTCGTGTCCGTAAAAAAAACCTTCAAGCGTATCTAAAGGAAGTGGGCGAAACATGGCGGGAGGACGCGACAAATTGGGAAGGCCGCTTTCTTCGCTCTCAGATGCGATTGGAGCTCCTGCCGATCATTGAAAAGCTCTTTCCAAGGGCCGTGGATCATCTCGTCAAACTAGCACTGGCTGCGCAGCAGGGTGCATTGGAGCCCATGAAACGGCTCTCTGCGTCCTCCGGGAGTGCGCCAGTAAGCCCGAGCGAAGAAATGCGCGCCGCAGCAGAGCTGTCCACGCTCTTTCGTGCCGCTGGTCTCTATGCTCGTCGCGGGCATTGGGAGCTCATAGAACGGTGTTTACGCGATCCGTCATGGGCAGGTGAGTTGCATCTTCCGGGTGACTGGCGTCTCAAGCGCGAATGGAAAAGCAAGAAGCCTAAGCTTGAACGTTGGGTGCTTGAGAAAAACTAAGTCTCGGAAAGGGCAACGAAATAATTCACTCCTGACATCTCCTGGGTTTGAAACTTGTTTCTCAACATGTTAGCTTGTCGAGGCATTTCCTGGAGAATGTTGGGGAGATAGAGAGGACCGGTTTTGTAATGAAACCTTCGCATAAGACAATCGCCCTGTGGCTAGTTCTGATCCTGCTTTTCGCGAGCCTTTTTAAGGTTTTCGATCCAGGTAATAAGAACCGTCGCGAGATCAAGTTCAACGAGTTCGTCGAGTACGTGAAGCAGGGCAAGGTCGGAGAAGTGACCTTCAAAGCGGACAACGTCATTGTCGGCGCCTTCAAGGAACCGGCGCCGGATGGTCGCAAGTTCTTCGAAACGATCGGCGATACGACGAACCCCAAGGTCTTCGAGATCCTGGAACAGAACAAGATTATCCCGAATTACGAACGCGCTGAGAAGACGCCTGTTTGGCAGCAGGTGCTCATCTCGTGGTTCCCCATGCTGCTGCTGTTTGTGTTTTTCTTCCTGTTCATGCGGCAGATCCAGGTGGGAGGTGGCAAAGCCATGTCCTTTGGAAAGAGCAAGGCGCGCTTGCTCAATGAGAATGCCAACAAGGTGACGTTCAAGGACGTTGCCGGCGCGGATGAAGCGAAAGAGGAACTCGAGGAGATTATCGCGTTCCTGAAAGATCCGCGGAAGTTCACTCGTCTGGGCGGACGCATCCCGAAGGGTGTGCTCCTGATGGGATCTCCCGGGACCGGTAAAACTCTGCTCGCTCGCGCGATCGCGGGTGAAGCGGGCGTTCCGTTCTTCTCGATCTCCGGCTCGGACTTCGTGGAAATGTTCGTCGGCGTGGGCGCTTCTCGCGTTCGCGACCTGTTCGAACAGGGCAAGAAACACGCTCCGTGCATCATCTTCATTGACGAAATCGACGCTGTCGGTCGTCACCGTGGCGCCGGTCTTGGTGGCGGTCACGATGAGCGCGAGCAAACGCTCAATCAGCTGCTGGTCGAGATGGACGGCTTTGAATCGAATGAGGGGGTCATCCTGATCGCCGCGACCAACCGTCCGGACGTTCTCGATCCCGCGCTCCTGCGTCCGGGCCGCTTCGACCGCCGCGTGGTGGTCGCCCCGCCCGATCTCAAAGGCCGTGACGCGATCCTGAAGGTTCACACGCGCAAGACACCGCTTGCGGCGGACGTCGATCTCATGGTGATCGCTCGTGGAACACCCGGTTTCTCGGGTGCTGATCTCGAGAACCTCGTCAACGAAGCGGCATTGCTCGCCGCTCGCGCGGACAAGAAGTATCTTGAGATGAAGGACTTCGAGCAAGCCAAGGACAAAGTGCTCATGGGCGTCGAGCGCAAGAGCATGGTCCTTACCGAAGAGGAACGGCGGACAACGGCTTATCACGAAGCCGGTCACACGCTCGTCGGTAAGCTCGTGCCGGGCGCTGATCCGATCCACAAGGTGACGATTATCCCCCGCGGCATGGCTCTCGGTGTGACTCAGACTCTTCCCAAGGAAGACCGCATGAACCTGACGAAGGACAAGGCGGAAAACCTGATCGCATTCATGATGGGTGGCCGCGTAGCGGAAGAGCTGGTGCTCAAGCAGAAGACGGCGGGTGCCGGTAACGATATCGAACGCGCGACTGATCTCGCCCGTCGTATGATCTGCGAGTGGGGCATGAGCGAACTGCTGGGCCCGCTGTCCTTCGGTAAAAAGGACGAGGCGATCTTCCTTGGTCGTGAAATCGCTCAGCATCGGGATTACTCGGAACAGACGGCGCAAACCATCGACGCGGAGATCCGTGCCACGGTTGAGCGCAACTATCAGCGGGCCAAGGAGATGGTCGGGAGTCGTCTCGATACGCTCCATGAGCTCGCGCACGCGTTGCTGGCACACGAGACTTTGGATGGGGATCAAGTAGAGCGGATTATTCGGGGTGAAAAGCTCGCCAGTCCGGCACCTACGACTCCTCCGTCATCGACTGAACCGAAGCCTGAGGGTGGAACCCCGGCTCCTGTTCCGGTCTAAGAAGTACCGAGCAGTACTGAAGAGGGAGAAGAGAGAGCGGAATGTGGGATTTTCTGGCCAATCTGCGTGCCAGCTTGAGGTTAATTGACCTCCTGGACATTACAATCGTGGCGTTCATCGTCCACCGGATCCTTTTGCTCATCAAGGGAACCCGGGCGATGCAGATGCTCACGGGTCTCGGGATTCTGGGAATCGCCTTCTTTCTGTCCTCAAGCTTCGAACTCTTCACGACTCACTGGCTCCTTTCGTACTTTTTCGACTATCTGATCCTGATCGTCATCGTACTCTTCCAGGATGACCTGAGACGCGCGCTCACGCATGTCGGTAAGAACCCGTTCTTCTCGAGCGCATCGGCGGAAGAAGAACGCGAGATGGTCGAGGAGATCTCCCGCGCGGCGACTCGCCTGGCGCGTGAGCGTATCGGCGCTTTGATCGTTATCGAGCGTGAGACAGGCCTCAAGAACTTCATCGACACTGGTTCGAAGCTGGACGCGAAGGTCAAGGCGGAGCTGCTCTATTCGATCTTCGCCCCGACTTCTCCGATTCACGACGGCGCAGTCATTCTCAATGGCGGGCGACTGGCCGCGGCGGGATGCTTCTTGCCGCTCTCCAAGGACCCGAATATCGATAAGCGCTATGGCACCCGCCATCGGGCGGCGCTCGGCCTGACCGAGGATACCGACGCCATCGTGGTGCTCGTCTCCGAGGAAGCGGGTGAGGCTCACCTGGTGAAGAACGGCAAGCTCATCACGAATCTCGATGAACAGGAGCTTCGTCAGAGTCTCTCCGTGCTTCTGGATCTCTCAAGAAACCAAAACACACTCTCCCGGCGCATGCGGGGCTGGATTCGCATTGCGAAGCCCAATCGTGCAAAGGCGGAGGAGTAAGGGTCATGGCCGAAAGAATCCTCTCATTTCTCACGGCGAATATCGGGACGAAGGTGATCTCGATCGTGATCGCGGTCGTCCTTTGGTCGGTTGTCCTGGGATCCCGCAACGTCGAAGTCACCAAGGAAGTTCCGCTCGAGGTGATTACCGCGGCCGACGTCGTTCCGGCGAATGACATCCCGGAAAAGATCGCTTTCCGGCTCTCGGGCCCCAAGGCATTCCTTCGGGCCATTCTGGACCGTCGAGAGGACCCGATCCGAGTGACTCTGGCGGGAGCGAAGCCGGGGCTCGTGACTTACCGGTTCTTCTCGGACAACATCCGTCTTCCGATCGGCGTCAAGGTCTTGTCGATTAGTCCTGCATCGATCCCCATCAAACTGGAATACCTGAAGCGGCGTGAGGTCCCTGTTCGAGTCGATGTTCGGGGAGCGCCGCCCGAGGGCTTCCATGTCACCAAGACGGAAGTCCGGCCCTCCACGGTCCGGATCAAAGGGGCGGAATCCAAGGTGGATGGCGTGACGGAGATCGTGTCAGCGCCGATTGACCTCTCGGATGCGAAGCAACCCGTCGAACGTGATCTGCCACTCGATCTGGGACGCTATAACGTCCAGATCGAAGGGGCGATTCCCCGCGTATTGATCCAGGTAGACCCCACGTCCGCGAATTACCGGATTCGGAACGTCGATGTCAGAGTTCTGACTCCCTTTAAGTACAACGTCGAAGAAAAGAACGTCACAGTTCTTGTGCGTGCATTGCCGCGCGATTTGAAGTATCTCGACCGCAGTCGAGTCTACGCAGTCCTTGATCTCCGTGGGCGCGCCAAAGGGAACTACCACGAGGCAGTTCGGGTCACCTTGCCTGAAAATGTCGGCTTGGTCCGGGTAATTCCTGATAAGATCAACGTTAAGCTCTATTAATTCACTGGGGGTTTCCAAAGTGGGAAAACTGTTTGGTACGGACGGGATCCGTGGGCTGGCGAACGAGTTTCCGATGACGAGCGACGTCGCCATGGCGGTGGGACGCGCGGTAGCGCATGTCCTTCGCTCGAGCGCGGCAGTGCCGCAAAAAAGCTCCATGCCGATCGGGCTTAAGCCGCTGGAGTCCAGTCGCCCTGTGCGTCGCGCGAAGATCGTGGTCGGGAAGGATACCCGACTTTCGGGTTACATGCTCGAGCAAGCGCTGGCTTCCGGGATCTGCTCGATGGGCGCTGACGTCATTCTGATTGGGCCTCTGCCCACTCCCGGTGTGGCATTCGTTACGCAAAGCATGCGTGCCGACGCCGGCATCATGATTTCCGCCTCTCACAATCCCTATCAGGACAACGGCATCAAGATCTTCTCTGCGGACGGCTACAAACTCCCGGATGAACTCGAGGCGGAGATCGAACGCCTGGTCGTTTCCAAAGAGATGGATCGCTTCCGTCCTACCGCGGACCTGGTCGGTAAGGCCTTCCGAATCGACGACGTTCACGGCCGTTATCTCGTGTTCCTGAAGTCGCTCTTCCCGAAGGACCTCGACCTTCTGGGGATGCGCATCGCGCTCGACTGCGCCAATGGTGCCGCGTACAAAGTAGCGCCTCTGGTCTTTGAGGAGCTCGGTGCCGAGGTGATCAAGCGTGGAGTGGGGCCGAACGGTCTCAATATCAATGACAAGTGTGGCGCGCTTCATCCGGAAAACGTCGCGGGCGCGACGGTTGAATACCGCGCGGATATCGGTGTGTCGCTCGACGGTGACGGTGACCGCTGTATCCTCTCCGATGAGAATGGCGAGATCGTCGACGGTGATCAGATCATCGGTCTTTGCGCGCTCGAAATGGCTCGTGAGGGGACACTCAAGAGGAACACCGTCGTGACGACACCGATGTCCAACGTCGGCCTCGAGCTTTCCCTGAAGGAACAGGGAATCCAGATGGTCCGTGCGCAAGTCGGAGACCGCTATGTTGTCGAGGCTATGCGTAAGGAGGGCTATTCCCTTGGCGGAGAGCAGTCGGGACACGTGGTTTTCCTTGATCAGTCGACCACCGGCGACGGAATCGTTGCGGCATTGAAGGTCCTCGAAGCCATGCGCCGTAGCGGCAAGAAGCTCTCTGAGCTCAAGAAGGCGATTAAGCTTTTCCCGCAATGCCGTGAAGATGTCAGGGTTTCCCGGCGCGATAAGCTCGAGAACTATCCGGACGTCATGACGGCGATGCAGGAGGCCGAGCAGGCTCTCAAGGATCGTGGCCGCGTCTTCGTTCGTTTCTCCGGCACTGAGCCGCTCTGCCGTGTCATGGTGGAAGGCGAAGATTTGCCGTCGATTCAGGATTACGCGCGTAAGATCGCGGGCGCCATTCGCCGCGCGCTCGGCTGACCGCGAAAGCGAGGGGGAATCGCCATGGCAGCAGTCAAGAGAGCGCAACGATCGTCTTCCAAAACGCAGAAGGCCCGGC
>CAYOWB010000084.1:6943-8573 GCA_964407515.1 uncultured Bacteriovoracaceae bacterium
TGCCAAAGCTGGGCGTAAACCTCGATCATATTGCGACGCTCAGACAGCTCCGTCACACGCCTTATCCGGACCTCCTTGAGGCGGCTCGTATCGTGGAGCGCGCGGGGGGAGATCAGATCACGGTTCATCTGCGCGAAGACCGACGGCACATTCAAGATGACGACGTTCGCCTGTTGCGCAAGCACCTGAGGATACCTCTGAATCTCGAGATGGCGGCGGACGAGGCAATCACGCGATTCGCGACGAAGCTGCGCCCGGACTGGGCCTGCATCGTGCCTGAGCGCCGACAGGAGGTCACCACCGAAGGTGGCCTTGATGTCTCCCCGAAAAACCGCAAGCGTATCGAGAAGACGATTCACTCACTGCATCTGGCCAAGGTGCGAGTCAGCCTGTTTATCGAGCCCAGCGTGGAAGCAGTGATTGCGAGTCACGCGTTGGGTGCCGATGCCGTCGAGTTCCATACTGGTCGTTACTGCCTTCTGACTCAGACACCCGGTAGGACGGCGGATAAGGCCGCGGTCCTCGAATTGGAGAGACTGCACGCAGCGACACTGATGGCTTTGGAGCTCGGACTTCATCCTCACGCCGGTCATGGCTTCGACTATGAAAACGTGAGGCCTGTGGTCAGGCTGATTCCGGAAATCGAGGAATACAACATCGGGCACTCCATCGTCTGCCGTGCGGCGATCGTGGGCATGGAACGTGCCGTGAAAGAGATGCTATGGGCCTTTCGATGAGGGTTTGTACCAGTCAGGAGATGCGCGAGATTGACCGGATCGCGGAACAGGAGTTCCAGATCGATACCGGGATTCTCATGGAGAATGCGGGACGCGCGGCGGCGCAGGTCCTGTTGGAGTGCCATCCTCAGGCCGGGCGAAGTAGCGAGATTCTCGTCTTCGCCGGCAAAGGAAACAACGCGGGCGATGCTTTTGTCGCGGCAAGGCACCTGATCTGCCTGAATCGGCGTGTCCGGATTTTCCACCTGGAAAGCGAAGACCGCTACGAAGGTGCCACGGCGAAGAACTTCCGCATTCTGCGTAAGATGCGCGCAAAACTTGCGCACCTTGAGTCCGCCTCGAATCTTGAGGCGTTCTTCGAGAGTTCCGCCGGGCCGTTCACGATCATCGACGGAATCCTGGGAACAGGATTGAAGGGGAATCTCGAAGGCGTCTACTACGACGTCGTCGAGATGATTAACGCGCTGAATTGCCCCGAGGTGCTCTCGCTCGATGTCCCGAGCGGAATCAATGCGGATACCGGCGCGGTGCATGCTACGTCGATCCTCGCCACGCAGACCGTGTCGTTCGGGTTCCCGAAGCTTGGACATTTTCTGCCGCCCGGCGCCGCCCGGCGCGGAGTCCTGTAACGTGGATATCTCGCTTCCTCCGAAGTTCGCTCATGAAGGCGGCCTCTTTCTGCTGCGGCAGCAGCCGATGAGTAAGCTGCTCAAGGAACGTGATCGATACGGACACAAGAACTCCTTCGGGCACTCCTTGCTCATAGGCGGAAGCCCGGGACGCCTCGGCGCCATTGCCATGGCTGCCCGAGCATGCCACCGCATCGGAACCGGCCTCGTCACGGTCGCGACCTGGGAGGACGCGTTCAATCCGCTCCTCATCAAGTTGCCGAG
>CAYOWB010000084.1:8589-14222 GCA_964407515.1 uncultured Bacteriovoracaceae bacterium
GCCGAGCGAGACGATGGTGATCCCGCTTCGCCTCGATTCGGAGATGGACTTCTACAAGCGCACGCTTCCCACGTTCTCCAGTGTCGTCATCGGCCCCGGAATGGGCCTGAGGCCTGACGGCCGAGGACTGATGGAGCAGCTGCTGGAGGCCTATTCCGGACCTCTGGTGCTCGATGCTGACGCCTTGAACCTGATCTCCGACCACCGGATGCACGAACTCCTTGTAAAGCGCCAGGGCGCTAAGGTTCTGACCCCGCACGTGGGCGAGATGGCCCGCCTTCTGCGAGTTTCCAAAGAAGAGGTCAGCCGGGACCCTATCGCGGCGGTTCGCGAAGCCGTGAAGCAGACCCACGCCATTGTCGTCCTTAAAGGCGCGGCGACGATCATCGGTTCGCCCGAGGACACCATCTACCTCAATCACTACCCGAATGACGGGATGGCCACTGCCGGAAGCGGTGACGTGCTCGCGGGAATGATCGGAGGTCTTCTGGGGCAGGGGATGGACCCGTTCCAAGGGACGCTCCTGGGAATCTATCTGCACAGCCTCGCGGGCGACTTAGCCGCCCGTAGTCTGGGCCACCGGAGCATGACCGCACCGGATATCATCGAGAATATCAGCCATGCCTTCAAAGAAATCAAAAACCCCACCGAATCCGCGACAGACCACCTGGAAGGCCGCGTCCGACTTCTCTGAGGCGCAGCTAGAGTCGCTGGTCCGGGAGTTCAGCGCGGAGCTGAAGCCGGGCGACCGTATCTTACTTGAAGGCCCCTTGGGTGCCGGCAAATCGACCTTTGCGCGCGCACTCTTGAAGGCGCTCGGGGCTCGTCAGCCCGCCGAAGGAAGCCCGACCTTCGCGATTGCGCATGAGTACGAGGGCCCGCAGTGCGGAATCGTGCACATGGATTTCTACCGTCTTCGCAGCGAAGCGGAGATCGAGGACGCGGGGATCTCAAGCTACTTCTGGGAGCGCAATTTGATTGTCATCGCGGAGTGGATTTCGCTGCATCCGGAGTTCCGGGATGCCGTTTGGAATCAGAGCGCCGGACATCGCAATTGGTCTGTCTCGATCGGCTTCGTCGAGAACCGTCCGGAGCTCAGAAAAGTCGTGATTGAATCGCGAGCCGGTTAAGCCGCGCTGGGTACAGAATGGAAGAGCGTGAGCAGCGGCGCCAGTGCAGGCTGCAAGCTCTTCTGCGATACGACAAGCAAGATGCCTCGGCAGATCTTGGGAGTGCCGATCCGGACCAAGAGGATCCATTCCTCCTTGGCTATCCCGAAACCATTTCTCACGATATTGCGCGTGCTCCGCACGTTCGTACTCGTCCCAGGCGGAGAGAGCTCCACATATCCGTTCTGAACCAGAGAATTCCAAACGTCCGGAACTAAGGTAGGATCCCAGCGGAGATCGGTCCAGAGTTGAATCTTCTCGGAAGTGGCGATTGCCGCAGTCGCTAGAAAGTGCGGGACCGGACTTCCTGGTGGCGGATCTTGCGTCGCCAGAAAAACGCTGCCGTGGGCGCCCTTTTCCATGAGGATGGCTAGCCCTTTACCAAGAGGGTCGCCGCCGCTCTTGAGTGCCGCGCTATCCCAGATCACAAGTGGGTGCGGTGCCGCATGCCGCTTCTTGTCTCCTCTCTTGACGACAGGTGCCCCCGGAGAAGATGCGGGCGTCGGAGACTCTGCTCGCTGGCTGGTTTCAATGGCGTACTGCGAGGGTTCAGCCGAAATTTCTAAAGCCGGCTGCTCCGTAGACTGACCAGCCTGGTCTACCATTTCCGGAGGGCTTAAGGCGACGCCGGAAGGCGCCTCGGCCATGACTGTACGCTCATCATCCGAGGGCATGGGGGCGGCCGGAGGCTGCGGAGTAGCAGGCGGTTTTCCCTTCATTGGAGGGGGTGTAGGCGGAGCGGAAGGCATCGAAAGCTTAAGACTTTTCCTATTTAGAAGCCGAGTGACGCTCGGCATGTCCACCCCGGTCATCTCGGAATCGACCGTGAAGGAACTGTTGTTTGCTTGCGTGGGTTTGCTTTCTTTTCCCATACTCGACTACATTTCTTTTCGGTTTAATTCTAGAAAACTGGAGGGGGTTAGAAAGCGACTAGAAGCATAGGGAATAGTAGTTGACGCCCCAACTACAGCATGATACGCCCATTCTAGGATTTGTGAGAGGGAAAGGGAGAAAAAAGACATGCGTTTGACATCAAAAGGCCGATACGCCGTTCGAGCAATTCTGGATCTGACCTTTAATTCCAACGGTCGCCCTGTGCGGTTGCAGGAAATCTCGGAGCGTCAAAAAATCTCGCTCCACTACCTGGAACAACTTTTCCGGCGCCTTCGCAAAGGTTCTGTCGTGAAGAGCGTGCGCGGTCCGGGCGGCGGCTACGTGCTGTCCCGCTCCATGGATGAAATCTCCATTAAGGACGTTCTGGTGAGCGTCGGTGAAAATATCAATCCGGCTCGCGATCTGATCGGTTCTACCGACATTAAGAGCGATACCGTCGAGTTCATCCTGACTAAGACTTATTTCGAAAACCTCGGTCTGATCATGCAGGAATATCTCACCACGACCTCTGTCGGAGATCTGATCCGCAAGGCACGTGGCACGCAGGAGCTGCCGAAAGCCGCCTCGAATATGCTCGACGGCTTCCAGATGCCTGTGAATCAGAACGCTGGCAAGAACCAGGAACTGGTCTAATCCGAATTCCGGAGAAGTAGGCCTGCACGAATCCGATTTTCTCCTAATTAAGAACGCCCTCGGCTTTGCGGTCGAGGGCGTTTCTTTTTAAGATAGAGCCACAAGGGGACTACGTGAGCGGATACAAAAAGGGCGAAAAAATCCTCGTGGCCATGAGCGGCGGTCTCGATAGCGCCGTCACTGCCTGTCTACTCAAGAATCAGGGCTACCACTTGCTGGGTTTGTTCCTGAAGACGGAGGGAGCCACCCCGGAGACGGCTCAGCGCATCTGTAGCAAACTGGATATGCCCTGCTACGTGGTCGATGCGCAGGAGCTGTTTCTAGATAAGGTTGTGGATTATTACGTCCACGAGGTGCTGTCCCAGCGCATGCCGTCCGCTTGCCTAGCCTGCAATGCTGACGTCCGTTTTCCTTACCTCCTGAAGAAGGCCGATGAGTTGGGGTGTCAATGGGTCTCGACGGGCCATTATGCGCAGGTGGTTCATGACCAACTTGAGGGCACGTCACGACTCATGAAAGCCAGCGATGCCGGCCGGGATCAGAGCTATCACCTGTATTCGCTTTCTCAGGACGTGCTGAAGAGGACTTTGATGCCGCTGGGTGGCCTGCCGCGAAGCATGGTGAAGAAGCTAGCCGAGGAAGCAGGACTGGCCGGAGGTGCCGAGTCCCGCTGTTCGCAGGAGTTGTGCTTTCTCAGGGGATCTGACCGGATCAGCTTCATTGAGTCCCGATCAGCGCCTTCCTTGCGCCCCAAAGGCATCATCCGTACGGGTGAAGGAGCCATGCTGGGCGAGCATGACGGTCTTCATAAGTTCGTGGTCGGGCAGAGCGAGGACATTCCGCTCAACGTCAAGGACGTGGGGCCTGTGTTCGTAACCGGATTTGATTCGCCACGGCAGGCGCTGATCGTCGGTTCTGAAGCGCAGCTCATGGAGAAGGAGCTCTTGGCGGTGGAGGCCCGATGGGTCCGAAAGCCCCACGGGATCCGGGGAATCTCCTGTAAGGCGAAGGTCACGCCGCAAATGCCTGAGGCGGCTTGCATGGTCACATTGTTCGAGAACGATACCCTTCGCGTCGAGTTTGAGAAGCCTTTGCGCGCTATTACTCCCGGTCATGCCGTCGTCTTCTATGACGGCGACGAAGTCATTGGTGGCGCGCTCATTCGTCGCACGGGGAATAAGTAAGTCGTGGAACGCAGATACTTCATCAGGACTCTCGGCTGCAAAGCTAACGTCTATGACAGCCAGCAGATCGAAACGGAGCTCAGAAAGCTCGGTTGGACCGCCGTCAGGGACGAGCTCCAGGCCGACTTGTGCATCATCAATACCTGCACAGTCACCGATGAGGCGGACCGCGAGGGCCGCAGAATCGCCGCGCGACTCGGAAAAGTGAACCCCGAAGCCAGAATCGTGATCACGGGATGCTCGGCCGAAGTGGCCCCTGAACGCATGGCGGAAGTGAAGAACGTGCACTATGTCGTCAGCAATCGCGACAAGAAGCGCCTCGTTGAACTCGTCTTGCAGGCAGCCGAAGAGACGGCACGACACCGGGCCGGGGTCCTTCTCGGAAATGCTCGTGGGTATGAAGCGATGACCTCCCGGCACTCCGACGACCGTGAGTGGCCAGATCTCGCGGTGGAGCGACTTCCAGACGGGGATCATCACCGCACCCGTGCCTTCCTGAAAGTTCAGGAGGGCTGCAACGCGTTCTGCACCTATTGCATCATCCCTTACGGTCGCGGTCCAAGTCGAAGCCTCTCGGTTCGTGAAGTGCTGGAACGTGTCCGACGGCTCGTGGACAGCGGAGTTCGCGAGATCGTCGTTACGGGGACCAATATCGGGCATTTCGGGAAAAACCCGCCTGAGTCTCTCCTGGAGTTGATTCAAGAGATCCTGGATAAGACCTCGTTGGAGCGTCTGCGCTTGAGTTCCTTGCATCCGAAGGAGATCACGCCCGGGCTAACGGAGCTTGTGGCAAGGTCAGGGCGACTCTGTCCTCACTTCCATGTCTCCTTACAAAGTCCCCACACTCGAGTGCTTCGCGGGATGAAACGCACTTACACCACCGAGGATGTGGCCGAGTGCCTGGAGCGAATCGCGAGAATTCCGGTTCAGCCGGGTGGTGTTTTCGTCGGAATGGACGTCATCGCCGGATTCCCCGGAGAGACGGAGATGGAGTTCGGGGAGTCCTTGAAGACCCTCGAGTCCCTGCCCTGGACGCAACTTCATGTCTTTCCGTACAGCGAACGCGAGGGAACCCCAGCGACGCGCATGTCAGGGAAGGTCTCCCAGGAAGAGAAGACACGCAGGGCGAAGCTGCTACGTGACCTCGGCTTTCAGCGCCTTACGGAAGTTCATGAGCGGGCTCTGAAGGACTCCCGACAGCTCACACAGCCGGTGGGGCAGATACTGATTGAAGGAGACACGCGCGCTCCCGACGGGTCGACGGGCTGGGTAGGGGGCTACACTCCAAACTATTTCCGGATCCTCGTCCCCGCATCCGACCGTTTCAAGCCCAATACACTCATTTCCGCTCATCCACGCGCCATCATGACCTGTGAAAGATCCAACGACGCCGTTTTGATCGCGGACGTCAGCAGCGATTAGTGCTCTGCCTACGGGATCACTACGGCGAATCACGGGCCGCTTAGGACCCGGGCTCCCAGGACACGGCTCATCGCCACGTTCCCAGGGGTGCGGGCCTCTCCCTGGGTACTTCGCTTGGTCCTGTTCACGTCAGGGGTTTTTGTTCTCTCCACTGGGGCCGCACATCCTGTGCTTGCATCCTTCGCGCGCGGAGGACTTTTTGTTCTCTCCTCGGGGGCTCATGGCAGCGGGACGCGTGCCCGAGCAAAGCGAGGGAGCCATGCGAAGCCAGGAGGGCTGTACGTGCCGCCGTGCATGGCGTTGTTCTAGGAGGTGAAAGTCCTCTGGGGGC
>CAYOWB010000085.1:0-8279 GCA_964407515.1 uncultured Bacteriovoracaceae bacterium
CCCCTCCGGTCGCAAGCACCGTGATGTCCGCCGCGATCGTTTCCACGCGAGAACCGGCGACATCCAGGACGTAAGCGCCCAGGCATCGGCCGGGGCCGCGCCAGCGTTTGAGCACCTTGCCCTCGGTGATCAGGTCGATCGCCACGTGGTTGCAGAGAACGCGGATGCGCGGATGCTGGCTCACGCGCTCGAACAGTGCTTTCTCGATCGCCAGTCCCGTCAAGTCGTCCGCATGAAGAATGCGGCGTTGGCGATGGCCGCCTTCGCGATGGAGGTCGAAAGTCTCGGCTGGGTCGATCGGCAAGGTTTCGGAAGCGTCAGGAAGTTGACGCTTCGTGAATTGAACGCCCCAAGCAATCAGCTCGCGGACCCGATCGGGCCCGTCATGGACGCACAGATTGACGATGTCGTCGTGGCAAAGCCCGGCGCCCGCAATGAGCGTATCCTGGACATGCTCTTGAAAGCTGTCTTCTTTCGACCAGACGGAAGCAATCCCGCCCTGGGCGTAGCGAGTGGCGCCCTCCAGGGGGTCGGCCTTGCAGACGACCGTAATTCGTAGGGATTCCGGGCCTTGTTCAATGAACTTCAGGGCCGTGGAAAGACCGGCAATCCCCGTTCCCAGGATTAAGACGTGCGGCGGAGAGTGCGAGGCGGCGAGAGTATTCATACTGCGATTTATCGGCTACCATCTAAACCGAGGGGTGGTCATACCATGCGCCTAAATTGGAAGAAAGCCATCACGCGGGGGAATCCCGCGAACATTACATTCTGGATGGCGCTCCCGGCGGTGGTCGCGCTTTTCTGTGGCGTCTACCTGGGAATGGAAATTCGGAAGATCGATGGGAGCCGCGTCGAGCATGCGGAGCTGACGGAAGTCGAGTCGCTTCAGAAGACGCTCTTGGACGCGTTCTGGAACGATATCGATCACCTGAGAAGCCGCGCACTGGCTCTTTCAGAAATCCGGGAGCCGGAACGCGCTGCCCTGGTCTGGGGCGGGACCGAAAAGAATTCGCCGATTCTCCTGCATTGGGCGGAGTTCGAGACGCGTGACCATCGCGTGAACGCCGTGCATCGGGCGGTGCGCAATCCGGCTTGGAAGCCCGCTTTTCCGCTTCAGGGGTTCGAAGAGATCTATCTCAAGCAGGCCTCCGAGCAGCTCGGCATGCGCGAGTTGTTGGAGAACGGAGTGGCCGTGATCCGCGTGAAGCCCGACCCTCAACAGGCATCCGAGCTTCTGGCGTTGGCTTTTGGGATTCCCGGGAGCGGAGGCACCAAAGCGGTGCTGGCGCTGGTGGATCCGAATCAGGCATTCGCATCCATTTCACGCCTCGGTGATCGTGCCCGCAGTGGCAGGGTTCGCGCTTATCTGGTTTCCCATGACGGGTATGTGCTCGCGCACTCCCAGAAGAACTACGGGGGGACGAATTTCGCCTCGGTTCAGGGGTTCTCGGAAGCCTTCTCCGCGCTGCGACAGACGCTGGAAGGCACCCGCGTATCAGGCACGGGTACTTTCCGCGGAGTGGATCAGCTTCCAGTCCGGATGGCGTATGCGCGCGCGGGCTCTCTCCCCATCGCGGTGAGTGTCGAGAAGACGGTGCAGCGTCGACCGCGTTCTCAGGGTACCTGGCAGCGAGTCGCGGGCACGGCCGTCGGAGTCACGGTGGTGTTGGCGATGCTGTTGTCCGGTACGGCCTGGCTTCTTGCGCGGGTCTTCCGTGCTCGCGAGGAGGAACTCGTTGCCGAGACACACGCGGAACACGAGCTTCAGAACGAAGCGGCGCTGGAGAGTGTCGACAGTGTGACCGAGGTTGCCGTGGCCCAGGCGATGGAGGCCAAGCCGGCTCAGGCCGCTCCCATGCCTCCGGCGTTCGAGCCTGATCCCGAGTCGGCCGTCATCATGCCGGTCACCGATCGGGAAGAAGCCGTGGCTGCGGCCTTGGCTGCATTCTCGGCGGGGCACGAGCAGATCGAGACTCAGGCGAGGGAACTTCGGCAGGAGGTCACGATTCTCCGCCGGCAGCTGGAGCAGGCCCGGGAAGAGGAACGCCTGCTCGCCGAGTTCGAGAAGGAAGCTTTGGCAGTTCGTGACGCCCGGAAGGTGGCTCAGCGCATGGCTCAGACCGCCGGGAAGATCTGCCAGAGTCCTGTGCTCTTCTTCGGATATCGGGAAGGGCTCAGGACCGCGGTACTCGAAGCCGTCGAAGGGGCAAAGAACGCCGAGCGGTTGCAGGGCCTGAGCTTCACCCTGCCGCAGTCATCAGTGGATCAGGTGCTTCAGAAAGCTGCAAAGGGCGAAGCGGCGTCCTTCGCGGACGATTCGGCGCTCGCGAAGCTACTTCTTGATCGAGCAGGTGTCGCGCACTTTGATGCCTGGGCTGTGACGGGTTACGGGGCACTGGGACGGCTCGCGGGGCGTCCGCGGCTTCTGGGGGTGTTGGTTCTCCTTCAGCCGGGCGTGGATAGCGTGACGCGGCAGGAGTCCTTGGGGCGCATGATCCGCGCGACGGGGCTCGTTTATGAAAACACGCTGCTAGCGCAGTGACCGCAATCGCGGTACAAAGATCCCATGTCTGAGACCGCCGCTCATGTCCGTCTGGAGAACGTTCACAAGGCATTTCGCGAAGGCCGTGATCAGGTCCTGCGAGGAGTGTCGCTGGATTTCCCTGAAGGCAAGTTGACCTATATTCTCGGGCCTTCCGGCGTCGGCAAGTCTGTTCTTCTGAAGCATGTCCTGGGGCTCTTGAAGCCGGATTCCGGCCAGGTTTGGGTGGCCGGCAAAGACATGACGAAGCTGAAGAGTTCGGAGCTTGAGAAACAGCGCGAACTCTTCGGGATGGTGTTCCAGAACGCCGCCTTGTTCGACGACATGACGGTTTTCGAGAACGTCGCTTTCCCCCTTCGTGAACACACCGATATGACGGAACCGCAGATCGCCAAGGCGGTTCACAAGACGCTCGCCATGCTCGGAATGAGTGGGGGATATGACAAGTATCCCAGTGAGCTTTCGGGCGGCATGAAGAAGCGTGTCGGCATTGCGCGTGCGATTATCCGCCGTCCCTCGATCCTTCTCTATGACGAGCCCACGACAGGCCTGGACCCGGTGACTCGCCAGACAGTCGACGAGCTCATCGAGACGCTGAAGCGCGAACTCAAGCTCACGTCCATCGTGATCAGCCACGATATTCCTTCGGCGCTTCTGTTGGCAGATCAGATCGCTTTCCTTCATGATGGAAAGATCGTGTTCTACGGAGTGCCTGCCGATTTCAAGAAGTCGAACCACGAGGCGATTCGGAGATTTCTTGCTGCAGAGCGGCGAAGTGTCAGTGCTTTGCAGTGATCTTGATTCGTTCATGATTTAAGGGCCCTTCCGAAGGTTTTCTTTGGATTGTCGCTCCGCACCGGTTATCCTTGTTTCATCTTGTTATGGATCCATCCACTGACCTTTGGCTCGTTCGCACGGCCAAGAACGTCATCTCCGGGCCGCATTCCAAGACTGAGGTCATCGACCTCGTCAAGAGTGGAGCTATCGGGCCTCAGGATGAAGTCTGTCCAGGTAATGGGTACTGGATCTATCTCCACGAACACGAAGAAGTTCAGAAGTGGCTCGGAATCGCGGTGCCGCGGGCTCCGCGTCAGCCTGGCGAGGAAGTGACGGAAACACAGACGGACCGACCTCCCGCGCCTTCCGTTGACGCGCAGGCTGAAGAATTCCTGGCTCAGCAGCCCGAGGCCGTGGAGCAGACCGCGGTGATGAATGCCTCCGCGCTCCGCGCGAAGCCGACCGTCAGGCCGGCCGTGGGCACGCGCGGTGGGGCGCCTTCGGTCAGTGCGGTGAGACCGCAGCCAGCTCGTGCCACGGTCGTGTCCCACGTCGAGAAAACGTCGGTTTGGAAAGGCGTTGCCTTCGCGATGGTGGTGGCCGCCGTCCTGATTATCTGGACGGTTTTGCGGGCCCTGAGAAGCGTCGATTACTGACCGGGCCGCGCGGATCAATCAAAAAGATATCTTTGATGACCACCGGAGGACGAGGGGCTGGTGGGGTCTCTTTTTCCTGAGAACGCCCTTTCTTCTGCGAAGGTGGCTTGAAGGGGCTCTCGGGCTCGGGGGGCGCCTTGGGTGGACGGTTCAGCAGCTCCAGAATCTGCTGCTTGCGATGATGGAGTTCCGACTTCCAGATGGGGTGATCCACCTCCACGAACAGGACTTCGTCTTGGACGCGAACCGCACGCGCATGCTTGGCGATGGCGGCGCCCACGCACTCCTCCCATCGGCTCAGAGCGTCGGCCTCTTCCAGACGGCGAGACAAGGCCGGATGTCGCTCGCGGATCTTTCTGAGGATGTCCATGAAGGAGTTGAATGGCATGCCGGCCCACTCTAAACACACCAGTCTGGTTTGTCCATAAGACCTCTGCTATGGATGAAGGGGTATGAAACTGCGGAGCACCTTCTTAGCCCTGGTTTGCGGCTTGAGCTGCGCATGGGCGCTCGCCCTGGCGGGCTGCGGTTACGGATTCCAGGGGACCCGGAATGTTCTGTTTGAAAAGGAAGGGGTTCGCCGCGTCTTCGTCGCGCCTCTGGAAAACAATACGTTCAAACCCGGAGTCGAGAATCTCCTCTACAACGAGATGCTCAAGAACCTCGCGGCCAGCCGTAAGGTCGAGATCGTTCAAGAGGAATCCTTGGCTGACGTGGTACTCAACGGCGTGGTCAGCGGAGCCGCTTTCTCCCCGTCCGCCGCGACGACTGCCAACCTGCTCTTTCCGTCAGACCGGATTCCGCGGCTGAAGGGATCACCCAACATCACGGTCGCCAGCGAGTACTCCGCGAGTCTCACTGGCTCGTTTCAGCTGATGCGCCGGGTGGCGGTGCCTGGGAAGAACTCGATCGTCTGGTCGAGCGGCTTTGCGCGCTCACGCAGTTTTCCTGCGACGAATCAGCTGGGAGCTTTCGGAACCACCTCGGCGCTGATTAATGAAAGTGAATTCGACCGGGCGCTTCGGGATCTCGCGGATTCCGTCTCGCGCGATATGATCGAGTCCATGTTCGTGGCGTTCTGAGTTCGGTGCCCGTTTCAGTTTTCTGGAGGATCAGTGCCCAAGTACGAGCCCAAAGACATTCAGCACGAACTCGAAAAAGGCCGGATTTGGCCGGTTTACTGGCTTTTCGGCAAGGAGCGCATGAAGGCGCGCGAGTTGTTGAAGCGCATCCGCCGCGCGGTTCATGGCGAAGAGAAGACGGCGAATGCCAGCGCGGGGTTCCTTGGATTCAATGAAGAGAACCTCGATGGGACCGATACCGATGCCGCCGCCATCGTCGATGCCGCGCAGTCCCTGTCGCTCGGAGGGGGAACCCGCCTGGTGCTCATTCGCGAGGCCCACGCGATCAAAGATCCGGAGCCGATCGCCGCGCTCTTCGGGCAGCCCGCCTCGCGCGAGGAACTGCTGAGTGTCTGTGTGTTTCTCTCCAAAGACCTCGACGGACGTAAGAAGTTTTCCAAACAGCTGGTCGAAAAGGCTGCTGTCGTTTCCTGCGAAGAAGTAGCGGATGAGGATCGCGAGCCGTGGATCGGCTATCTGGCCAAACGCCGGGGAGTGACGCTTACGCCCGATCTGGTGTTGCAGCTTCGAAGTCTCGAGCCGTGGAGCCTCGATATCGTGGATCAGGAACTCGATAAGTTCGCGCTATCCGGATCCGATCCGGCGGTTCTGCTCGGGGGAAGCGGCAGTGGAATGGGCGCGGATCTCTTCGTCGAGGCGTTCTTCGGTCGCGATTTCGCCAAGGCGATGTCTTACGTGGAGGAGCTGGCTGAGAGTCCTGAGGAGTCGTTGCCGCTGCTGGGGTTGTTGGCGTGGAATGTTCGTTATCTCGCGCTGCTCCTGAACGACCAGAAGCAGGGGACTCGCCACGTGAAGCTGAGTCCGTTCCTGGCCGATCGCCTCAAGCGCTGGGCGCGGCTCTGGACTTTGGACGAGATGCTCGCGCTTCAGAAGGCGCTGGCTGAGCTGGATTTCAGTGTGAAGCAAACTGCTCGTGCTCCGCTTGGGCTGTGGAGCACGCTCGTGATGAGTCACGCGAAGAGGTAGAAAAAAGGGGACTGGCGATGAAGCCAATCCCCTTACGAAAAGTCCTCTGGACGCGAATCGCGTCCTAAGAGCCTTGAAGATTACTTGCCGAGGACTTCCGGCATCGTCTTCTGGACGAGATGCGTGAGGCGAGCCGTCTTGCGGGAGGCGCGGCCTTTCGGAATGCCGCCCTTGGTGGCGGCCTTGCTCAGGGCGCGAACCGCGAGCTTGTACGCTTCTTTCACCTTCGAGGCGTCTTTGGTCTTCAGAGCGGCGACGGCGGCGTTGACGGCCGACTTCGTTTCGCTCTTCACGATGCGGTTGCGCTCCTGACGCTTCAGAGCTTGCTTAGCGCGCTTCGTGGATTGACGTGTATTTGCCATTGAAATGACTCCTGATCACCGGCGGGTTGAATTCAAAATTTTGCCGGTTCGGATCGAGAGATATAGAAGAGTGATGTGGTTTTCAACTGAAATTTCCAAATCTTTCCGGTCGTCCGCGCCCATCCGAGAACTGAAAACCCAAACCCCAAACCGAAATCGGCCTTTCCGACATTCCCTCTGTAATACGGAATTGAAAGCACTAGGGAAAGGTGGTGAAATAGGAGTCGTCATGTCTTCAGCGAAGCAGTGGGTCTTTCTGATCGATCCTGATTCGCAGTTCTTGGAGTCAGTGAAAAAGTCGCAGAAGCCGGAACATGCCGCTCAGTACGGCGTTGTTCAATGTGCTTCCTTGCGCAATGCTCAGCGGGATCTGGCCAAGGCGGAACCGAAGGCCGTGGCCGTGTTCATTAATCCCACCATCGGCGCTTCCGCCTGGCTGTCCCTGGTTCATCTCGCCAAGCTTCACAAGGCCGGGGCGGCGATTTGGCTGATTCAGAATACTCCCGGCGATTTCTTCTCTTCTTACGTTCAGGATCTCGGGCTGAAAGGTGTGATCTCCAAGCCCCTACAGTGGAAGCACTTTCAGGAATGCCTGGGACAGCTCGCGTCCGTGGACCCCAAGCGTCCGGATGCCCGTCCCGCCCCAGGAGCCGGGGCCCAGTCCGTGCCGCCTCGTGCGTTATCCGCGGCGCCTGTCGGGCCGACGTACGTTCCGGTGCAGTTGGGACGTTCGGCCGTGGGTGTTCCGATGATGTTCGACCTCTACGTGCGGCTTTCAGCGAATTATTACACCAAAGTCGTGCAGTCCGGTGCCTCGATCACCCAGGATAATCTCGATTTGTACGGCAAAGACGGGATGAATAACCTGTGTATCGTGCAGTCCGAGCGCGACAAGTTCCTGAGCTTCTGCGGCGGACTGATGGATCGAATCGTTGCCGGGAGGGCGTCGGTCGAGCAGCGTTTGACGGAGTGGACCGGCTTCGGGCTGGACGTGCTTTCGTTTCTGCATGCTCAGGGCGCAAGTCCCGAAAGCGCCGCGCAGGCGTTCCGGTATCTGGAGTACACTCAGTCGCTTCTTGAGGAAGTTTCGAAGGACTCCGCCGCGGTCGCGCGGTTCCTGTCGGATCTGCGGGTGGTCGAACATGGTGTGGCGACCGTGATGATCGGCGGATTGGCGCTTCAAGGACTCGGAGGTGTGAGCCAGGGCGTTTTTCGATCCGTCGGCATGGGCTGCTTCCTGCATGACATCTCGCTGTTCGGAAAGTCGGACGCGCTGGTCCAGGAGGACGAGTCGAGAATGACCCCGCAGGAGAAGCAATGGTATCAGCGCCATTCGCTCGAGAGCGCCGCGATCCTGAGGAAGATTCCCTCCTTGCAGCCGGCGGTCGCCACCGCCGTGGCCGCACATCATCTGCGGATGGACAGGGTTTTCCGCTTCTGAAGGGGGGCGCGGAGGCGCTTCGCGCCAATCATATGAGTGAACTCATCAGTCTCGCGGACCAGACTGCGCTTCTGCTTCACCGGACGGGAGGGGAGCCTTCGCCCGCGCGGGTGGCTGAGCTGCGCGATCGGCTCTTTCCTGAGTTCTCAAAGCCCGTGAGGGCTGCGTTTGACTGGATGCTCAAGGCGCTGACCTGAGAATGCCCAATCAGGCGACAGAGTGTTATGTCCGCAGCGTGGTCGCGAGCGGCAGGGTTAAGTTTTCTTCTGGAGGCGCGCGACGTACTTCGCGACGCCTTCTTCCAATGAGGT
Source organism: uncultured Bacteriovoracaceae bacterium (assembly GCA_964407515.1). Classification (GTDB taxonomy): domain Bacteria; phylum Bdellovibrionota; class UBA1018; order UBA1018; family UBA1018; genus CAYOWB01. Next base: position 8,198 of record CAYOWB010000085.1, read on the forward strand.
GAATGGAGCGGCATAGCCTTCCGCAGAAAGTTTCTGCATCTCGGCCTGGGTAAAATACTGGTAACTGCCAAGAAGCTCGGGG
>CAYOWB010000085.1:8289-13708 GCA_964407515.1 uncultured Bacteriovoracaceae bacterium
CTGGTAGCGCTCTCGAAGCGCCTCGGGCGTGTCGATCCATTCGATCTTTTCCGGCGCTCCGACCGAACGGAACGTCGCGCGGACTAGATCCAGGAAGGTCCGTGCTTCGCCGGTTCCGAGGTTAAAGATTCCGCGGCGGATCGGCTTTTCGATCGCGAAGTGCATGACGTTCACGACATCATCCACGAAGATGAAGTCCCGCTTCTGATGTCCGTCGGCGATGCCTGCCTTGTGGCTTCTGAAGAGCTTCACGCTGCCTTTTTCGCGGATCTGGTCGAAGGCGTGGAGTACGACGCTCGCCATCTTCTTCTTGTGGCGCTCCCCGAAGCCGTAAACGTTGAAGAACTTGAAGCCGGCCCAGTGCGGAGGAGTTTTTCCCGCCTTTTCCTGCTCCAGGGCGTAAAGATCGAAGACGCGCTTGGATTCGCCGTAAGGATTGAGCGGCTTGAGCCGCGGAATGAGGGATTCGTCATCGGCATAACCGAGTTCGCCCTCGCCGTAGGTCGCCGCGCTGCTGGCGTACACGAAGGTGATGCGGTTGCGAGTGGCGTAATCCCAGAGGGACTTCGTGTAATCGACGTTCACGCGCTTGAGGTAGGCCTCGTCGAGCTCCGTCGTTGCGCTGCAGGCTCCCATGTGGACGATGGCGTCGAAGTGCGGCTTTTCGCGTTCCAGCCAACCGAAGAGTTCGTCGCGGTCAACGATGGTGCCGAAGTCGAGCCCGGCATGTTCCGGTCGGGTCGCGAAGTGTTCCTTTTTATCGACGGAAACGACCCGGATTCCACGGGTGTTACACGATTCGACGAAGCGGGCGCCAATGAAGCCCGCGGCTCCGGTTACAAGGAAAGAACGCTGGTGTTTCATGGAATCCTACCTTAGCTTGGTTGAGGAACCGATGCCAAAGCAAACCGTTACGGAGAAGCAGGTCCGTGTCCTGATCGTAGAGGATGTTGATGCGATGCGTCAGTATCTGGCGGAGTTGCTCTCAGGGCTTCCGGATATCGTCGTGACAGCTACGGCTCGGAACACTTGGGAAGCCCGGCTTGAGTTGGGGCGGAATCGTCCCGATCTGATCTTGTTAGATGAGGTCCTTCCCGGTGAGTCGGGTGTGGATCTGCTTCATGAAGTCGTAGCAGGTGGGGTCCAGGTGTTACTGCTGACGGGGATGGAGAAGCCGATTGAGAAGGTTCCTCCTGAGGCGGCAGGTCGGATCCAGAAGCCGGGGTGGGAGCGTCGAGAAGATGGCCGCGCCCGGCTGATTGAGGCGATTCGGAACGCGGTCCAGAGGCGGTAAGCCCGCGCTCAATGTGAAGAATCCCTTGACGCTTCCGACTGTTCTTGTTAACTCATCCAAAAACTTTTGAAAGGAATTGTGAAAATGGCTGTTAGCATTCGTCTTTCCCGCAGGGGCGCGAAAAAAGAACCTCAGTATCTGATCGTCGCGGTGGATACTGCCAAGAAGCGGGATGGCGCTTTCCTGGAACGTCTCGGTCACTACTATCCGAAGGCTAAGGAAGCCAAGGACAAGGTGAAGGTGAACCTCGAAGCCGTGAAGGCCTGGCAGGCCAAAGGCGCGCTGCCCACAGAAACGGTTGGACAACTCCTCAAAACCCTTGCAAAATAATACCTGACGCACCTGTTGTGCGCGCAGTGATGCAGTGGGACTTGGCGCAGTCGGCTGATTGAGTCGATTGCACCATAGCTGGAGGAGAGTGCACGATGACGCAACCAGGGATTCAGGGTGGCCAGAAGAAAGAGCTCGGCGAACTTGCTAAGCTCATGGAATACGTCGCCAAGATGTTGGTGGACCTCCCAGATCAGGTCGAGGTCAACGAGATCGCGGGGGAGAACACCACGGTCATCGAACTCAAGGTCGCAAAAGAAGACCTCGGTAAAATCATCGGCAAGCAGGGCCGTACGGCGCGCGCGGTGCGCACGATTTTAAATGGCGCATCCACGAAACTCAGAAGACGCACGGTCCTCGAAATCGTCGAGTAATTCTCGCGGGGGAAAGGCGGGGGCTAAGGCTCCTGGCGCCGCTCACGCGTCTCGCCCGATGCAGTTTCATTTTCTGACGCTTTTTCCAGAGGTTTTCGGACCATTTCTGGACTCCAGCCTCTTGGGAAAAGCGCAGAAAAAGAATCTCGTTTCTTATCAGTTCACACAGATTCGCGACTTCGCCACGGACAAGCACAAGACCGTGGACGATACTCCCTATGGCGGAGGTGAGGGGATGATCCTCAAGGCCGACGTCATGTACGCGGCCTGGCGAAACGCTGTTCCTCGCAAGACGAAAGACACGCTGACGATCATGCTTTCTCCGCAAGGGGAGGTCTTCAATCAGCAGATCGCCAAAGAACTGAGCGGTTATCGCAAGATCGTCCTCGTGTGCGGGCATTACGAGGGAGTCGATGAGCGATTCCTCGATCTGTGTGTGGATCGACAGATGTCGATCGGTGATTACGTTTTGACGGGCGGCGAGATTCCCGCTCTGGTGATCGCCGATACGGTCACTCGGCTGCTGCCGGGTGTCGTGCAGAATCCTCGGTCCATTTCCGAGGAAAGCCTGGAAAACGGGCTCTTGAAGTACCCTCAGTACACCCGTCCGCGGGAGTTTCGCGGGCTCGAGGTTCCCGAGGTCCTCCTCAGTGGTAACCACAAGATCATCGACAAGTGGCGCCGCCAGCAGATGGAAGAGCGCACCGCCCAGCGCCGTCAGGATCTTTGGGAAAAGTACTGTCGTAACCGATAGCCGCCTGGCCGTTCTCGGTCATGCCGTATTCGTCGCCATTCGCTGCCGCGCGCGGCGCGCCGTCATCCGGCATGCGTCGTCATGTGTGACCGCTGGCGGGCTAGCCGCTGCTGCGACGGCCAAAACTAAGCGCTACTGTGGGCTGAACGCTGCTGTGACGTCCAAAACTATGCTGTGACGTCCAAAACTATACGCCGTGTTCAGAAAAGGCCGTCACAGGTGGGCTGTGACACCCAAACTGTACGCCGTGTTCAAGAATGGCTGCCACAGGCAGGCTGTGACACCCAAAACTGTACGCTGTGTTCAAGAAAGGCCGCCACAGGCGGGCTGTGACACTAAAAACTGTACACCATGTTCAAAAAAGACCGCCACAGACGAGCTGTGACGGCCAAAATTGTACGCCATGTTCAGAAACGACTGCCACAGGCAGGCTGTGAGTCGCGAAACTGAACGCTGGAGCCGCTTACGCGGCGTTACTGCTCCGCGCGTCGCTTACGCGGCGTTACTGCTCCGCGCGTCGCTTACGCGGCGTTACTGCTGAGCTCGCTTGCGCTCGACAATAATATTGTAAGCGAGCATGCCGATCATCGAGGCGATGCCGATCGCGGCGAAGATGTACCAGATCTGTTCGGGGTGGTACGTCTCGAACAGAATGCGGGTCGCTTCGCGCGGCGATGACAGATGCATTTGCGCGACGATGGTATCGAGCACCTTCTCCGGAGGAATGGCATCGACTGCCTCCTTCGGCATATGAAGGTGATTCAGCAGGTAATCGCGAGCCAGCGTGAGCTTGTCGCCCCGATACTGGTAGATCGGTCCAGCCAGGCTGCTGCCCACCATCCAGCCGATGCCCTGCGGGAAGTTCACGTAGCCCATGTAGAGGCCCTTCTTCCCGGGAGGCGCGATCATCGCGAGGTATTCGCTCTTGCGCGGGCTGGAGACCATTTCGCCGATCGAGAAGGTGAAGATGCCGAGCAGGCACCACCAAGGACTCATCGTGTAACCGGCGACGACCAATCCGGTGGTGGCGACAATGATTCCAAGAGCCATACCGGAAACGGGGCGAAGCCGTCCGAACAGCCATCCGATCGGGAGCATCATGAAGATGATGCTCCCGGCGTTGAGATTGATCATCCACTCGGCCGGGATCTGTTTGCCGGTCTCGGCATAGGCGGCCCATTCGGGTTTTCCGAAGAGCTGGACGAAGAAGGCCGGGATCGACGAGGTGTCGACCCAGTCCGTGATGAAGTTCGGGAGCAGATCGAAGAGCTGCATGAACATGAGCCAGAAGCCTGAGAATACGATGAGGAACATGAGGAGCTTCGGATCCATGAGGTTCTTCACTGAATTCCAGAATACTCCGAAGAACTCCGTGACTCCGTGAACGAAGCCTTTGTCTTCACCGTGGGCGGGCTTCTTGGTTCCGCTCGAGGGTTCCTTGAAGGTGAGCAGGAGGAGGTAATTCATGGCGTGAATGGCGGCGCTCGTGATGAAGACGTACTTCCAGCTCATCATGCGCAAATAGCCTGCGAGCAGCGGGCCCGTGAATCCTCCGATGTTGACCACCATGTAGAAGAAGCTCCAGCCCAGCGTGGCGTTCTGCTGGGTGGTGGAGTTTGCCAGGATTCCTTGAATGCCAGGCTTGAAGAGGGCCGTGCCGGTGGCGACCATCATGCAAGCCACGAAGAAGGGCCAGTACGCGGTCTGGATCGACATGTTGAGGTAACCCAGCACCGTGAGCGTGATGGCGATAGCGACGGTCTTTTTGTAGCCATAGCGATCCGCGTATCCGCCGGTGAAAGTGGGGAGCAGTGATTGGAAGGCTGCCCACCAGAAGAAGATGTTGGCCTTCTGAATATGGGTGAAGCCGAGGCCACCGAGAGCGACGGCTGCCACGATGTAGACGGCGATGCCCCCGCGGACGCCGTAGTAGGCCCAGCGTTCGAAGAGTTCGATGACGTTGGAGCACCAGAAGGCACGCGAGAAGCTGAAGAGAGTCTCGAAGAACCCTGGTCGTGCGGCTGGAATCGCCGCTCCTGCTGTCGTCGTGCTTGCCGCTGAATCAGTCATAAAGTCCCTCCCCGATATCGGTCTTCTATGAATAGCGGGGAGCAGGGCGGACTGCAAAAAGTATCAAAAGGTGTCCGACACTTTTTGGGACCCCTCCCCAAAAGGAGCCGGACACCTTTTGGGGAGCTTGGCTCAGAACTGGAAGGAGTCAGGGGCCAGGAGATCCCGCGCCATGCATCAAATGAGCTCTGAAATGAAACAGTGCATCGATAACTGTGACGCCTGCCATCGGGTGCTGGAGGGGACGACCCAGCACTGCTTGGAAAAGGGTGGGGATTACGCCAAGTCTGACCTGATCCGGGTACTCGAAGACTGTGCCCAGATTTGCCAGACGGCCGTGGACTTCATGTTGAGAGAGTCGCCTCGCCATCGCTTGACCTGCGGAGTTTGCGCCGAGATCTGTGACAGTGCTGCCTGGCAGTGCGAGCAGTTCCATGACGACCTTGAGATGCGCCGGACAGCCCAATACTGCCGCCGGGCCGCCGAGTCTTGCCGCGAAATGGCCCGCGGAATGGCTGCTTAAGTTCCCGGAACGTGCCTGAAGACTGAAAAAAAGGGTGCCTGGCTCCTTTCTCACCCCCTCTGAGAAAGGAGCCA
>CAYOWB010000086.1:0-1242 GCA_964407515.1 uncultured Bacteriovoracaceae bacterium
TCGAGCGCTGCACGACCTTCTCGAGCAGGGGCAGGAGATCCTTCATCGAGCTGATCTTCTTGTCGTAGATCAGGACGTAGGGGTTCTCGAGGGCGGCTTCCATCTTCTCCGCGTTCGTCACGAAGTAAGGAGAGAGGTAGCCACGGTCAAACTGCATACCTTCGACGACGTCGAGGGTGGTGTCGGCGGTCTTCGCCTCTTCAACCGTGATGACGCCTTCTTTGCCGACCTTTTCCATCGCTTCGGCGATGAGTTTGCCGATCTCGGCGTCGTTGTTGGCTGAGATGGTGCCGACCTGCGCGACTTCGCGCTGGTCTTTAATGGGCTTCGCGATGCGCTTCAGTTCGGCGACAACCGTTTCGACCGCCTTGTCCACGCCGCGCTTCAGTTCCATCGGGTTGTGTCCGGCGGCGACGATCTTCGCGCCTTCGCGGAAGATGGCCTGAGCCAGGATGGTGGCGGTCGTCGTGCCGTCACCGGCGTCGTCGTTGGTCTTCGAAGCGACTTCGCGGACCATTTGAGCGCCCATGTTTTCGAACTTGTCAGAGAGTTCGATTTCCTTCGCGACGGTAACGCCGTCCTTCGTGATGTTCGGAGCGCCGAACGACTTTTCGATCACGACGTTGCGGCCCTTGGGACCGAGGGTGACCTTCACGGCATCCGCGAGGATGTTCACGCCGTTCAAAATCGCAGAACGGGCTTCTTCAGAAAAACGCAATTCTTTAGCTGCCATTTTAGCCTCCAATAAAGCTGATTACTGATTGATGACGCCGAGGATGTCTTCCTCGCGCATCATGAGGAACTCTTCGCCATCGATCTTGATTTCCGTTCCGGCGTACTTGCCGAACAGAACGCGGTCGCCCTTCTTGACGTCGAGCGGACGGATCTTGCCGTCTTCCGCAACGCGACCCTGACCGACCGCGATCACTTCGCCCTGGATGGGCTTTTCTTTCGCGGTATCAGGAATGATGATGCCCCCTCTTGAGCGCTCCTCTTCGCTGAAGCGCTTCACCAACACACGGTCGTGCAACGGCCGAACTTGCATAGATTACCTCCAAAATTTAATGTTCAATTGGTGGCTGTTTACTGACGAACTGCTAGGTGCAACCATCCAGGCGCACCAAATAGCCGTCGAAAACCTTAGCTCTCCGGGTATATGGACACGGTCCGATCCTTGTCAAATTATTAACCCCAAAAAGACCGGATAAAGTCATGACAACCCTAGACAAAATCACCCTGTTG
>CAYOWB010000086.1:1258-10627 GCA_964407515.1 uncultured Bacteriovoracaceae bacterium
ACCCTGTTGACAGGGTAGGGGCGTAGGAGTACTGCGTTGCTGCTCTGCGTTATTTCGTTTTGGGCTGGAGGTTTTCATGTTGGATCGTAGCTTCTGCTTGGTTTGGGTTGCCGTCATTGTGATGCTTTTCGCGGTACATTCGTTCGCCGCCGAGGCTCCCCGCGAGGTCTATGCTTCGTTGGATCGAGAGGTCGGCGCCGTCTTCGCGGACAATGATGAAGAGGCGACCGAGGAAGTCGAGACCGCACCCGCGCCTGAAGCTCTTGCCCCTAAAGTCGCGGCCAAGCCCGCTCAGGAGACTGACCGCGCGAAGGCTCTTGAGCAAGAAGTCACTTCGCTGAAGGCTGAGCTGGCGAGGCTGAAGGTTCCGACGGCTCCGGCTGTCGAGAAGAAGAAGGCTGAGTACGACGCGGTTCCTGCTGAGCACGTCGCTTCGGTTGTGAAGCGCCTCAAGGCGGTTGAGAAACTCATGCGGGAATACGGGCGTGCTTATGACTACCGCGCTCACACCCTTGCTGAGTTCGAGAACCTTCTGCGTCAGCTGAGAGCCGAAAAGGCTGCTCAAGCGGCTCGGGCGGCGGCCCTTCGGGATACGACCCCGGTTCTAGACTGAAAAACCGGCAACAAACACGTTGCGTTTTTGGCCAAGATCGCATAGCGATAGAGGTCACCGATTCAAGGAGTGGCTTGGTAGCTCAGTCGGTAGAGCAGCGCCCTGAAAAGGCGTGTGTCGGCAGTTCGATTCTGTCCCAAGCCACCATCTTCCTTCCCAAACCACTTCCAAGCTAAGACGTCGTTACATGATCAGGTAATGCCTGAACCTTCGCTCGTGGCTTCTGCGATGCCGACAGGTCAGTATCCCTTGTCGCAGAAGAGCCCCGAACTTTGAACTGGGTGAGGAGCTGCTGCAGTTCCTCGGCTTGTCCGGAGAGTTCCTCCGCGGCCGAGGCGGTTTCTTCGGCGTTGGCCGTGTTCTGCTGAGTGACCTGGTCGATCTGCGCCAAGCCGGTCGATACTTGTGAGATGCCACCAGCCTGCTCGCTGCTTGCGGCAGCGATCCCTTCCACGAGATCCGCCACTTTGACGGCGTTGCTCAGGATCTCCTCGAAGGCGGTCTGCGTCTGTGTGGCGATTTCCAGTCCGTGAGATACCTTTCTATTGGACCCCTCGATCAGCTCTGCCGTTTCTTTCGCCGCTTTCGCGGATCGGCTTGCCAGATTTCTCACTTCATCGGCGACTACTGCGAATCCCTTGCCGTGCGTACCGGCGCGAGCGGCCTCTACGGCAGCGTTCAAGGCTAAGAGATTCGTTTGAAACGCGATGTCGTCGATCACCTTGATGATGCGGGCGATCTGCTGACTGGATGCCTCAATGTCGGTCATCGCCTTCACGGTTGTCTCGATGTGATTTTTCCCCGCCTCGGAGGCGAGGCGAGTGACCTTGGCCAGCTCGTTGGCCTGGTTGGCGTGTTCGGCGTTTTGCTTGGTCTGCGAGCCGATCTCCGTCATGGAGCTGCTGATCTCCTCCAGTGAAGACGCTTGTTCAGTCGCTCCTTGGGATAGGGACTGGCTGGCGGAGCTCACTTGCCCTGCGCCGGATGAGACCTGAGTCGCCGATTCATTGATCTGTGCAATGACCGAGCCGAGTTTTTCGATCATCTTGCGCAGGCTCTTTCCCAGGGTGTCCTTCTCGGATGCTAAGGTTACAATCCGTGTAAGGTCGCCTTCGGCGATTGCCTCGGATATTTCGCTCTTCATTCTCTGGTTGATGGTCAGGTCCTTGAATGCCGTACCCAGTTCGCCGACCTCGTCTTCTCTGTCGATCAAAGTCTGGGGAACGTCTTGCGAGAGATCGCCCTTGGCGCTTTCTCTGGCAATCGCGGCAACCTGACGGATCGGGACTGAAACGTCGCGAGTGATGTAAACCGCGGAACCTGCCCCTGCGGCGATGCTGATCATCAACAGGGCGATGATCAGCGTTCTGGAACTGGCGTAAAGTTCGTCTCCTCTTTTGCTGGCGGCGATCCCGCCCTTCGCATTCAGGTCCACGATTTCCAGTAAGATGGCGCTCACTTCGTCAAACTCGGCCTGAGATTTTCCACGAATGAGTGCTTTGGCTTCCTCGTTTTTGTTGGCACGAGAAAGTGCAACCACCTTATCGTGTTCTGCAATGTAGTCGCGCCAGTTTGAATCGAACTTACTCAGAAGCGCCTGTTCCTCTGGGGTGGTCGCGATGGGCCTGTATGCATTCAGGTTCTTCTCGAGACCTGCGAGCTGTTTTTGCATCGCCTGTTCCCAGGAGCGCATTCCCGACTCGGTGGTGGAGAGAATGTGCTGGAGCTCAGCGATACGGAAGTCCGATGTGTTCGTATTCATGTCTGATACGAACCGGGTGCTAGGAAGCCACTTCGTTTCCATTTCTGTTGTCAGGTCATTCACCTTGGCCAGCTGAATGGTGGAAAAAATTCCAGAGACGGTGAGAAGAAGAAGAATGATCGAGAAGCCGATACCGATTTTCTTGCCGATGGTAAACCGCATATGATCTCCGTTGCTCAATTCAGTGATGATGCGGGGTCGCGGACTGTCCGCGGACCGCGAAAACGATGTAAGTCCAGTTAAGATTAGTTTAACCACTCTGATTTCATGCGATCATTACGAGAAGGTGAAAATTGGCCGCAGCCGATTGCTTGCTTAGCGCTCTCGCAATAGATGGCGTGAATTTCTACCTGGTCGCTTCAACGGGCAGCTCGAAGAAGAAGGTATTTCCTGACTTATAGCCGGACGCCTGAATGCCGATGCTTCCTCGATGCATGCCGATGATCTCACGGCAAATGTAGAGGCCGAGTCCGAGGCCGGGCTTCCTGAGAGTGATATCCGACTTCACTCGTGAGAACATATCGAAGAGTCTCTGTTCTTGTTCTTTGCCGAGCGGAGCGCCCGCGTCGTGGACTTCGACCTGAATTCTATCGTCTTTGCGGCTGAGCCGGACCCTGACCGGTTTGCCCTCTGGAGAGTATTTGACTGCGTTGTCCAAAAGGTTCGCGACGACCTGTTCGATGCGGCCCGGGTCGACGCGGGCCGTGAATCTTCCATCGGATGCTACCTCGAGTGAGATTTGGCGATCGGTGACTTGAGTCTGGTAGCGTTGCACGATGTCGGCGAGAAGTGTACGGAGATCCGTGTCTTCCGGATTCATCGTGAAGACACCGCGTTCGAGTCGCGAGACTGTCAGTAGGTCGTTGATCATGACGTTCAGGCGGTCCACCTGCTGAAGTAATCGATCCAACGTTTCGGCACAGACTGGCTCCCCCTTGTTCAGGATGATCTTCGAAATCTGGATCAGTCCGCGCAGAGCTGTAAGCGGAGTGCGAAGCTCATGCGAGGCGATGCTGATGAATTCGCTGCGCGCCTTGGCCGCGTTTTCTGCTCGCATCTTTGCGTCCTTCAGGAGTGCTTCAGCGCGCATGCGCTCAGTGATGTCCCGCAGAACGGCGACAGCGTAGGTCCTGTTGCGGATTTTTGCCCGATGGACTGAGACCTCAACCTGGCGGTCAGGAATCGTATCGCCGACAATTTGTCCGGTCGCCGTGAGTGTTCGACGGTCGCAAAGTTTATCGGGGACGTCGCTTGCCAGGAATCGGCTGACCCTTCCTCCTAGGTCCGGCGGAAGCCGGTCGATAAACGACATTCCTACACTCTCCGCCCTCCTGCGGCTGATCAGCTCGGACGCTCTTACGTTCAGGTCAACGATTCTGCCGGAGGGAGCCTCCAGGAGAAAGATCATCTCGCTTGACTCCTCCAGCAGGAGGCGGAATCGCTCAAGGTCCGCGATTCTTCCGCGAAGCTCGCGATAGTAGGTCTTGCGCATGGAGCGATCGCCCATGCCGATGATCTTGCTTCGAGCCTCCTGCAGATCTTGCGTTTGTTCACTTGGCTCGGAACGCGCGTTCATAGATCGACTCTATCTGCTCAAGGGTGAGCGGTTTGGGGTTCGTTGCGAGGCAGGCGCTTGAATGCGCATGTTCGGACAGGATCGGGATATCGTCTTCAGTGACTCCAAAGGACGAAAGGCTCTTGTCGTATCCGACGACCCTCATGAATCGTGCGATGTGCGAGATTAGTTCCATCTTGCATGTGTCTTGGTTCTCGCTATCGCGGAATGGGACGCCCATGGCTTTCCCTATTTCGATATAGCGTTCCGGTGCTGACCAATAGTTTTCGGCCACCACGTACGGGAGCATGATGGCATTGCATTCCCCGTGCGCCTCGCGGGTGAGTCCTCCGACGGGATGGGCTAAGGCGTGTACCGCGCCCAGACCGGTGTTAGAGAATCCAAGGCCGGCGTTGACGCAGGCGAATAGCATCTTCGCGCGATGCTCCGGGCGATCTGGAAAGTGGAGACTCAAAGGGAGACTTTCCGTGACGACCCGAATCGCTTGAAGCACGAGAGCATCGGTGAACGGCGAGTGCGCATTCGAGACGTACGATTCGATGGCGTGGATCCAGGTGTCCAGGCCGGTCGCACGCGTGAGTCCAGGGTCCATGGTCATGAGCGTTTCCGGATCGTTCAGGGCGACGTCCGGAACGATCGCCTTGCTGACGATCTCGATCTTGTTCCTATGCTTGGTATCGGTGATGATGGCGAACTGGGAAATGTCGGCGGCGCTGCCCGCTGTCGTGGGAATACAGATTAGGGGAGGGATTGAGGCTTCGACATGGTCGATCCCCCTGAAGTCCAGGATGTTACCGCCGTTCGTCGCGACGATTCCAATTCCTTTAGCGCAGTCGATGGGACTCCCTCCTCCGACTGCGACGATTGCCTCGCAGTCCTCATGTAAGTAGTGGCGTGCGCCGTTCATGACGCTTCTGTCTTCAGGATTCGACTCCACATCGGCGAAAACGACACACGCTACACCGTCTCCTCGGAGGTTCTGCTCCGTCTCTTTCGACCAGCCTGCATCGTAAACACCGGGATCAGTGACCAGGAGTACCTTACCAACGCCGAGATTGCGGATGTACTGGTTCACGATGTGACGTGCTCCATGGCCGAAGATGATTTCCGGAGTGACGAATTTCCGGAGCTCGAAGGAGGACCAGTTCTCATGTTTGTCCGTCATGTCGGTGCCCCTTGGCCTTCTTTCGCTCTATGCTGCCCGTCTCGGTTCCTGGATCACTCTTGGCAAAGTGAAACAGAAGACGCTTCCCTCTCCGGGCTTGCTTTGCACCCAGATCTTTCCTCCGTGCGTTTCGACAATCCCTTTCGCGATGGAAAGGCCTAACCCTGAGCCTTGGCGATGACTTCGGCCCTGCCAGAATCGATCGAAGATCTTGGAAAGCAGCTCGGCTGGAATTCCCGGGCCGTTGTCTTCGACCCAGAACCAGACGTCGGAATTGTGTTTCGCCGCGCCGACGGTGACCTGCCCGTTTGTCTGCGTGAACTTCACTGCGTTTCCGATCAGGTTTGAAAAGACCTGGATGATCCGTTCTCTGTCCGCCCGGACTGATAGAGGGTCGGTCGGGATGTCTGTCAGGAGCTGAATGTTCTTTTGAAAGGCAATGGGCCTGAGGGCGTCGATCGCGTCGCGGATGAGGGCACCCGCGTTCTCGGGCTTCGCTTCCACTGAAAGCTGTCCCGTTTCGATCTTCGCGATGTCGAGAAGATCCGAGATAATCCGGGTCATCATGTCAGTGGCGCAACGGATCGCCTCCAGTGACTTACGCAGTGGCGAAAAGGTGCTGTCTTTCGGGAGCGTCTTCAGCGAAAGCTCCGAGTTGAGGCGGATGGATGCAAGCGGGTTTTTGAGATCGTGTGATACGACGGCAAGCAACTCTTCGCGAAGGCGGACTGCCCGCTCCAGTTGGATGCGCGCGGTCCTTTCTTTTTCAAGGGTCTCTTGAAGGCTTCCTTCGGCTCTCTTCTGTGTGGTTACGTCTTGCGCCACTCCGAACATGAACTTCGGCCTGCCGTCTTGGCCACGTTCCAGTTGCAGCGCTTGCACTTGGACGATTCGCTGTGAACCGTCGTGACGCTGAATCCGGTATTCGAAAGGATGGAAGGCCTTTCCGAGATAGGCATCGACTATTGCTCGCTGGTTTTTCCAGAGGTCGTCGGGGTGGATGAGGTCGGATACGGCCGCAAGGCGGTGGGGGAAGGTTTTCCTGTCCACGCCGTAAATCCGATACATCTCTTCTGACCAGTGTACTTTGTCGCAGTCAATGTCCCAGCCCCAGCTTCCGACATGGCTGACTTCTTGTGATCTCTCCAGTTCGACTTCCCTCTGTCGAAGTGCTTCTTCGGCAGTTTTTCTTTCTGTAATGTCGGTGTAAACGGAAACGAGTTCTCCAGTGGAAAGCCTGAATACGTGATTCTCTCTCCATCCGCTGATTCGTTCATCGCGGTACATTGCTGCCGTCTGGACTTCCGGTTTGCCAGTTTTGCAGACACGACGAAAGACATCGAAGAGTCCCATCTCGTGGATGCCTGGAAAGAGCTCGGATACCGTCTTTCCAATGAGGTCCGAGCGGTGGACGTGCTCGATCCGCTCGCTGGCGGGATTGAGGTCCTCGAAGACGAAGTCTTGACCATCGCAGGTTGGGCGATAGATCACGATTCCGTGATTCACGAGGCGGAATAGCTCTTGATACCGTTGTATGTTGCTGGACGGCATGTTGGTTCGGCCAGGTGTGTTGTGATTTGTCGCACGCCTGGACTCGTGGTCCTCCGCCATCTGGACAGGTGCAAAGTCCGTATCAGAGAGGGTGGAGAACTGCGGCGTCAGGTCGTCTGCGACGGCGCAGACAGGAGGTAGGGCCGCACGTCGAGGACGAGCATTCCGCCATCGCGCGCCGCTTGGATTCCGAGGTCGGCGTCTTCGAAAACCTGGCAGTAACGCGGTTCGACACCGAGGCGTTTCGCGCATTCGACAAAAGTGTCCGGGGCTGGCTTGGGTCGTTTGACGTCGTCTGCTGATATGAGTGCGTCGAAACAGTTGCTCAGTCCGATGGCATGAATGGTGCGCTTTGCGATTTCAGCGGGGCTGCCCGTGCCAAGGCCCATGGGCAATTTGCCAAAGTGCTCGCGCACGACTCTAGCCACGGGAGCGATCGGCTTGGCTCGCTCAATGCGGCGGAGATACGCCTCTTCCTTCGCATGCGCCGCCTGGATTGGATTCACGGAGAGCCCATGCCTGCCATTCAGGATCCCGATGATGTGGCGAGGCGGAACACCGGCAAGTTCGTAGAAGACTTTCTCGCCGAACGGGAACCCGTACTCGCGTGCTGTTTCGAGCCAGGCTTCGAGATGCAGGGGCATGGTGTCCGCAAGGGTGCCATCGATATCGAAGATCAGCGCGCGGGCATCAGGATGAATCGGGATCATAGATGTTAGGTAACAGGTTCTCCCTCAATGGCGAGAAGAAATCTGTAGCCATGGAGGCTGCTACGGGACACGATTGTATGGTCTAACCAACGAATTTCATGTGAAAATGTCTGTCTCCGTAAACAATAGTTGACAAAAATGCTACAGAATTTTGAAGCGACTCCGATAACGAAGATAGGGAGCTCGGTTATGAGGATTGGAACAAACGTTCAGTCTCTGGCAGCGCAACGAGCACTATCGGTGAACGGCGCTGCTCAACGTCAGTCGCTCGAAAAGCTGGCTTCTGGAACGCGAGTCAATCGCGCTGCGGATGACGCCGCGGGCCTCGCCATCTCGGAGAAGATGCGTGCCGGCATCCGATCCTTGCGGCAAACGATTCGCAACGCCAATGACGGAATTTCGATCATTCAGACTACTGAGGGTGGTATCAACGAGATTGCCAACATTCTGATTCGATTTCGTGAACTATCCGTCCAGGCAGCCTCCGATACGGTGGGAGATGTCGAGAGAGGGTTCGTCGATAAAGAAGTTCAGCAGCTCCTTCAGGAAGTGGATCGCATCTCCGAGGTCGTGGAGTTCAATGGCAAAGTCAAGCTGCTTAACGGCCAAGGGGGCACCCTGCAGGTTCATATTGGCTTGAACGCGGAGGCCGGAACCGACACGTTTGACGTCGATCAAAGCTATACTGATGTTCGCACCGCGACCCTCGGCATCGAAGGCTTGAACGTGCGAAGCAAGGAATCGGCGCAGGAGAACCTGGAAAAGCTGGATGGGGCGATCCGCACGCTTTCGGAACGCCGTGCGTTTCTGGGTGCACTTCAGAATCGGCTCCAGTCTGTCGTCTCTAACCAGCAGGTCTACGACGAAAACCTCTCGGGCGCGAGGAGCCGGATCGCTGATCTCGATGTCGCGTCAGAAACAGCGGAGTCGACGAAGAATAATATCCTGGTGCAATCCAGTACCGCCATTCTGGGCCAGGCGAACCAGACGGCAAATCTAGCGCTGAGACTCCTTGGGTGACTCAGCTTGCAGTCATGCGGTCGTCTTCAGGACTGAGACGGCGCCGACGGGGCTGCCGTGTTCGTTACTTCCCTGGAGATCGAGCTCCAGGCGGAGCCAAGGCTGACTTCGATATTGTTCGTGAAGTTCCTTCCTGAATCCCCGAACAATCAAGGTGATTGGTTTGCGTGCCGAGATTCTTCTCAGATCGCTCAGTAGTTTCGCCTGTGTGGATTCATTCACCGGATCGTACGCGAAGTAGACGTCCGCCTCGGACGGAACGAAGTCGGGCTCCGACAGGTCTTGGGTGTGCATCTCCGCGCGAGGGATCTCCATCGACTGAATGACCCGGTTTGCTTCCGCGACCCGTTTGGGGTTGAGTTCGTATCCGATGAAGCGAATCTCCGATCGAAGAGAGGCGAGGTAGAAACCCAGTCTGCCATAGGCGGCCCCGAGGTCGATGCAAGTTTTCCCCGCTAGCGGTGGCAACATTCTAAAGAGAGCGTCGAATTCCACGTACGGTGTCTGAATCACTTGGATCGCGGTCGGTGGAGTGTTCGCGTACTTTCCGGAAAGCATGGGGGCATTTGCCTCGGTGCAGGAGTAATCCAGGGTCAGAAGGGCATCGATAAGCACATTGAGATGATAGTTCCAGTCTGCACGTTGAGTCCTGGAGGTCATCAGGGTGGTCCATGCAGTCGTCCGGTTCATGCCCCGCGATAGGAATGGAAGTGGGGACTGGAACAATGGGTCTTGACGAAAGAGTGTCCGGCGATCTGCCCAGGCCAGTGTCTCTCGGATGACTGTAATGAGATACGTGGCTGCATCGCGAAGCTGAGCCGTGTCTAGCGCTCCGAGCAGGGGCTGGTACTGCGGCTTCAAACTCCTATTGAAATGGAAGAACTCGTTTTCCTGGAAGCTGTGGGCTAGGGCTACGGCGTACCGAGCCAATTCGAAGCGCTCCCGCCCCGAGAGGTCCTGGATGAAGGAATC
>CAYOWB010000086.1:10646-13695 GCA_964407515.1 uncultured Bacteriovoracaceae bacterium
TCCGCTGCTTTCTGAAGGATGTGGGTTTCCACCGCGCCCGACCGTAGCACAAAGGGTGAGATGAGTCTTCGCTTCGTTTGCTGCGGCTTTCCACGCGTGCTAAGGAATGGGGGAGCTGCTGACGCCCCTGTCGCAAAGGAGAGAGCACTTGCAGAAACGATTCCGATGGTTGTTCCCGGTGACTTTGCTTTTCATTTTGGGCCTGCTGTCAGTGGCCGCTGAGGCGATTGAGCTGCCGACGTGTCCGGATACGACACTCGGTGAGACTGCGGAAGACTGTCCGTGGGCCGCCGTGGCTAAGGCTCTGGAAGAGCGGGCTCAGCGGCGCGGGTCTCTGCGGCAGCCGTTGAAGGAGTTGGTGCCAGGTTTGATGGACCAGATTCATCGGGATGCTCGTCGGCCGGACTGGAAGAAGCTCTGGGGCCGGAGTCTGAACTACGATGAATACGCCAAGGGCATCATTGTGGATCCCGCGATCCTGGATGCGCTTGCCAAGGAGATGCAGGTTCCGCCCCGGAACGAGCGGATCGTTCATGCGGGGATGGAGCATATCTACGGTTATCTGTTCAGCACGTTGAAGACCTCGTTTGGTTACAAGCGGGCCCGTTGGGTTCGTGATGATATCGAGGTCGGGTTCGGTTTGCCCCGTGGAACGCTCGGACCTTCGCCGAGGGAAGGGACGTTGTTTTCGAATGCGACCTTCTTTTTCGGAAAGATCGCCTTCAGGGATGCGGGCCGCGAGCTGAAGCAGATCGTCCAGGGCGAGATAGGCGTGGCTTCGGAGTTGCGTTCGATGCCTTATGCGGATCTGAAGATCCTTCGCCTGGAGGAGACGGTCCTCGATGGAAAAGTGGCCTTCCGGACTGACTTCGTTCCCTTCTTGAATCAGTTGGAGGGTAAGTCGAATACCCATCTCCTGATTTACTCGGTCCGCGAGGGTGACCGGGTTCAGCTCATCACGGCGTTCCCGGTAGCGCAGGGGTTTGTGGATTCGGCGCTCAAGGCGGAGAACCTCGGCGAAGGGCGTGATGTCATTTCGCGTTACAACGCTTACGTCAACGGCGTGACAGGGGTGACGCCGCCGCTGAAGGGCACTCGCAAGCTATGGCCGTAGTCATTGATGTTCGTGAGGTGTCCCGCTCCTTTCGTTCGGCGAAGAAGGCTGAGGGAGTGCGGGGTCTGCTCAAGCTTCTGTTGAAGCCGGAGTATGTGACCCATGAGGCATTGAAGCGGGTTAGCTTTCAGATTCATTCGGGCGAGTTCATCGGGCTGATTGGTGCGAATGGCGCAGGCAAGACGACTCTGCTGAAGATCCTGTCCGGCCTGATTCCGCCCACGTCGGGTGGGGCCACGGTTTTGGGGTTTGATCCTTTTCAGCGGCATCTCGATTTTCGTCGGCGGATTTCGTTGGTGATGGGCCAGAAGGCTCAGCTCTGGTGGGATCTCCCGGCCGTGGATGCGTTTGATCTGTTGCGGGCGATCTACGAGATTCCCGAGAAGACGTATCGGGAACGCCTGACGCTGCTCGCTGACCTGCTTGATGTGAAGCGACACCTGGGGACACAGATCCGGCGACTTTCGTTGGGTGAGCGGATGAAGATGGAGTTGATTGGCGCCATCCTTCATTGGCCGAGCGTGGTTTTTCTGGATGAGCCGACGATCGGGCTCGATGTGCTTGCCGCGCACAGGTTGCGTGAGTTTCTCCGCGAGTTCAACAAGCGGGAGAAGGCCACCATTATACTCACGAGTCACAACATGGAAGACATCGAGCGGCTCTGCCCTCGGGTCTTGATCCTGCGTTCGGGCGAGTTGGTTTATGACGGCCCTCCAGGTGAGTTGACCCGGGAGGGGGAGCGGCGTCTTAGGGTTCGGTTGCTTGAGAATCCGTCACCGGACGAAGTTCGCGATTTCCTCGGCGAGACGGCGCGTGCGGTGTCGGCGGAGAGTGCCGGCGAGGAAGACGAGGGAAATAGTCGGACTCTATATGTTGCAGTGGGTCAAGACCGAATCGTCCCCGTCCTTCAGCAGCTGATGACTCGTTATCAGGTCATCGACATGGGAATCGAAGAGCAAAGTCTGGAGCGCGTGATTCAACGGCTCTACGAGGAGAGTGTCTGATGCCACGGTTCCGCTGGGGCTGGCGGGTCGCGGCCTTGCAGAATGGATTCCGGGATGCGACCGCGTATCGCTGGGAGTTCGTGTTCGAGGTTCTCGGCTCGGCGTTCGTGCCTGCGGCCATCCAGTGGGTTCTCTGGTATGCGCTCTTCAAGATCGGCGGGGCGACCTCGGTTGCGGGCATGTCGTACCTGGATCTCGTTCACTATACCCTGGCGAGCTTGCTCTTCAGTCAGATCCGGGGTGGCGACCATGACTTCGAGCTGGCGGAGATGATTCGTTCGGGGCGTTTGAGCAATTATCTGTTGAGGCCCGCGAGCGTGGTGGAGTTCGTCTACATTCGGGGAGTGGCCCCGAAGCTCTTTCTGGCCGCGCTGTGTTTGGCGATTGGAATGGTCGCCGCGTTCTTCACGGGGCTTTCGCCTCTGCGGATGCTGGGGGCGATGTTCCTGGCCTTGGTGGGGAATATCATTCACTACCAGCTGGGGGCGGCCCTGGCGACGGCTTCCTTCTATTGGGAGGAGGCTTACAGCTTTCTCATGGTGAAAAATCTCATCGTGAGCATCCTTTCGGGTGAGTTGATCCCGCTGAATCTGTTTCCGCCCTCTATGCAGTGGATTTGGAAGTCCACTCCCTTCTATTTGTACGTCTTCGGGCCTGCGCAGTACGCGTTAGGGCGTTGGACGCACGTGGAGTTCGCTCTTCAGCTGGGGATCGCCGCCGGGTGGCTCTTATTCGGATGGCTTGCGGTGCGTTTGACGTGGAAGCCCTGCCCGAAGGCCAACGCGCCCTCGCCGAAGACCTGGGTGGTGCTGCGCGCGGAAAAGACCGACGGCCCGCTCGCGTTCGCGCCGGTGGGTCAATTCAGCGCGATGGGCGAGCACCTCAAGACGGAACCCAAACGCGACGGCGAGCTCGAGGCCACCTATCAGTT
>CAYOWB010000087.1:0-5657 GCA_964407515.1 uncultured Bacteriovoracaceae bacterium
GAAACATGAGATCACCGAGAGAACACGACCCCGCAACACCCGCTCGCTTCTGCGAACAGATGACGCCCCTCTCTTCCCTCTGAGGCGAAGTCTCAAGCTGCCGGGTACCGTTCTTCTCTCTTTCACTGACGTACCACTTCAGAACACTCTTCGGACTTTGCAGGGCTTTTCTAAACCCTGAGATCCGAAACACACACCAATGCCATTACTTGATCTATATTATCACCTATTATCCAAATAGGGAGCCCACATTCACTCGCCCGATTTTCGGTGATATTTACGGCAAATTCCGGACGGCGATACTCGAGTGAGTCACCCAAGACACACTTGAAAAGCGTCAAAAGGCCATCATCCAGGCAGCCACACGGGGGCTTCCCGCGAACTACTCGCCTGCCAACCGGAAGCGCGGCTCGGCATCCGCACTCACCCAAAGACCCGACTCGCAGCTCCGCAATTCCACCGCCGCGACTCCATCCGCTCCGGCCGTGAAAGAGCGCCCACCCACGAGCGAAACGAAAGACTCTCCCGGAGCGAGCCCTTGAAGCGTGAATCGAGCCGTGTGTTTGCGACATCCGGCACACGTCGAGAAGAGCAGATTCGGAATGACCGTAAGATAAACGACCGTTCCTCCGTTCTTCAAAGCGTACGTTTTCCGCAACGTCAGCAGCTCCTCGCGAGCCGCGAGATCAGAGTCCCGGGAGTCGAGCGTGATTCCGAACTCCCGTTCCAGAATCCCCTTCAGGAAACGAGCCGCGCCCTGGTGCGGATTGCGTACGGCCTGATGATTCGGCTGGGCCCGGAGAAACGCTTCGACTTCTTTCCAGCGCCCGATGTGCGGCACGTTCATGTGACCCAGCGAAACCGGAACGAAGACCGCCCGGCGAGAGCCCCCTTGTGGCGTGCGACGAACATAGTACGCGGGCGTATCATCGTCCAAAATCGCGTCGACCGCCGGCTCCACCCCCAGGCCCTTCACCGGCACCACACCCTCGGCTCGCCACGAAGTTCGGAACGGAAGAATCACGGGAGTCTTTCCTTCGTGAAACCGCATGGAAAGTTGCATCTCCGCGCGCGTATCGCGAACGGACTGACCGATCCGGACACCGAAGACCCGCCGAGCGCCTTCGGACGAAACTCCAGACACCGAGAGAACATGATAGTCACCGCGCTCAAGCGCCTTTTTGATCCGTTCCCAATGCCCGAGTCCCAACCCCTCCTGCCGAGTCAATACCAGTAACTCGATCCCGCGCATCCTCTCCGGATTCGACAAATCCTGAGGCCGGACGTACTCCACCTCAGCACCGTAACGTTTGAAGTGACTTGCGACGATCCAAAGCTCGTTCAAGAAACTGTTTGGATGCGTCACCGCCCCGGCGGGATCCGAAAGCAAAAAGGCGATGCGAGCCTTGGGCCGCACCCGCTCATCTTGAAGCGCGCGGATATCGTAGCGAGCGAGCGGGAGCAGCACCTCCGTCAACGCGACCAGCGAGGACTTCGGGCGACGCCTCGTATCCAGCAGCCCGAAGCCCCGCTCCCGATCCTCGACCTGATCCTTGTCGAGCCAGGTGAAGACATGCGCCCCCGGGACTCCATCAATGATCGTCTGAAGGTACTGGGAAACAAGCAGCGGCCCCTGCCGCTCCGAATCGATCCGAACGTAACGCTCCGTCGAAGTGATGCCGAACTCCGAGAACCAGGTTTCGAGCCCCGTCAGCTCACGCGCGAGGTCACGACCGATATCCAGGTGGAACGCCTCGCCCGAGTTGAGATTCAGGTAAGCGTTGACCGAGAAACTGTCGAGCGGCGCGCCCGCCTTCCGGCACGCCTCCGCGATCAAAGCCCAATCCTCGGAAACGGTTTTGGTGTCGAATTGAGAAAAAAGCGCCGCCATCCCGGAGTACGTGATCGGCGCCGTCGGATCGGCACGCTTCGCCGTCCGACAGGCCAGTCCCACGAAGTCCGCGATCGTCTGCCGGCGGTACTCGAAGAAATCGCGTACCGGTTCGCGCTCCAGATCATCCGCGTCCGAAATCCGCAAATCCGTCAACTTCACCGGGCGCTTCCCGCCCTGGCGTCGTCGCGCATTCAGCTGTGACAAAGTGAACGCATCATACCCGAGCTGCCTCTGCGACACGTACTCGATGAAGTTGAACTCATTGCCTAGAATCCACGCGCCGAGCGCCGGATGCCCTCGATACCGGCTGACGATCTCGTGGATCACGCGGGCAAAACGCTCGCGCGCGAAAGGATGCGCGTAATTCAGAATGGGCGAAGCGCTCACCTCCCCGTCCGGCGTCGCGGGCTGAAATCCCAGACGATACTCGGGCTTCATCCACTCCGGCGGCCACTGAAACCCGATGATCGGATACAGGGTGAGCCCATGTCTTCGCGCGGTCTCAAAAAGAAGATCCGCATTCTCGAAATCGAAACGCCCCATCTCGGGCTCGATCATGTTCCAGACCAGCTCCACTCGAAGCGTGCGCGCTCCGAGAGCCGCCATCCGGCCCAAGTCTTGATCGAGCTCCGCCTGCGTCTGCCACACTCCGAGCGGACGATTCCAGGTCTGATAGGCGACGCCGAAATGCGGGCGCCCCGCCCGATGTCCCCAATAGGAACGATCCCCGGCTAGGACAAACATCCCGCCAAACACCGTCAGGAAGGCCAGGATGGCCGCGATTCGGAAGATCCATCGATCAGGCTGCGACACGAAGTCCATTCTAACACGCACCTCCCATGAGGCCAGCGACCCACGCCGGCGGGCATGGGCACGGCTCCGAAAAGAGAGACTCACCCACGCTCACTTGCACTTCTCATCAAAATCCCCGTACTATCCTATCAGGCGTTCCGATCCGCCCCTTTTGACTGACATGACGCAAACGCACACGATCCTCGTCACTGGCGCCACGGGTTTTCTAGGCCGGCATCTCTGCCCGATCCTCCGTCAACGTTTTGGCGAAGACCAAGTCATCGCTCTGTCCTCACGCCAGGCGGATCTAACGGACCCAAAGGCCGCGGACAGACTCTTCGCCCATCATCGTCCTTCGATTGTCATCCACCTGGCGGCATACTCCGGCGGAATCGGCGCGAACGTCAGGCATCCTGCAGACTTCTTTCACCGAAACATCCTCCTCATGGCCATTCCGTTCGATGCGGCAGCCCGACACGGCGCTCGCCGCTTTCTCTACCCCATGGGCGGTTGCTCCTATCCGGCGGACGCACGAAGCCCCATCACCGAGTCCTCGATGTGGAAGGGGTACCCGCAACCGGAAAGCGCTCCTTACTCCGTGGCCAAAATGGCCGGGATCACCGCGGCAGACGCCTACCGTCGCCAGTACGGAATGGAGACGACCGTGCTGATTCCGGGAAACATGTACGGAGAGTACGACAATTACAGAACCGAAGACGCCCACGTGATTCCCGCGCTGATCCGCCGATTTCACGAAGCGACTCTCTCCGGCGCGAAGGAAGTCACACTCTGGGGAAGCGGATCGCCGACACGCGACTTCGTTTACGCGGGCGACGTCGCGGCACTTTTTCCGCACTTCATCGACCACCCCTCGGAACACGGCCCCGTCAATCTCAGCACCGGTCACTCCACCTCCATCCGGGAGCTGGCCGAACTCGTCGCCCACGAAATCGGCTTCCAGGGCCAGATCCTGTGGGACACCTCGAAGCCCGACGGCCAGTCGATCAAGATCTTCTCGACCGAGAAGCTCGCTTCGCTCGGGCTTCAGTGCCCCACCCGACTCCAGGACGGCCTTCGCCGCACCATCCGCTGGTTCCGCGAGCACTACGCCGCGAAAACGGACGGCATCCGGCTATGACGGCCCCCATCCGGTTCGGAATCGTCGGAGGCGAAGGATTCATCGGCTCCGCGTTCGTCCGCGCGCTCGAGAAGCAGGGGCTCAAGCGCGACCAGGACTTCGCCATCATCACTCACGCCCATTACCGCGAAGCAGCGGCGCGAGAGTACGACATACTCATCGACGCGAACGGAAACTCCTCCAAAGTCCTCGCCGAACGCGACCCCTCCGAGGACCACCGACGTTCAGTGGCAAGCGTCGAAGAACGGCTCCGTCTCTTTCGCTTTCGCAAGTACATCTATCTCTCGAGCTGCGACGTCTACAGCGACTGTTCCTCGCCTACCACCACGCGCGAAGACTCCCCGGAGAAACTCACGCGCGGCGCGAACCGTTATGGCGCCCACAAACGTCAGGCCGAACTCGCGATCGAACGCTCAGCGACCGACTGGCTCATCTTCCGCGTCGGAGGCGTCGTCGGTCCCGGCCTGAAGAAGAATCCGATCTTCGATCTGCAACAGGGCCACCCGCTCTTCCTGAGCCTGGAATCGCGCCTGCAGTACCTCACGACCGACGATGTCGCGCGCATCGTTCTCGAACTCACCCACCGTTCCCGGGAACACATCAATCTTTGCGGAAGGGGTACCGTTCGCCTGAAGGACATTCACGAGCTCACAGGCCGGCGTTCTCCCGTCGCCCTCGACCTTCCGACCGTGACCTATGACATCAACATCGACCGGCTCTCGAACCTCACCCGCGTTCCCTCATCCGAGGATGCCGTGAAGCGGCACCTCACTCAGGACTTTTCGGACGTCTCGATCCTGATCTCCGCCTTCAACGAGGAATCTTGCATCGTCGCGTGCCTCGAAAAACTCATCAGAGTACTGCCAGGTGCCGAAATCCTCGTAATTCACGGCGGAACGGATCGCACCGCCGCGCGCGCCGAGGAGTTCGCCCGAGCCCATCCCGGCGCGAGAATCGTCGTCATTCCTCACCACCCGGACGAAGGAAAGGGCCACGCCATTCAGACCGGGATCGCGAGAGCCCGCGGAACGCGAATGGCACAATTCGACGCCGATCTTCAGTTCGCCGCCGAGGACCTTCCGGCGTTGCTCGCGCCACTGTCACTTCCCGGCCCAGCCGGCGCGGATATCGTTATCGGTTCCCGATTCCTTCCCGATTCGAATCGCCAAGGTTACCGGCCCCTCTTCATTCGCGACCTCGGCAACCGGATCGTGAACCGCGTGCTCACCTGGCTCGCGGGCCAACCGATCACGGACGTCACGACGGGAATGAAATCCTGGACCCGCGCCGCCATCACCGCCGCGCCATTCCGCGACCGCCGTTTCGTTTACGAAATGGAGATCCCGCTCAGGGGCGCGATGCGAGGCCTTCGCATCGCGCAGATCCCGGTCTCTTACTTCACTCGCCAAGGGGGCATCTCCGGTCATGGCGCCGGCCTGCGCGAGTTCGTCAGCCTGGCCCTCACGGGCTTCAAGATCCTCTTCCACGCGATTCTGATTCGACTCAGAATCCGCTGAAAAAGCCCCCCGTGGCCGCCATGGAGGTCGGACAGAAAGACGCTCCGAACGTAACCGAGCCGCCGGGAACCGGTGTGAGCGCTCCGGTGTTCGACTGATAGGCGAAGCCGAAAATCCGCCCGTTCAAGCAGCTTCCGACGTAAAGCGTTCGGCCATACCCACCGAACTGCAGGAAGCTTGCATCCTCGGGGGGAGGCAACGTCACGGCGACCGTAGCCAGCGACAACGCGCCGAAGTCGTCGATCGGCGCCATCAGAATAGTCGCGCTCGGTCCGTCATTCCGAGCCAGGTACATCCTTCGCCCCTCGGGCGCGAA
>CAYOWB010000087.1:5688-7064 GCA_964407515.1 uncultured Bacteriovoracaceae bacterium
AATCTTGCGTCGTGCAGGTGACGCTGTCGCCGGAGCAACCGTACCAGCGGCGCAAAACAGTCCCTCCCAAGGCCATCGAGAAAAGATTCATCGAGAACGGATACCACCGAAGATAGTCCGGATCGGCCAGGGGCGCGCCATACTGGGAGGGGCTCCCGGTGAAATCTCCGTTCGCATCCAACCCCGTACGGGTCACGGCTCGTGTAGGCCCCGGATTGTAAGTCCACCCGGCCTGCACCGAACCACCGTCCGGGCGCACGGCGATACTCAAGCCGGACGGCGTCGTCCCGGTCAAAGCGTTCCCCAGGGTCGGCGGAAAACTCTGCCCTGCTTCGGGATCAAACCGGACGGCCAGGATCTTGCCGTCCGTCCCATTCGTGACCGAGGCATACACGATCTGATACTGAGGGTGGAACACAAGCGGTCCCTGCAGGCTCATGCCGGTGGGCGTGACCTCACTGCTGTAGGTGACGCCGGTCGGACGCCCCGATCTGGGATCCATCTGCATGAAGACGATGCGATTGTTCGCTGTATCGGCGATCACGAGCGTTCGCCCTTCGAAGCTCATGACCATGGAGGCGCGCGCCCCCATGGCCCCCCCGGTCCCCACCGTCATCCGAAAGAGCGGCGACAAAGAGCCATCCATCGGATTGAGTTCAACGCCAGCCACCTCTCGCGTGGAGGGACTCAATGCGTAGACATAAGGGTTCCAGCCCTTCCAGCCCCACTGCATGTAAGTATCAAGGCCTTTTCCGCACCCGACAGCCCCGGCGGCCAGCACCGCCAGAACCAGCGCCCGGAAGGAGTTGCCGAAGGAGTCACTGAATACTCCCTTGAGAGTCTGTTTCTTCATAGCCGGATCCCCACTCCCAGCCTGATCATGCCCGTATTTCCGCGCGTACTGTCGTACACTCCCACGCCCGCGAAAACCCGCTCCAGCCAATGAGTCCGGCTCAACCGGATCGCCACGTTGGCGAGGGCCATCGGACCGAGCCGGCTTCGGCCCTCATGCCACTCCTGAGCTCCGAGGCCCGCTTCCATCAGCA
Organism: uncultured Bacteriovoracaceae bacterium; assembly: GCA_964407515.1. Lineage (GTDB taxonomy): Bacteria > Bdellovibrionota > UBA1018 > UBA1018 > UBA1018 > CAYOWB01. The sequence goes on from CAYOWB010000087.1 coordinate 6,735, forward strand.
ACGGATCCAGAAGCCGGAGCCCCGCCAGCACGGCGAACTCCGAGCCGATGAACCGGTCGTTTTCCTTCACGGTCCGCCCTTTGAGCGGGAATACGCCCAGGTGTCCGCGCAGATCGATCCAGAGCGGAAGCCGAAGCGTCGGGTTCCAACTCAGTTCGGCGGACATGCAGTCCGCGCCACTCTTCTGACGAAGGTAGATTCCGTTGAGTTGGAACTGCAACAACCTCAGAAAGGGTTCATCGTCCTTTTTCTCTTCGCGCTTCTCCAGTGGCTGCGGGTCGCGGTCCTCGTCGCGATAAACCGGAATTTCCTCGTCGTCGCGCGCGAGGG
>CAYOWB010000087.1:7086-8228 GCA_964407515.1 uncultured Bacteriovoracaceae bacterium
GACTGCACGAAGCGTCCGCGATCGAACGCCATCGGGTCACTGAGTTTCTCGGTATCGGCCGTGACCATCTGATTCTGCTCGACGAGCTTGCCCTTGCCTTCGAGAAGCGCCTCTTCGTCGGGCGCGACTTCGACCTTGCCCTCGAGCGTGTGGACCTGCGAACGGGCGGCCGACTCATCGACGTTGAATACGAAGTCCGTCCCGCGCACGCCCATGACCGCCGAACGCCCACGAACAATGAAGCGAGGCGGGATCTTGCCCTTCGGCGCCGCGCCGGTAGCGCCAGGGCCACCGGTCCCCTGTCCGGCCCCGGCTTCGGGACGCGGCTTTTTGATGATCCCGCGCATCTCGCCCGCGTACAGCTGATTCCACTGCGTTCCGTTGGAGGACTCCTGCACTTCCATCTCGGAAGCACGGCCGATCAGGAGCTTGGAGCCGTCAGGATAGCGGATCTTAACGGAAGCGAACGGCCCCGTCTTCACGCGATCTCCGAAGTTAATCTCCGTTCCGCGAGTGGCGACGCGATTCCCCTGCGGAGTCTTCACCACGACCGTTTTATCGCCTTCGATCGATTCGATCACAGGCTGCATGCCAGCCCAAGCGCGGAGACTCGCTCCTGCTCCCGTGCTGAACACGAGCGCGATCAGCAGCCCGAAACGGCGATGATCGAAGCGAAGACACGATATCCCCACGGTCATCCATTGAACCCTGTTTTTGAGGGAGGTGCAAATCTCAATTCAGAACCTCCCCGTGGACTCCCGCGCCCAGTTGTGCGAAAAAGGCACCCTATGGAACGCTTCGCTAAACGCGCCGCAGAATCGCTGAACCTTGTTCTGGAATCCCCGATCACCGAGACGGATCTCGAGATCCCACCGAATCCCGAGCTCGGCGACTTCGCTTTCCCCTGCTTCAAGCTCGCCAAGCAGTTCCGAAAGGGCCCGCCCCAGGTCGCGCAGCAAATCGTCGCGGACTTAAAGGCCAAGAACGCCATTCCTCAGGGCCTCGAAGTCACGGCCACCGGCCCCTACGTCAACTTCAAAGCCCCGGCCGAAGAAGCCCTCAAGGCGCTCCTCTCGGATATTCTGGCCGACAAGAACGAAAGCCACTACGGATCCCTGCCCGCCAAGAGCCGTAGCAGCTGG
>CAYOWB010000087.1:8304-13628 GCA_964407515.1 uncultured Bacteriovoracaceae bacterium
TCGGCCGTTACCGCGGCTTCGACGTCGTCTCCATCAATCACCTCGGCGACTGGGGCACTCAATACGGGAAGCTGGCCGTCGCGATCCGCATGTACGGCAACGAGCTGCCCGCCGAGCCGTCCATCATGGACCTCGTGAATATCTACGTGAAGTTCCACGCCGCCGCCGAAGAGAACCCCACACTTGAGGACGAAGCGCGCGAGGCCTTCCTGAAGCTTGAGAAGAACGACCCCGAGATGATCGCGCTGTGGAAACGCTGCGTGGACATCTCCATGAAAGAGTTCAACCGCATCTACGGGCGTCTGAGCGTCCACTTCGACAAGTTCTGGGGCGAAAGCTACTACAAAGACATGCTCCAGCCGCTCCTGGACGACCTCCGCGGGCGCGGCCTGCTCGTCGAGAGCGAAGGCGCCTGGGTCGTCCCGGTCAATGACCCGACCCCCGGCAACGAGGACAAGGAACTCCCTCCCTGCATCCTGCAGAAGAAGGACGGCGCCACGATCTACGCCACGCGCGACGTCGCCGCCGCGATCTATCGTCACGATCAATTCAAGTTCGACCGCATGACCTACATCGTCGGCGGCGAACAGAAGCTGCACTTCCTCCAAGTATTCGCCGTGCTCAAGAAGATGGGCTACGACTGGTACTCGAAGTGCGAACACGTGCCGACCGGCCTGTACCGCTTCAAGGACGCCAAGATGTCCACCCGCAAGGGCAACTTCGTCACGTTGGAAGACGTCATCGCGCTCGCCAAGGAACGCGTCGCGACCCTCATGCGTGAGCGCGCCAAGGCCCAAGAGAGCGAACTCCCGTCCGACTTCGACGCCATCACCGAGGCCGTCGCCATCGGCGCCGTGGTCTTCCATGACTTGGGAACCGACCCGGCCCGCGACGTCGAGTTCGATATCGAACGCGTCGTGGACTTCGAGGGCGAAACCGGCCCGTATCTTCAGTACGCGCACACGCGCTGCCTGAGCATCCTGCGCAAGGCGGAAGAAAAGGGCGCGCTGCCGGCCGGAGCCGGCCCGAATCAGTTCCAGGTCACCTTCGACGAGTCGGTTTTGGGCCAGCTCCGCGCGAAGGAAGAGATCCTGCTCGTCAAGACTCTGGGCCAGCTTCCGCTGCACCTGGAACGCACCCTCCGATTCGCGAAGGCGAGCCAGCTCGCGCACTACCTCATCGACGTCACCAAGGCGTTCGGCGCATTCTACCGCGAATGCCACGTACTCGGTGAATCACCCGAGGTCACGCGCGCGCGCCTCATGCTCGTCGAGGCCACCCGCCGGGTGCTCGCGCGAGGCATGGCGCTGCTCGGGATCCCGCTACCGGCGCGCATGTAAGGAGCTTTGTCGGCGTAAGGACGCCTGCCCATGTGGACATGCGCCGGAACTTCGCCCATAATCGGAAACATGGCGCAGAAAAGCTCACTCGATTACCGTCACCTGGCAATCCAGATTTCCATCGTCATTGGGACCATGGCCGTCCTGGCCGGAGGCTATGTCGGCATTCAGAAGGCGCGCCTTCACTTCGCCATCAAGAAGGCTGAAAAACAGGTCCTGTCAGGATACGGTGCCCTTGCCGCTCGCACCATGAGAAGCGTCGAGAACCTCGCCACCCACACGCCGGCTGGCTGCCGTATTCTTATGAATTGCTATTATGCCGCCCGTCGAATGGAAGATCTTGAATGGGCCGCGCAGGCATGCCTGGATGCCGGTCATGAGATGCCCGAACCCTACGTCGCTCTTACCGCTGTCGCGGAGTCGATGAATCAGGATCAGAAGGCACTCAACATTCTCGAACAAGCCCTCAAAAGGCATTCAAAGAGTGCGGACCTCTATTACCGGGTGTTCCTCATCATGAAGAGGAACAAGAATTTCGAACAAGCGACACTCGCGCTCACTCAAGCGACGACGCTCGCCCCGGAGAACGGCAACCTCAACCTCGAAGCTCTGCAGTTCTTGGTTGAATCACGTAAATGGCCCGAAGCGCGGCAAATCGCTCACCGACTGGCGGGAGTGAAAACCGATAATCCGGCCATCAAACTGCTCGTCGCACGCGCCCTGATCGAAGGGGGCGACAAGGCATCGGCGGAAGCCGTCATCGCGCAGGCCAAGGAACTTCTAGCCAAGAATCCGCAGCTGAAGGCCACCCTTGAGAAAAGCTACGGCGACCTGTTGAAGTAAACGACGACCGCGTCCGTCGCCGGAACTCGATGACTTAAACGGCCAGCGGCGGCGAGAATACTCCCACCGCCGCACGCAGGCTCTGATTTTTACCGCCGGGGTCCCTCGTGTTTTGGAGCCGGGACCGGCTTCAGCTTTTCAGCATCCACCGGTCCCTACTCCCTTTGGAGAGACCTGGAGGTCCTGTGATTAACCGAGAAGTTTCAGAGCCAGCATGTTGTTCTGGTTCGCCTGGGTCAACACGGAGGTGCTGGCCTGGGTGAGGATGTTATTCTTCGTCATCTCCGAAGCCTCGGCAGCCATGTCGAGGTCGATGATGCGGCTGCGGGCGCCGGACAGGTTCTCGTCGTAGATCTGCATGTTCGCGACGCTGGATTGCAACCGGTTCTGCAAGGCGCCGAGTTCAGCGCGGTTTCCGCTGAGGATCTTGATCGCTTCGTCGATCTTTTCCAGGTTGCCCTGGGCGGATTCCTTGTTCAGGACGTTAATCCCTTCGACACCCAGCGCGGCGGTGGAGACGTTCGTGTTCTCAGCGCTGTAAACGAACCGGTCCTGTTCCGGAATATTGTTCAGGCCGACTTGGATTTCCATTTCGCCGCCCTGACCATTCAGGAGCTTCTTGCCGTTGTACTCGGTCGCGGCCGCGATACGATCCACTTCCTGGCGGAGCTGCTGAACTTCTTTATCGATAAAGGAGCGTTCCGTATCACCCACCGTGTCGGAAGCGGCCTGAATCGACAGTTCGCGGAAGCGGACCAGGATGTTGCCCACTTCGCTCATCGCGCCTTCGGCAGTCTGAATCATCGAAATACCGTCGTTGGCGTTACGAACGTCCTGACGGATCGACCGGATTCCCGCGCGCATCTTCTCGGCGATCGCCAAACCGGCGGCGTCGTCAGATGCGTGCGTGATGCGTTGACCGGAGGCCAACTTCTCCAACGATACCTTCTGGGCACCGTTGTTGATCGACAAAGCACGTTGAGCGGCAATTGATTGCGTATTGGTATTAACTCTCAGACCCATGGTAGTTCTCTCCAAAGAATTACGTTCAGTGTTTGCAGCCGTCACTGAGTCAGCCCATCTGGCCCAGCATCGCGCTGCTTACACCTACCTTATCGATCAGGTATAACTTTACTTTAGACTTTTTTACTCAGGTATTGATTTTCCATTTTCGCACGATTGATTCAACACTTACAAACGCAAGCAAGAAAACCGGACGACTGGTCAAGAACTTTTTTCGAGCCTTTTTCTCAGGTTTTTTCCAGGGCCCCTCACTCATTAGTAGATGCGCAGCGCGTCATCCTGGATTGCCGCCCACGAGAAGCTGTAACCCCGATTTTGTACCGGGACGGAACAATCCTCTCGGTACATGCCTGGCTCTAGCCCGCTTTTTGTACCGGGACGGAACAAACTCGGCGGTACAACTTTGCACTGCCTAGCTGCCTTCCCCAGTCTTCCCCAAAAGGGATCAGCCGCAAGCCCTCCGCCTTTCTCCTTGGCTTCCCATCAGGAGCACCCGACAATGAGAACTAAAAGGAGATCCCACATGAGTTCCAAGATGGTGCTTTGCTTGATTTCGGTAGGATTACTACTGGGAGCCTCAACCGCTTCTGCAGTTACCGTCTCGAACCCCAATGAGGCAGGCCGGTTGGGCCAAGCCTGCTGGCCGCTCAACTCCCGCTCTCCAGATGCCTACAAATACTGCAACGACACCTGCAGCAGCAAGCACTCTAAAATGAGCGACGCCGTGGGCTGCGCGCAACTCCTCAACCAGGTCTATGACAAGTGCATGTCACGGAATCTCTACGCACCTAAGTATGCAACCCCCTGTTTTGACACCTGCAAGGGGGATCCAAACCCTCTCCTCTGCGTATCAAAGCAGCCAGAACGAAGTTTCTCGAAAGTAGTTCCAAAACCTCCAAAGCCCAGCTCGAGCTCTGGTTCAAAGCGTTAAACAGCTGACCCCATCCGCTCACTATCCTCGCTGCTAGCTCCGCACGAAGTGCGGCATCTCAGCCGGGATCTCGATCGAGATCTCAACGAGGCCGGCGAGCTCGCCGTCGCGATACCACGGCGACTGGTGCACGAGCTTCTTCACTCCGTTTTTCTCGATCGTGTAGCTATGGGGCTTTCCCTCGGCGAGCTGCCGCGCGATCATCTCGCGCGAGTTCGGAGAGTGACAGTCGTAGAGCGACTTCCCGATCAGCGCAGCTCCGCCCCGCTTCGCGAACGTCGCGCACGCCTTCGCGTTCATCGCGATGATCTTCGCGTCGCGATCCACCACCGTGACCGCCGAAGGAAACTCATGAATCCACTCCACACCCTGCTGCTGCACACTCATCGCCTGCCCCTTCAAAGATCAAAGGTATTCAAAGGTATCGCTCACCTTTTTGTAACGCGCCGCGCCACAGAAAGGTGAGCGATACCTTTGATTTTAGAACAACTTCTTCAACGCCTGCCCCAACGTCGCGCGACTCACCTTCGCGATCGACTCCGTGAGCGGGATCTGCTTCGGACATACGCGCACGCAGTTCTGCGCGTCCCCGCAATCCTCCACACCCCCCTCGCCCATCACCGCTTCAAGGCGTTCCCCCGCATTCATCGCGCCCGTCGGATGCGTGTTGAAGTAACGCACCTGACTCACCGCCTGCGGCCCGATGAACTTCGCCTGCGGCCCGTACTGCGGACACGCCTCGAGGCAACAACCGCACGTCATGCATTCGGACAACTTGTACCGCATGTCCGCCACTTCCTGCGAGTAGCGCGGCCCCGGCCCGAGATCATGCGTACCGTCGCAGACGATGGCGCGCGAGCCCGCGGGCAGGCGCACCCCGTCGATCTCGATCCAGCCCTTGATACGCTTGAGGTGATCGAACATCCGCGAACGATCCACGATCAAATCGCGAACCAGCGGAAACTTCGAAAGCGGCTCCAACCGGATCGGCTGCTCCAGCGTATCGACGAGAGTCGCGCACGCCTGGCGCGGGATTCCGTTGATCACCATCGTGCAGGTCCCGCACACCTCTTCCAGACACGCGGCTTCCCAGCAAGGTGCGGTCGTCAGCTTCCCGTCCGCCGTATTGGGCGTCACCTGAAGCTCCTGAAGAACCGCGATCACATTCAAGTTCGGGCGCCACTTCA
>CAYOWB010000088.1:0-2766 GCA_964407515.1 uncultured Bacteriovoracaceae bacterium
GGACGAGGGCGCGGACGCGGATCAGGTCTGACCGTAGGTTCCGGACGAGGCCGCGGACGCGGCTCAGGACGGACCGTGGGTTCCGGACGAGGCCGCGGACGCGGCTCAGGACGGACCGTGGGTTCCGGGCGCGGACGCGGACGCGGATCAGGTCTGACCGTAGGTTCCGGACGGGGCCGAGGATCAGGTCTGACCGTAGGTTCCGGACGAGGCCGCGGACGCGGGTCAGGTCTGACCGTAGGTTCCGGACGAGGCCGCGGACGCGGGTCAGGTCTGACCGTGGGTTCCGGACGAGGCCGCGGACGCGGATCAGGTCTGACCGTAGGTTCCGGACGAGGCCGTGGACGCGGATCAGGTCTGACCGTAGGTTCCGGGCGAGGACGCGGTTCCGGGCGCGGACGATACGTCGGCTCAGGCCTCGGTTCACGAGGGCGATAGACCGGCGGTCTGTCGCCGTGACCGTTGCCGGGCCGCGGACGAACCACCGGATTGTCCGGGTTCGGTTCCGCCGGGCGACGCGTGCGCGGCGGAGTGCGGCGGTACTCACCCGTTCCAGGATCGCGGTAACGAGGAGCATCCGAGACGCCGCGACCATTACGGGTCGGCGGAATGACGACCGGACGGTCCGAGCCGTGATCTCCACGACGGACAACCGATCCGACAGGTGCCGGACGGCGGATGAAGTCACGACGCGAATGACCGATGTCGCGGTACTCGCGCGGCACCTCATGGACCCGGCGGGGATGACGCAGTTCGAAATCACCCACGCGGCGCATTTCCGTGTGAGTGCGGACGTACTCACGGGTCACGTAACGATCCACCCAGTCACGCGAGGAGCGCATGTCCCGGCCGCCGATCCAGCCGCCGTAGTAACTGCGGGTGTACGATGACGACCACCACCTATGAACGTGAACTTCACGCGAGATGTGGACTGATACGACGTTGTGATGACCGAAGTGATGCCGGTGAATGACCGTATACGAATGGTGGTAACGATGATCCGTTCTTCCGAAGTAGCTGCCTAGGCGGTAGCCTTCCCAGAAGCCGTCATCGAAACCGTGCTGGTAGCCGTGACGATAAGCATCGCGGTATCCGTCGTAGTAGGGATACCAGCCGATGTAGTCGTCTCCGTAATGCCAGGTCACCGTATGCGGATGGTAACGGCGTTGCGGGTGCGCGTACCACATCCAGCCGTAGACGGTGTGATGGCGCCAGTAGCCGTAGTGGTCGGTGTACCAGCCCCAGGGGTCGTAAGACACCCAGGTCCAGCCGTAGTCATCGGTCCAGCTCCAGTAGCCGTTTCGGTACGGAGCCCAGCTCGTGTCATAGCTGTAGGGAACCCAGTAGCGAGTCCCTTCGATGTAGACCCAGCGGCCCTGGCCCGCCAAGGCGTAGTCGGAGTCGAAGCGGTCGTTATCGTAGTCGACCGGGTCCGTGATGACGTTGGAGGGAGGGGTATACCCCTGAATATTCAGGGTCAGTGTGTCGCTATCTCCAGCGTCACGATGCCATACGGTGATCGTGATCTGGCTCGAGGCATCGAACGGGACATTGTAGTTCACGCCGAAGTCGGTGACTTCAAAGTTCGTGTTGTCGCGGCATTGTTCTTCCTGATCGGCGTCGCAGGACGTCCGGCCATCATTGGCTGACCAGAGGAATTCCTCGACGTTCCGATTCTGGGGGTCGAACTCAGTGCCGTAGCCCAGAGAGTTAAAGAGGTCCGCCGAGATGGCGATCACGTCTCCGGGGCGAACGGTCAGGCTGCTCAAATGATCGGGGTCGTAGTTCCCATTCACCGAGGTGATCCGGACGATTTGCTGTTCCGAATGGGTGGGAGCGGGAATCGGATCCGAAGTGGGGACTGGGGTTGGGTAGAAGGTGGGATAGGGCTGCGGATTGGGCCGCGGCCGATTCTTTCCGGCGGCCATCGCATCGTTCGCCACGCTGGTGACGAGGACCGATGCCGCCATGAGATAGGCGACTCTTTGCCATCGACTCGTAGGTCGAAAAACGGAACTCAACATGAGTAAGACTCCTCCATATCAGGCGGGTTAAGAAATCGGTCGCTGTTGTGCACGTGGCGAGCCAAATCTGGCCAAACTTGAAGGAAGATTTTCGTGAAAGTCGGGTGCGCGATTTCTCTCGATTTTTATTCGAGCATCCGTGTGGAAGAGTCAGGTAGTGAGTCAGGTTTCATCTTGTTTCTTTCAGGGGTGAAGTCGTTTTGGCCCCAAAAAATTTCCTGGGACTTCCGGCTTACTGGGCTGGTTGGAACTTTTGTTTCAGTCCTGCGGCCCACTGGCGGATGGCGGACCAGTTCCGGTAGTCGCCCTCAGGCATCTTGGCCATTTTGCCGGCCATGCGGGCGAAGAAAGAGAGCTTGGAGTAGTCGATGGCACCCGCAAAGAGGCCCTCATCAACGGGCTTAAGCTTGGCGCGGGGCTCCTGGAGATACGCTGATGCTTCTTTGCGCTTCTCTGGAGTGTCTTCCATGAGGCTCGCACAGACTGCGAAGTACGCGACCGGCACCCGCGTCAGTTCCTGAAGGTGGTCGTCGATGAAGTCCCGTGCTTCGGAATACCACTTTCCGACCCTAATCCCGCTCCCGAGGACGACTGCCTGGTACGCGTTAAGGCGCTTCACATCTTCTACCGGCACGGTGTCCGTCCGAAACCCGTTCTTACATAGTTCCTCTCCGATGGCTTCTGCCACTCCGACGGTTGAGCCAGCACGCGTCGCGTACGCTACGAGGACTCGCGGCTGACC
>CAYOWB010000088.1:2857-10392 GCA_964407515.1 uncultured Bacteriovoracaceae bacterium
AGAGATCGATGAGGTTTCATAGTCGGTTTTCCAAGAAATATTTTGAATCAGTCATCTGTTCGACGCCACGGTTTTTTAAGCACGAACGGCCACCGCGCGTGGCGTGGACCTTGCTGCCCTCGTCTTATCCATTCAAGACGAGGCATAGGGCTATGAAGGATCTTTTATTCAAGAAGACTCAGAACACTGCGGTGCAGTTTTTCCGTTATCTCTTTGTCGGCGGGTTTGCCGCGGTGGTGGATACCGGCTTTCTCTATGTGCTGCACAGTTACATCGGGATGAATCATCTGGTGGCTGCCGCCATCGCATTCATCGCCGGGCTGCTCACTAACTACCTGATCAGTATTGCCTGGGTGTTTCAAAGCACGGGCAAGTGGAAGGAAGAGTTCTTTCTCTTCGCGATCATCGGAGTGGGCGGGTTGGGTTGGACCGAGCTGATTCTATGGTCATCGGTGAAGTATGCCCATCTCCCGGTCATGGCCGCCAAGTTCATCGCTCTGTTCCTGGTGCTGATCTGGAACTTCGGGATGCGGAAGTGGCTCGTCTTCTCTCGTGCGCAGAAGCGACGAACCGCGGAGCCGGTGCAGGGATTCCAGGTTCGGGAGCCGCTGGCTTCCGGCGATGAGTACTGACGGCTCAAGCGAACCAGCGGCCCTTGAGGTAGTCCCGGAGGTGGGGGAGTTCCACTGAGTAGAAGAGCGCGGCGAGGCCGAGAATGGCGAGCACGAACAGGACCCGTGCGATCGGCTTAGGTAAGGACGGCGCACGCAGTGAGAGGTGCGACAAGCACAGAAGAAGCAGAATGAACCAAGGCAGGCTGTAACGGATCATGCTGCGGAACTTCACCGACTCCAGTCCGCTCAGGCTCACAAAGTAGATGAGAAAAGCGGTGGCGTAAACGGGCAGCCGCCGCGAGAATCCGTGCGGCCGGCCCTTCTTCCATGCCAGCAGCTCGAGGCGGGCGATTCCGGCGAAGGCGATTCCCGATCCCAGAGTCGCGATGTGGTCGAGAGGAAAGGCATAGCGAAACGTCGACCATTTGAAGAGGGCGCCGTAATCCGGTACGAGTCCCCAGCCGATGCGCTGCGACTCCATGTGAAGGTCATAGCGACCGAAACGCAGGCCGCAGTAAACGAAGAAGGCCAACCCTCCCAGCGAAGCAAGAAGGGATGTCACCAGTGCGGGGCTCAGTCCCCTGAGAGTGGGAAGGCGACGGGAGGCTAGGTCCCTTGATACTCGGTGCACGGTCGGAAACGCAGCGGCAGGAACACCCACGATTCGAGTCGCTGACATGACAGTACCCCAAAATGCGGCCAGCCAGCCTGGCCGTCGGATGGCTCTCGGGCTAGCCAGGATCACGAGAAGAAGTGAAGCAATGAACAGGGATTCCGAGTAGCCTGCGACCAGATAGAAGGCCGCTGGATGCGCCAGTGTTGCCGCGAGGACGAGTACCGAGAGGGCGGGAGGAATTCTCCATCGGCGGAGCAACGTCCAAAGCGCGGCCCAGAAAAGAACAGCTCCGAGCTGAGCAATGAGCAAAAGGCTGGTGGACGTACTCAGACCTGTGGCGAGGTGAACGGCTCTTCCGAGGTAGGGGTATCCAGGGAAGAAGGCGACGTTCGATGAATCCCTCTTCTGCGGTACCGGCGGAACGGCGGATCGGTATCCGTTCGCGGCGATGTTCTGATACCAGCCACAATCCCATTTACAGAGATGGGAATAGGACTGACTGACGGATGACCCGGGAGCGACGGCGACCGCGATACCGATCTGGAGTGATGTCAGCCCGAGGCCGATCGCCAGCGCTGTCCAGGAGAACCACTTAGGCCGCATCTTGCTCGGTGCTGACCCGTGTGGGGACTGCTCGCAGTCCGGATGCGCCTGAGGACGTGGACGGAACGCGACCGGCCTCGTGATACTCGGCGTCCTGGTTGACCTGCCACACGTCGTGCATCCGCGTTCCGGCGACGATGTTCTCGGCGGTCAGCATCGCGGTCATGATGGCGTGGTCCTGGTTGTTGTATTTGTGCATGCCGTTTCTTCCGACCAGATGAAGGGTCGGGAACTGCGATTCCAGGGCCGCGCGCAGTACGTCCACGTGCCGGGAGTAGTCGCCGTCGTAAACAGGATAAGCTTTGGGCTGCCGGACGACATAGCCGCGGACGAACTCGGATTCGACTCCGAGTCCCATGCGCTGCATTTCGTTACGGGCCAGCGCGATCAAGTCATCGTCGCTCCGGCTCCAGAGGCCGTCGCCCTCAAAGCAGAAGTATTCGAGCCCATAGCAGCCGAAGCTCGGATCCGGCACCATCTCGGGTGACCACGATTTAAAGTTCTGAATGCGGCCCACGAGAACTCCTGGATCATGGATGTAGATCCAGTTGTCCTTGAAGATCTCCTCGCCTTTGAGAACAAGGACCACTGTGAGGAAGTCACGGTAGTTGAGTGACTGTGCCGACTGAATGGCCGTCTGTGGCAAGGACGGGCGAAGCATCGAGGCCAGTTCGCGCATGGGGGCGGAAGAGATCACGTGATCCGCCGTAACGGTCAGTTCTCGTCCCTGGTCTCCAGTGGTGGATTTCGCCCGGACGGTCCACGACGCGGAGTTCTCGTCGAAAGTGAGCGAAGTGACCTTCATTCCCTTGAGGACTCGTCCTCCCATGGCCTCCACTTTCTCGGCGCACGCTTCCCACATCATCCCGGGGCCTTTTCTGGGATAACGGAAGGTGTTGATGAGGGTCTTGATCACTTTATCTTTGGACTCGTTGGCCTGCGCCCGCTTGAACGAAAGCGCATTCCAGATTGCCGACATCAACGAAAGACCTTTGATTCGTTGCGCGGCCCAGTCCGCCGAGATTTCCTTGCAGCTCATGCCCCAGACCTTCTCGGTGTAGGTCTTGAAGAAGACCCGGAACAGACGTTCGCCGCACTGATTAGTGACCCAGCCCTCGAACGACACCGGGTTTTTTTTCGGGAAGAGGCGTGCCTTCAGATAAGAGAGAACGCAGAGAAGGGATTCCAGGAATCCGAGCTTCCAGAGCGCTTCAAACGCTTTGAGCGGATACTGATAGAACTGGTTCCGGTAGTAGATTTGCGACGAACGGGGGCGTTCCAGCATGTCATCGGGGAGAATCTCTTCCCAGAACGCTTCCACGCGCTCCGACTTGGAGAAGAAACGGTGGCCGCCGATGTCGAAGTGGAATCCATCCTGCTTCACCGTCCGGGAGATTCCGCCGACATAGTCCGGGTCGGCCTCGAGCACGGTGACATGCACTCCCGCTTTGGCGAGATAATAGGCAGCCGTCAGCCCTGCAGGGCCGGCGCCGATCATGGTGACGTCAGTCTTCTTCGATGTTTTCATCACCGGGCCCAAGATGCAGAAGATGTGCCTTTGACGAAGCCGCTCAATCGGGCGGAATCGGGTACGCGCCTTGCGAGTGGGGCGAAGACATGGAACTCCCCCAGGTTCGACGCTTCAACCGGATCTGCCTGGTGCTTGCGCTCCTATGGCTGGTCGTCTCGATCCCGCTGGGGATCCTCAAGCGCCCGACCATTCCGGATTTTGCGCAATTCTACATGGGGGGAGTGCTGGCCAGTCAGGGCGACTGGAAATCATTGTATCCGATTCCGTATCCGGGAAGCCGCGACAATCCGGGGTTGAGAATCCATTCCTTTGCCAAGCCAGGCTGGAGAGCGATGTGTCGTATTCGTGGTGTGCCGGATTACACGCATTTCATCCTGCCTCCGCAGTCGGCGCTGATGTTCGCGCCGCTCTCGCTTTTGAGTTATCGGCAGGCCTTTTGGCTGTGGACGTTTCTTCTCATCGGATGTGCCTGGGGGGTGGCGTATGTCGCTGGGCGTCTTCACAGAAGCCTTGTCGGAAAGCCGTCGTACATGGAGGGAGTGCTTGCGTTGATGATCGTGCTTTCGCCTCTCACGGCGCGCGCGATTCGCATCTCGAATGTGTCGCCTCCGATCGCGTTATTGCTCGGACTCGCGTTGCTTGCCACCGTGGCAAGAGGCAAGAACTGGAACGGAGCGGTCGCCGTCCTCTTCGGAGCGATTCTGAAGTATGCGACGCTGATTCTGACGCCCCTGCTCGTGGCGACACGTCGTTGGAAGATGCTGGCGTGGCTTGTCGGTCTGGGGCTTTTTGCGACAATCCTGACGTATGCGGTCGCCGGGCCGGCGCCGTTTATCGAGTACTATGAGGTCATCATGCCGACGTTAGGGCGTCCCTCGCGCTTCCAAGGGAATCAGTCGCTGCCTGGAATGCTGGCGCGCGTCTTTGGCCGCCCGTTCGCGCCGTCTCTTGCGGCATGGCTGACTCTCGCCCGTCTCGGGACTCTCGGTGGAATTCTCTATCTCTTCGTCCGTACGCGTGCGGAGCAATGGCGAAGGCCGGAGAAGGTCCTGGCTGGCGCGGCTTTGCTAGTCAGCTGGCTTCTGATCTTCAGTCCTATCGCGTGGGAGCATTGGCCCATATTCTTGTGTCCCGTGTGGGGCTGGCTTCTTTGGGAAGCGCGCGTGAGCGGGGTCCGGAGGGTGTTGGCGATCCTCGCTTTGGCGCTGATGTATGTCCCGGCCGGGATTTTTCAAGTCGCGGGATTCTGGGTGAGCCGTGTCCGGGTGCCGGAGCCCTACAATTCCTGGCAGCTGGCCGGCGTCTTGCTCGTGTTTATTCTTGGGGTCTGGCGGTTCATGTCGCGTGATTCCAGTCGCGCCGGCGATGTCCCCGGCGCCCGTGTTATAACTGAGACATGAAGCCTCGTTTTCTCTGTTACACGGATGGGTCCTGCAAAAAGAGCGAAGGTACGCCAGGAGGATGGGGCCTGTTCGTCAAGCGGCCGGATGGCGACGTAATCGAAAAGTCGGGATGGGCGTTGGAGACCACGACGCTGGCGATGGAATTGACCGCGGTTGCGGAGGCTTTGGACTGCCTTCCGGAAGGCGCTTCGGCGACGGTGTATTCGGACTCCAAGGCGGCATTGGATTGCTGCGAAAGGCAGCTCCCGATCTGGAGGCGAAACGGCTGGAAGAACTGCGAGGAGAGCGTCGCGCCGCTGATTCGGCGGATCGATTCGATGCTCAGTCAGAAAGCTTTGAAGGTCGAGTGGACCTGGATTCGCGGGCACAACGGAAATCCGGGGAATGAGGCCGCGGACCGGCTGGCAGCCGAAGGTGCCAGAAGAGCGAAGAAAGAGCTGGAAGAGGGCTCAATACCGAAAAAATAGGACTTTTATCCTTATTCTGATTTAGCCCAACATTCCCCACACACTCTGGGCCGATAGGTCATCAGGACACATCGTGTGGAGGATGGATCCGTGAAATTCGGTTATCTGGAGCTGTCGCAAGAGGCTAAACCGCTGTTTGAGGAGTACATCTCGACCATCCATCGGTTGCGGAGCGGTTTGGTGTCCGGGCAGGGCTCCGCCGTGGCCGCGTATGATCGTGACCGGAAACAGGCGCACTTAAGGCTGCTGGCGGCTCTCGGATGCGAGAACCTCGAGACCGACTCGATGAACTGTCCTCTGCGCCGGCATAGATTCTGTTACAAGCAGCAGCTCGCGGAGTTGATCGAGGATCTGCTGGAGGAGAACGACTCGTATGAAGGTCGCGCCGATTCCGGCAGATGAAGAGCTCCGTCTCGAGGAACTGCGTAGGTATCACATTCTCGATACTGAGCCCGAGTTTCAGTATGACGAACTGACGCTGCTGGCGAGAACCATCCTGAATACTCCGATCAGTCTGATTTCATTCTTGGATTACAAGCGGCAGTGGTTCAAGTCCAAGCAGGGGATTAGTCTCTGTGAGACCTCTCGTGACGTTTCGTTCTGTTCCCACGCGATTTTGGAGAACGACGTGTTTGTCGTTGAGGACGCGACAGCGGATCCCCGATTCTTCGATAACCCCTTAGTTCTAATGGATCCAAAGATCCGGTTCTATGCAGGCGCCCCGTTGGTCGTGAACGGGCAGGCGATCGGGGTGCTGTGCGCAATCGACCGGATTCCACGTCGACTGTCCATGGAGCAGAAGGATGCGCTGCGTGCGATCGCGCGCCTGGTGGTTCGGGAGCTGGAGACCCGGCGGATGACCGAAGAAGCGCTCCTGTCGTCGTCGCGCATGTCGGTCCTCCTGGAGGGCATGACCAGCGGAGTCATGGCTGAGAGCGAGCACCGTCAGGTGATCTTCACGAATTCTGCGTTCTGCTCCATGTTCGGGATACCGGGTGATCCGAATGCTTTGATTGGCGCGGACATGTCGAAGGCCGAGGGCGCGGCGAAGAGACAGTTCGCGCACCCGGAAGAGTTTCTGTCCCGGCTGCGGATGTTGCTTCGTGATCGTCATCCTGTTCTGGGTGAGGAAATCGAGCTTGCGGATGGGCGCATGGTGGAGCGGGATTACTTGCCGTTGTATGCCGGTGAGCAGTATGCCGGTCATCTTTGGGTTTTTCGCGACATCACCGAGCGCAAGCTCGCTGATCGCCTGATCGACGCACAGCGCGCCAAGCTTGCATCCCAGGCGAAGATGGTGGCGCTGGGGCAGATGGCGGGGGGCATGGCTCATGAGATCAATAACCCGTTGGCCATCATCGCTGGGCGTGCCAGTCAGTTGCGCGCCCGCGCGGAATCGACCTCGGTGCTGCCGTCCACCGTCGTCACGACCAGTATCGAAAGAATCGAGGCGACCGTAGTGAGGATCGCCAAGATTATTTCGGCCATGAGGACCTTCGCTGAAGGCGACACCATCGAGCCGCAGTCGTTGGCCGGGATCCGCCAGATCATCCTGGATACCTTGGCTTTGTGCCAGGAGCGGCTGCGTGGCGGCGGGGTGGAGATCGTCGTGGAAGAGATTCCTGATTTGCTCCTGCGTTGCAGGCCTCGGCAGATCTCCGAAGTGCTGCTGAATCTACTGAATAACGCGTTCGACGCGGTCCGGGACCTCCCGGAGAAGTGGATTCGGATCGAGGTGATGAACTTCCCGGACTCGATCGGAGTGGCGGTCGTGGACAGCGGTCATGGCATTCCGAAGGAGCACTTGGGGAAGATTATGATCCCGTTCTTCTCAACCAAGCCGAAAGTCAGAGGCGTGGGGCTGGGACTGAGTGTTTCCAGGGGGATCGTGGAGAGTCATGGAGGGGAGCTGCGTGTGGACGAGGCATCTCCGAACACCCGATTCCTCGTGACGCTGCCGAAGGCCGGGCGATCCAGACAAGTGGAGGCTGCGTGAATCACACGAAGAACTTTCGTATTCTAGTGGTGGACGATGAGGCCGACCTGAGGGAGATCCTTGCTGAGGAATTCGAACGTCATGGCTACTGCGTGTCCGTGGCGGCAGGAGGGGAGGATGCTTTCCAGAAGATTAAGGAGGCGGGGATGCCTGATGCCGTCATTACAGACATCCGCATGCCGAAGGGAAGCGGGGTGACGCTTCTGGAGAAGCTTCAGAAGCTAGGGCCCGAAAAGCCCCTCGTGTTTCTTGTAAGCGGATTCTTCGATCTGTCTCTAGACGAGGCGATCGCCCGGGGGGCCACG
>CAYOWB010000088.1:10402-13556 GCA_964407515.1 uncultured Bacteriovoracaceae bacterium
TACACTCTTTCCCTTCAATTTGAAGCTGCTCGTTAAGACTGTGAGGGCGCATCTCGACCTAAGGGTTGTGGAGCGGATGGCTTCCTAGGCTTGCCCGTCAGGGACTAGGAACTTTTTGCCGGTTTTCAAAAACGCCCGTCACGGACGTCCGTCGTGTTAAGATGGTCCGAAGGACATTCTTCGGATCTATGTCGAAACCGTCTTCCGGGGCAACCTTCCTACCGGCTCTTACGGGTGTCCGTGCCATTGCGGCATGGATGGTGTTCTTTCATCACTTTGGTGCCACGACCATCGCCGCGGGGACTTGGACCTCCGCCCTGAGTGATCTCCTGCGGGAATTCCACGTCGGCGTGAGCGTGTTCTTCGTACTGAGCGGGTTTATGATCACCTACCGGTACTACGAGGACGTGCGGATGAACCAGGGTTGGTGGTTCGCCTACATTCGTGCGCGTGTCGCTCGCATCTATCCCATGTACCTCTTGATCACGCTGGTCACTTTTGTCGTGCTCGGAAAGCTCGGGAGTCTGGACTTCTGGCTCAATGTCACCTTGCTCAAGGGCTTCTTCAACGACTTCAAGTTCACTGGCATCGCTCAGGCCTGGTCTCTCACGGTCGAGGAGTGCTTTTACTTTTCGGCCCCATTGCTGTTTCTTTTCGCAAAGAGAAGGCTGATCTGGATTCCGCTGCTGGCGCTCCCTCTGCTGGGGTACTCATTGATCGATCTGCGGCTTCCCGGGGGATTCCTCCAGAACGAACGGTTCATGCTCCTCTATACATTCTTCGGGAGGGTCGTGGAGTTCTTCATCGGAATGGGGCTTGCCGTCGCGTTCCTGAATGGTTCGTTGAGAAGACTGCTCCGGCGGGTTCCGGCCGGGCTTCTGACCTGGGGAGGATTGGCGGGTTTTATGGCAGGCATCTGCTGGATGGCCTCGCTCCAGCCTTCCGCTTCCGATGTGTCGGCGGTGGGGCACTTTGCTCCGATTGGACTATTTCATCCCTGGGGAATCGTACTGAATAATCTGGTGATACCCCTTGCTGTGGCGGCCTTCTATGCTGGGCTACTGACCGAGAGCACTTGGATCAAAGGGCTGCTTGCTTCTCCGACCCTGGTTCTGCTGGGGCAGAGCTCGTATACCTTCTATCTGATCCATTACGGGGTGATTCAGGATTACCTGTCGCGGATCACGGGTTCCGGTACGCTGGTTCTGTTCGTGTTTCTGAATGTTCTTTCAGTGATTCTTTTCAAATACGTTGAAGAGCCCTTGAATCGAATGATCCGAGGTAAGAGGGTCGAACTGCTTGCCGCGCAGACGGATCTTCGGTATGACAGCACCATTCATCCCAAGAGAGAGTCCGTATGAAGTTTCCAGGCAAGCGGAAAACCAAGCATTACTTTCCGGTGACCGAACGCGGTCATGTCACTCTGCAGGATTTTCATGGAGAGCCCGGCGAGGTCTATGTCGTCGGTATCGACCAGCTCCTCGTGGATATTGAAGCGCGCGTGGATGATGCCTTCCTCGCCAAGATCGGCGTGACGAAGGGTCAATCCATGATGATGGAGGACGAAGTCGTAGACCGGCTTTATCAGCAGCTGAAGCTCGGCGGATTGGTGACGGGTGAGTTTGCCGGCGGCACGATCGGCAACACGCTTCACAACTACTCGGTTCTTGCCGATGACTTGTCCTATCTGCTGGGATCTATCAGCAGTAACATCACGGTCGGGGATTATGCCTTTCATTACCTGCGCAACACTAGCTCGCGCGTGAACTTCAAGTACCTTCATCCGATCAATGGCCCCATGGGACGCGCGATCTGCTTCATCACTCCGGATGGTGAACGCAGCTTCGGAATCAGCCGCGGTATCATGAATGAGCTGCCGGCGGAGATGGTACCGGAGAAGCTGATTGCAGGCGCGAATAGCGTGGTCCTTACCGCCTACTTGCTGCGGAACGAGAAGGCGCCGATCTTCGCCGCGACCATGCGCGCGATCGAGTGTGCGAAAAAACACAGCGTGCCGGTGGTCTTGTCGTTGGGAACCGAAGCTCTGGTTCGGGACAAGCGCGACTTTTTCATTGAACTCATTCGGTCTTCGGTCAACGTGATTGCCGGAAATTTCCAGGAGGTCTGCACGCTGACGGGGCAGCAGACGCCCTTGCTCGCCGGACAGGACGCGCTCGATCTGGCGGACCTCGTGCTTCTCACGCATGGCCATCATGGCCTTTACATCGGCGCCCACGTCGACCGGGAGCATGCCCGTGAAACGAAGGACCAGATCCACTCGAAGTCGATCCCGGAGTACAACCGCTACGAATACAGTCGTGCCATGATCAAGGATCGGTGCAAGGATCCCATCAAGATCTACTCTCACATCAATCCTTACCTCGGTGGGCCGAGCGTGATCCGGAGCACCAATGGTGCGGGTGACGCGGCACTGGCGTCGCTGCTGCACGACATGTCAGCCAATGACTACCACCGCCACGTGGCGCCGACCTCGCCCAAGCACAAGAGCGAGTTTCTGACCTATTCCTCAATTCACCAGATTTGTAAGTACGCGAATCGAGTGAGTTATGAGGTGATTCGTCGCAACTCCCCCAGGTTGGTGAACGGGCTGCCTGAGCGCGAAGATTGCTTGGAACAGACGTACTGGGCTGAGTAACCTCAGTGACGTTGGCGCGTTGCGAAATGTTGTAGAAATCAGTCTACCAATCGCCATGGGCCCGTGCTAAGGTACGCCCGTTAGTCTGACTCAGCTTCTGAAGAGAGTGATGGGCGTGGTGCCCAAGGCCTCTTAAGTGGCTCCCTGGCCTGTAGGAGGTCTTTTCAATGGGTAAAAAACTGTACATCGGCAATCTCCCTTACTCTGCAACCGAACAAGTCCTGATCGACACGTTCTCGCAGGTTGGCACTGTCGAATCCGCGAAGGTCATCACTGACCGTGACAGCGGCCGAAGCAAAGGCTTTGCTTTCATCGAAATGTCGACGGACGAAGAAGCTCAGAAGGCGATCGCCGAGTTCAACGGCGCCGACTACGACGGCCGTCCGTTGACCGTGAACGAAGCTCGCCCCATGGCGCCCCGTGAAGGCGGCGGCGGTGGTCGCGGTGGCTTCGGCGGCGGTGGTGGCGGCGGACGCGGCGGCGGACGCGGTGGCGATC
>CAYOWB010000089.1:0-13459 GCA_964407515.1 uncultured Bacteriovoracaceae bacterium
GGATGTGCGGCCCCAGTGGAGAGAGTGAAAAAGACCCCATGCGTGAACGTGGCAACGAGCCGTGCCTAGGGAAGCCTGCGACTTGGAGGGTTAGCAGCCGCTCGGGTTCGTTTCGCTGGCGCGATTCCAGAGTTCGAGCGAGAAGGCGCGCATCTGGCGCAACAGTTCCCAGAGCTCCGGTCGATAGCCGTCACGCCCCTCGAACGTCTCGTTCTCGAGTTCTCGCATGTCTTCTTGAAGGGCGGTGATCGCCGCGGAGGCGCCGGACTTTTCGAAGATGTCCCAATATTTCTGCGGATCGAAGAGGGCCATGCCGCGAGTATAATGGCCAGCTGTCGAATCCGTCGACAGGAAACCCTTGGAACATGGGGTTAAAGCTCAGGGTTCCGTTGTAACTGATGATTATAAAAGGAAAAAGTTATTTAATTCGGCAACCACTGCGGCACGATCCCTGCTCTTTAACGTTCGGCTATGAACGGTTCACGGTCGTTCCTCATCCCCGCTTCACTCACGCTCGGGCTTTGCGTGCTCGGCGTGGTGGCGTGTTCGGAGATCCAGCGCCCGCGGGTGGATGAGGTTCCTCCCAAGTACAAGTCCGGTGCTCCCGCAGCGAAGGAGGCGGAATCGTCGAGAGCCGCTTCCTCCGAACTCCTGCTCGCGCAGTATCCGGCGTTACGTGAAGACCTGCGGCGCGCGCTCCCGTTTCTTTCCGATCAGGATCTCATTCGAGCACATGAGGATTCTTTGGGTCTCTCCGCGCTTCCGGCGGAGGTCAATCTCGACCATCACCTCCGCACCCACCTCGAAAAGCAAGGGTGGCGAGAGGCGGACTCCGTGGCGCAGCTCACCCTCATGAGTTTCTTTCGCGGCGTGATCCGTGCGATCGATCCGTTTTCGGTGATTCATTCGCGGCGTCCCACGCGTCGTGCTCGGCTGGATCTCAAGCTTCCGACAGGGGAGTGGGCCACTTTGAAGAACTCCATCCTTCCGTTGAGTGTCGGAAGTGCCGATAGGGTCTTTTGGATGGAGTGGCGCAAGTGGGAGGGGAGCGGACTTGGAGAGGCCAAGGCCCTACTTCGCAGCATCGCCACTCGGCCTGGAATTCGCGCCGTCGTTCTGGATTTCCGCTCGGCAGCAGGCTTGGATTACACCGCGCTCAAGAGCGTCGAAGACGCCGCATCGGCTCTTGCATCGGCCCGAATCGCGGTAGTGATCTGGGTGGACCGCGCCACGCGAGGGACTCCCGAGGCTGCTGCGCAGATCTTCAAGCAGACGGCTGACGCCCTGATCGTAGGCGAGCCCTCGTTCGGCTACGTTCGGACCCCATGCTATCAGACTCTTCAGAAGTGGACCGTGGCGATGGGTTGTGAGTGCCCGGCCTCCTACGCGCGCTCCGCGATACCGGTCCTCGAACTTCCGGTGACCCCCGAAACCCTGACCGAGATGGAACGACTGAAGGCATTAGGCGTTCGTCCTTCCGTGCTCCCTGCTCCCTGCGCCGGTTCCGAGACCTCGATCGACACCCGATGGAATCGGGTACGCGAACGATTCGGTCCGAGGGTGGCTAGTCCGACCCAGACGGATATGATAGAACTGGCTCGGATTTGGTCCGAAGAGCAGGGGAGCGGTCTTTAGATGCGTTTATTGAAGAAGCCTGATGAAACGACCCGGCGCAACCTTCGCGAGTGGGCGGCCATGGCCGTTTGGATCAGCGGGGCCATACTCCTATCCTATGGCGTATTCCCGCATGCCGTTCGCTGGTTGTCACTCAATCAACCCAAGGTCGTCAGTCAAATCGTTCCCGAGCACGAACCTGTCGAAGTCCTTCTCGTCTCCATGAATGAAGACGGTGGACGAATGCTTGCCTCGTTCGTCGCGACGTTGGAACAGCAGCCCCTGGGCGGAAAGGTCTCGGTCGGGACCTTCGTCATGTCAGGGCCCGGTGGAGTGGTCACTGAGCAGACCCAGGCGGAGCTTGCGAAGCGGATTCAGGAGAAGCGTCCTCGACTCGTATTGCTTCTGACTGTTTCTGATACGGATGAGTTCGTCCTGGCGGCGCATGCCTCGCGCCCCGCAGGCTTGACGGGAGATGGTCCGCAGCGCTACTTGGCGCGGTTACCCCTGCAGGCGATTCAGGCGTCGCTGGTGAAGGCAGGGTTCGATACGAGCATCGATTACGTCGATCTGGAGACCGCTCCTGAGAACATGGTCTTCTATCGGCTCTTCGAACTGCTCTCGGCGAACTCCAATCCGGCGGGTGAAGTCAGCCAGATCGGCATGGTCCGCTACCCGCGCGGCATGGTGACGATGGCCCAAGGCGAGGCAGAACGTGCATTGCGTGCGCTTCGCCGGTTGGTGGAAGCGTCGATTCCCGCTCCTGTGAAATAAGCGGTTTACCGGTACCGAGCCTTTGTCCAGCGGGCCAGGGCCTTGAGAGGCCACGTCTTGGGATAGACCGGGTAGTTCATGTACACCACGCCCGGATGCCCCGTTCCCACGGTGGAAGGATCGCTCCAGCCGCCACTCTTCTGATAGGTGCTCACCAGATAGGCGATGCCTTTTTCGACGGCGGGGTGGTGGAGTAGCTGTGGGTCTTTCAGGCCCGCTTCAATGAGCGCGAGCAGGGCCCACGCAGTCTGGGTCGGTGTGCTGATGCCTCTTCCAGCCCATTCGCGCCGCTTGTAGGCGAGCGTGGATTCTCCCCAGCCGCCATCCGCGTTCTGAACGGAGAGGAGCCACTGGAGGGCTTTTTGAAGCTCCGGACGGTCGATGGAAACGCCCGCGCGCAGCATGCCCACGACGACGGCCGAAGTGCCGTAGATGTAGTGAATGCCCCAGCGCCCAGGCCATGCGTGTAGTTCCCGATCCTGATTCTTCAGGAGGTAGCGCACGGCTCTGCGGACGACCTTGCTGTTCTTCACTGTGTGACCGCGCAGCGAGAGTGCCTCGAGAATGTGTCCGGTCACGTCCGGAGTGCTTTCATCGAAGAGGTCCGTTGATCCGAGGAAGTCTCTCAACAGATACTGAAGGGCCGGAATTTCGCGATTATTCTTGGCGAAGGCGCCCCAGCCGCCGTCGGAATTCTGCATGCGAAGAAGCCACTTTTCCGCCTTCCGGAGCGTGTGCTCGTAAGAGCTCCCGAACTTGGAGAGGAGAATCATGATCTCGGCCGTGTCATCGGTATCGGGATAGTCCTCGAAACCGAAGCCATACCCGAAACCGCCGTTCTCGTTTTGAAAGAGCGAGAGCGTCGCGCCGGTAAATTCCAAGGATTTGAGGTCCTGTCCTGCGTCCGCGGCAGCGATAGCGGCGAGGGGAGTGTCCCAGAAGCGTCCGTCGTCTACGACGCCGTGGTAGGAGAAATCTCCCATGTTGAAATAGAAATTCTCACAAGCTTCCATGGCTCGTTCAGTCGCGCGGGCGGCGCGTTCCTTTATCGAAGGATTGAGCGAGGCCGCATGTTCCAGTACCGCCATATTGAGAACTGTCGCGAGAGTGTAGGCTTCCCAGGTGCCGTTGGATTCTTGTTCCCTCAGGATACGTTTGACGACCATGCCGGCAGACGGATCGAGGTGGGCCAGGGGAGAGGTCTTTTGTCTTTTTGGCGGGGTTTTCCCAAGCCACAGTTCGTCGAGCCGATACTCCGGCGGAAGCACTTTATTCACCTGGTAATGACGAAGGTACGCGATGGGAGTGATGTGAGGGGCGATCCACTGTCCGAAGGGTTGGAGCTTGCCGACCATCCCGGTAGCGATCGGGGCGAGCGGAATCCACGGAATATCCTTCCACTGGGAGTTATTGAAGAGTGCCAAGAACACGCGCGTGAATACGGTCGTCTTTTCGAGGCCGCCGCCCGCGCGGATGAAGGCCCTTGCCCGAACCATGGGATCGGAATCCGGGTTCTCTTTCATCGCTTTGAGAGCCCAGTAATTGAATACGGTCGTGTCCAGATCCCCGTGTGACACGTTGGCGTCGCGGACCGCTTGCCATGATCCGTCAGGAAGCTGCGAGGCGAGCAGGAGCTCACGCAGGCGGGAGTCCTGGAGCTGGGTCTTGGGGAGGCGCGTTTTTCCGCCCCGAGTTCCGTAGTAACCGAGCATGACGCGGTACTGCGAGGTGTACTGAAGTCCAAGATGAGCGGGGTAGAGCCAGAGGCCGTCGCTCATCCGGTCCTTCATGAGTTGTTCGCGGGCGTCGGTGAGGACTGAGTCGCACTCCGCTTTTGACGGAGTCGCGGCCAGAGCCAGGGGGCATCCCAGTGCGGCCAACGCTACAATGATGAAGATGCTGAATGAACGTCGCATGAAAGCCTCTTTCACTGGAGCCTATTTAAAGGAAAGGGTGAGAAAAGGCAATAGTGGTCTAAATTGGTATTATATTAAAATTGATCTGTGAGATTAGCTACTTAACCGTAATACTGGAGACGCCTCTGGGCGAAGTGAGCTGAAACCACTTCGCTTCCCCATAATAGTCGAAGACATCGATGCCGCTGTCTTCCAGGATCATGGGGAAGATCGGGACCGCGCCATAGAGTACACCTGACGGGGCCCACTCCCCCGGCTGCCACGAGGCAGGGGACTTCGGAGAGACGAGGCTGCAGTGTCGGCGTAGCTCCGGGAGGCGTACCGAAAGTTCGTTGAAGGCATCGAAGAAGGTCTGTTGATTGTATCTCAGAGCATTGGCTTCCGGCTTCATCGTGATCCTGAGCTGGATGGGGCCGTAATGACCGGATGATTCGGGGTCCTCCGCGATGTAATGGAGCATCCCCCATGTGGCCGTAGCTGCCGTACGCAGGTGTCGGAATACCTCGTCATGCGCCCCCGTCGTGAAGATCTCCTCGGGAGTCTTGTCCCTCTTCCCGTCCTCGCTCTTGAAGAGCTTCTGGACTTCCCAGGACTTCGTGTAGTGGAAGAAAACCAGGTCGTCTCGACCACTGAAATACCGCATGTCTTTGAGAGGGAACGCGGCTTTCACGATCCGTTCGCTCCGGAGTGTTTTGCCTGAGCGGTACAGCGTCTGGAGAAAGCGCCCGCATGACTCTCCGATGGCTTTCATCAGAGACCCGTTGATCGTGTCGTCAAGCAGGATGGAGGCGAAGCTTGTGGGCGAGACTCGTGGATTCTGCTCTTGTGCGCTCGCGAGTGTGCTGATCTTCTGGGCGAGATCCGGAACAGTTTGAGAGACGAGTTTTCCACTGACACTGGAGAGGACATGGAGTTCGCCGTCATCGGTATCGCAGCTGATTTCCGGGGTCCGGCAGCGCTCGGGTGATACGTGTTGGATGAACTTGAAAGCCTTGGTGAAGGCACCGCACTTTTTGTGTGTGGCATCCGTCCAGAAGTAGAGCCCTGGCAATCGCGACATGCAGGACTCCGCTGAGACAAGACTGACCAACAGTCCTTGATCGGTATGCATTCCGCAGCGATTCGAATCGGCTCCAGTCCACTGGTATCGGGTGGGCAATTCAGCCTGGCACCACTCCAGGGGGACTTCCCGGGTCGGACCCGGGTCGTTGGAACCGGAGGCCACCTCCGTACAACCTGAAACAGTCTTGCCGTCTGTCTTCCAGGTCAGTTTGCGTGCGGCGATGAATTGTCCGGTTCTGTTGAGTTCCGACGAGTCTTTCTGGGCGGCGGCTTCTGCTGTGACGGCCGCGAAGGTCTTTCCCTTAGGGGGCTTTGGAGTGTTCGGAGGACCGTTCGGATCGACCAGAGTGAGAATGCCCTCGGCAGCAATCGGGAGCTCCGGTTTCTCGTCCTTGCTCCGGATGACGGACTTCTCCTGGCCTTGCATCATCGAGTTCTTCCCGGTCCCGAGGAAGACGGCCACATCGTCAATTCGCGGAGTGATCTTGCGAAGATCCCATTGGTTATTTTTCGCGTCTTCGGCTGTCAACACGTGGAAGGCGAGATCGCGTCCACGAGGCGCGGGTTTTCGCTGCGGGTAGATCTGCGGAGCGAGGAAGTCGAGAAGCTCCTGTGTCTTCGCGCGGTCCAGTTTACTGACGAAGGATACGCGCAACCCCGGAGTCAGGAGCAACCGTCTGAGGCTGTTGACTGGTCCGACATCCGTGTTCCAGCACTCTTCCTTTTGGGCAGTCTTCACGGAAAGACTGCCGCAACCCTTCTCCAGCGAGAAGACCAGTTCGTCGAGGGACAGAACGAGGTGCTTGTCGGTCGGCTTCGCGGGAGTCGACGGCGCGAAGGCCGGTACGGCGCTCGGAGTGGGCGAGGGAGCGGGAGAAGAAGAAGGAGTCGGAGAAGGGACTGTGGTCTTGGGAAACTCAGCAAAGCGGCTCTTTCCCTTCGCGATGAGCTCAGTGGCGGGAGTCTTCTGGACTTCCGCGATCGCCTCGGCCAACGGTTGTGCCTTGATCTTCTCCCGAACGGATTGGACTGCCCCGAAGGTGGCGCGCAGACGATCTTCGGTGTTGGTCCCTTCAATCGTGAGGACCTTTTCGGTGTCTGCCTTGTCGAGTTCTGCAGCGGGGATGACGCGTGCGGCGAGATCTCTGGCTGTCTTCGGAGGTTTCTCGCTAATCTTGATGGCGCTCAGAATGGCGTCGAGACCATAGCGCGTCGCCTGTTCACTCGTGAATGAGATTTTCACGTCAGGTTGTCGGAGAAGCTCGCGCAGGACATCCTCCGCTCCCGGGTGAAGGATGAATGATTGCTCCGCGCTCAGTTGAAAGGTGTGGGGTCGGTCAAATTCTTCCGCGAGGCTGCGACTGGGAACCAAGGTTCCCAGTGCGGAGTCGAGATTGATGATGATTTCAGCGGCGTTCCCTCTGGGGCTTGCGATAGGGGCCGCCGGCTTCACTGGCTGCGGCGGGGGACCCAGCTCCCGGGTGCAGCGTTCTGCCTGCTGGAACTTGAGGTGCTTGGGATCGATGCGTGACTTCTCGAAGCAGGTGGGAAGCGAGCCTGGCCGTGTTACCCACTCGACGTAAGTGGCGAGCGTTTTCTTGCCTGCCTCCACATGGCCCTGAAAGTCGATTTTCGATGCATCCGCTGCGGCTTTCACCAGGGGCTTGCCCCGGGTGTTCAGTGACTTGTCGGCGATGTCGAACGCCGCGATGACGCGTGCCTGGTGGAGCCGGTAAGCCTGCTCGGCCTGGGGAATGGACTGCGCGAGTTGTTGATACGATGATTCATTCGCGGCTTTCATTTCCGCCGCTTTCTTCTGCGCCTGTTCGAAGGAGTCATAGTGGAAGAAGACCGGACCGGTGGAAACGACGTTGCCTTGATGGGCATCGACCACCCGGGTCGCGTCGCGATCGAAGAAGAGGAGATTGTTGAGGTCCGTGGAGACTTTGCTGAGGTCTTTCTTCGGTGGATTTTCCGTCGTCTGGTCTTCCTTGGTCAGGATTCGGAAGGCAATACTCTTGGCGGTCTTGGAACCGTCTGCTGTCAGCTGAAGGGCTTGGAGAAGTGCTTCGGTGCGGTCCTTGGGAAGGTCAGTGAAGAAGGAAATCTTAACGTCCGGCATCGCGGCAAGTCTGCGTAGCGCCTCGATCGCTCCATCGGCGATGCGGTAGTGTGCGCCGTTCACGGTGATGATCTTGGACTTGTCGAGGAAGGCGAGGTTCGCCTCGGGGACGCCTTGGGTCAGGACCCCTTCGAGGTTGAAGACGATGTGACGATCCGTGGCCCAAGCCTCAAGGGAGATCGTCCACGCGGTGGAGATAGCCAAGGCCCATGTCATTCCCCATTTCGTCCAAAGAAGAGAGATTTTCACGTATGACTGATCGGCAGAAATGTCAGATGCCTTAAGTTAGTAAGTTTGCGACTTTGTGGCGCTTTTCTGTATGTCTGAAGACGGGAGAGGAGCGCCGGGAGGTGCGCGGTCCGAAAAACAGGGTGGCGCAGTGCGTAAAACTAGTGTATCCGCGCACCATCACGGATTTGTTCCAGTACTTTTTTTGGGAGGACTTTGAAATGAAGAAGCTTTTGGGTGTGTTCGTTCTTCTGGTCGGAATGGCGGTTTCGGCGCAGGCCGCGGAGATCGATACGGTTTGTTCAAAAACTGAAATCCGGGAAGGCACCCGGGTCTCCACTCGCGTCTATCTGTTTCGCGACGGAAGCGCAAAGGTGGGAGTTGCCGGCGGTGGCCGATCGGTGGAATGGGGTTTTTCGAGCCTGTATCGCGATGGGCGGTTCCTGAAAGGGACGACGGCTCTCGGTGACCGCTTCATGATGGAAGTGATTGGGCCGGTCGAAGGTCCAGTTCCGGCAATTCTGATGCTCTATCTCGCTCGCTTGACGATTGAGTCGTCCGCGATCGAAGGCGGCGCGCTCGTCACTGAAATCCAGTGCGAGAAGCGGAAGTAAGCTGAGTTTTGACTGTAGAGATTAGAGAAGGGGACGGGGCTCCGACGGGGCCTGTCCCTTTTTCTTTTTGAGGGGCGGCGGGATTCTCGCGCCGTTCAGGCTTCTTCAGAAATGGAAAAGGCCACAGGAGCAGTTGCTCATTCTGTGGCCTCGATATGGTCGGGGCGGCGGGATTCGAACCCACGACCCCCTGCTCCCAAAGCAGGTGCGCTAGCCAGGCTGCGCTACGCCCCGATATTTACGATGACGTCGCGATACTAGCTGATGAGACCGCCTCCTGTCAAAGAACGGCTGTGAAACGCTCGCGGTTGTTTCCTTGCCATCGGTCGACTGCCACGGTAATGCCGTGATGGAACCCTCAATAGGAACCGCATGTTAACTCGAATCAAACGGCTGATTCTCGGAAAGCCGATCTACGAAGTTCCGGAAACTCAGAAGACCTTGCCCAAGTGGAAGGCCTTGGCGCTTCTCTCGTCCGACGTTCTTTCTTCCGTCGCGTACGCCACCGAAGAAATGTTGATTCCGCTCGCCGCGTTTTCGGCCGCGGCGCTCGTCTGGTCCATTCCCATTTCCTTCGGAATCGTGATCATCCTGCTCCTCATCGCGACCGCTTATCGACAGACGATCAGTGATTATCCGCAGGGTGGCAGCGCCTACGTGGTCGCGCGCGAGAATCTGGGTACGCGATTCGGTCTTGTCGCGGGCGCGGCGCTTCTCATCGAGTACTGTCTGACCGTGGCCGTGTCGGTCTCGGCGAGCGTGGCAGCGGTCGGCTCGGCATTTCCATGGGTTCTCTCGCATCGGGAAGGCTTCGCCGTCGGCGCGATTCTGGTTCTGATGCTCTCGAACCTGCGTGGCAACAAGGGCTCCGTCCCGCTGTTCGCTTATCCCACGTATCTCTTCATTTTCTCCATCATCGCGATGATCGTGGTCGGCGTCTGGAAGATCATGACGGGGCAGGCGGTGCCCGCTGCGCCGCTGATTCATGAGGTTTATCCGGCCATTCCGGCGCTTTTGATCTTCCGGGCATTCTCCTCAGGCTGCACGGCGTTGACCGGTATTGAGACGATCTCGAACGGTATGTCCGTTTTCCAGCCGCCGGTGCAGAAGAACGCGAAGATCACGCTCGCATGGGTCGCGACCATTCTCGGGTTCCTCTTCATCGGGATCACCTTCCTGGCGCATCTCTATGGCGTCGGTGTAAAGGAAAACGAAACCGCCTTGTCGGTTCTTGCGCGTTCCATCTTCGGGAATACGGGCGGCTATTACATCGTCCAGCTTTCGACCGCCCTCATTCTGTTGCTCGCCGCTAATACGGGATACACGGGCTTTCCTCGTTTGGCTTCCTTGCTCGCCCACGACCGGTATCTCCCCAGGCAGCTCGCCAGTGTCGGCGACCGCCTGGTGTTCTCCAACGGAATCATCGGGCTGAGTGTCGTGGCGGTGGCGCTGCTGTTGATCTTCGATGCCCAGACGCATCGCTTGATCCCGCTCTATGCGGTGGGCGTATTTTTGTCGATCGCGTTGTCCCAAACGGGCATGGTGCTCAAACACTGGCGCTCTCGGAAAGAGAACTGGAAGAGCGCTGCGGCGGTAAGTGGGGTAGGGGCAGCGACCGCGTTGATCGTTCTTCTCGTGATCGCCGGCACGAAGTTGACTCACGGTGCTTGGGTCGTGTTCTTGCTGATCGCGTTTCTCTATTGGGAGTTCACGCAGATCAACCGGCACTACCTCGCTGTCGGCAAGGCACTCACGTTGGTCGGCGTCGAAGCTCCTCCCAAGCTGGAGCCGCTTCGTCACACCGTCATCGTTCCGATTTCAGGCGTGCACCGCGGAGTGGTAGAGGCCCTTCGTTATGCGCTGTCGATCTCGCATGATGTGCGCGCCGTCTACACGGAGATCGATCCGGCAGCGGCAGATCGGATGAAGGCCGAGTGGCAGCGCTGGGCACACGAGATTCCGCTGGTGATCCTCAAGTCTCCGAATCGTTCGGTGATCGCTCCGTTGCTGGAGTACATCCGTGACTTGGGGCAGGTGACGCAGGATGATATGATTACGGTCATTATTCCCGAATTCGTCACGGCACACTGGACTCACCGGTTCTTGCATAACCAGACGTCCTTGCAGATCCGAGCGGCGCTGGCTTATCGCCGCCGAGTCGTCGTGACGAGTGTCCGTTATCACTTGGCTGGAAAAAGCCTATAGGCCGGAATAGGATTGGAAGACTATGCTGCACCAATTGGTCACGATGTGGTTTCACTGGGTCGAGCAATGGGGTTACGTCGGAGTTTTCGTGCTGATGGCCATGGAAAGCTCGATTATTCCCGTTCCTTCTGAAGTCGTGATGCCTCCAGCCGCGTTCTGGGCGGCGCAAGGGAAGATGGACTTCTGGCTCGTCGTGCTCGCAGGTACCGTCGGAAGCTATGTGGGTTCCGCGATCAATTATTGGGTCGCGCAGTGGGTGGGCTTCCCGATCATTCGAAAGTACGGAAAGTACTTCCTTCTTCCTGAAGAGAAGGTTCGCATGGCGGAGGCTTGGGTGAAGCAATACGGCGTCGTCGGCATCTTTGTCGCGCGCCTGCTGCCGGTGGTGCGGCATCTCATATCGATTCCTGCAGGCGTGTTCCGCATGCCGTTCCTGGCCTTCAGTGTCGTGACCACGGTCGGTGCCGGTTTGTGGTGCTTCATTCTGTCGTGGTTTGGAATGAAGGTGATCGGAGACCGCCCCGAGTTGATGAACTCACCCGAGGCGATGGTTGCGGTCATCAAGGATAAGCTTCATTGGTTTGTTGCGGCCGTAGTCGTTTTGGCGGTGCTTTATGCTGTGGTCCTCTTTTTCAAGAACCGGAATCGGACTCGGACTCCGGGGCGTGTGGAGGAGCAGGCCGACGCTTGAGGCGCCGGCTGGACTTCTGCGTGCATTCCAGCTCCTGTGGTGGGAGGGAGCCTTCGCGATCGCATATGACACGATCGTCGGGCCGACCTATCTGAGTGCCTTGGCCGGCGAGCTCGGCGTGAGCGTCGGTCTCGTCGCATTGCTGTCGGCTCTCCCGTGGATGGGCCAGGTGGGCCAATTGGGGAGTCTCTGGTTCATCGAACGTTCCACTTCGATGAAGCGTTACACGCTGATTCTGGCTGCGATCGCACGGTCCTTGTGGCTCTTTCCGCTGCTGCTCGCGGCTTATTACGGATTCCGGCAGCAGCAGTACGGTGAAGCGTTTCCGGTGAACCGTTGGATTCTGACCCTTGCGGGGTCGGCCTTCGTGACGGCGTTGCTCGCGAACTCGTCGGGCGTCGCGTGGCAGTCGTGGGTGAGGGGGTTGATCCCTGTCGAGTCCCAAGGCCGCTTCTTCGGGATCAAACAACGGTTCAGCATGGCTGCCGTCGTCGCCGCGAATCTCGTCACTGCGGCGTGGATCGGATGGAGACCTCAGGGGTTCCGTTTCGGTGCCGGTATTCTTTGCCTGATCGCCGTTTTGTCCGCCACGCTCTCGACTTGGTTGTTGGCCAAGGTCCCGGAGACGTGGCCTGAGAAGACGGCCGAGCCCCAAGGCGCGCCAGCGAAAGGAACGGTGACGGAGGGGCGTCCGGTGGGGGTGATGATTCTCGAAGCGTTGCGCGACGCCAAGTTCCGTCGCTTCATTTCGTTTGCCGCGCTCTTCAACGGTGCGGTCTTCATGGCTGCGCCTTATTTCCCGTACTATTTCACGAAGTCCCTCAAGGTTCCGATGGACAGGATCGCTCTCTGGACCATGATCTATGCCATCGCGAACTTCCTCGCTGCCAGGTACTGGGGCCGCAAAGTCGATCGTGACGGAGACCCTGCGCCGACTTTGTGGATCGTCGGTCATCTGATCGGAATCACGCCGGCGTTCTACGCGTTGGTGAATAGCACTACCATTCACTACTATGCGCCGTTCGATTACATCGCTTCAGGCATTGCGTGGTCGGGACTCGCGCTCGCCCAGTCGACGATGCTTTTCCGTGTGACGCCTCCGGGAAAGAACGGGGCTTACTTCGCGGTCTATCTGGCTTGCATGGGACTGGCTGCTGCGACCGGGGTCTTTCTGGGGGGAAGAATCGCGAGTTTGCTCATGCCTTGGGGTGGTTTCAAGTACCTTTGGCCCGTGGCGTGCTTGTTGCGTCTTGCGGTCGTGTATCTGTTCTGTCGCCCCTTGGTAAAGAGCCGGAAGAGTGAGCTGCTGGCTCACCAGCCGGCCTGACTCGTGAAAACGGCTTGCGCTTCGGTGATCCTCTCGGCCATCATGCCCTCATGTTGAAGACGCCGCAGACGAGGGTCGCGCTTGCCACCTCGGAGAACTATCCGCAGCTGCAGGAGGACGATCGTCTTCTGCTGCCCGCGCTGAAGAAGGCAGGGATCGAGTACGACATCGCCCTTTGGAACCGGCCGCGCGATTGGGAAGAATACGATGCCGTCGTCATCCGTTCGTGTTGGGACTACTGGCTTCGTTACGGTGAGTTCATGCAATGGCTCAATCATCTGGAGAGTCGCGGTGTGCCGGTGTGGAATCCCGTTCAGACGCTCCGGTGGAACACGCGTAAGACATATCTTCATGGCCTGAAAGATCATCACATTGACACTGTCCCGACGGACTGGCTCGAGAAGGCTTCGGTCACTGACTTGAACGTCCTGTTGGATTCGCATGGATGGAAAGAAGTCGTGGTGAAGCCGAATGTCTCGGCGGGCGCGTATCTGACGAAGCGATTAACTCGCTCTGATGTGTCCGACCCGGGGCTTGGACCGTATCTCGCCGATGTATTGAAGTCCGGCCCGGCGTTGGTGCAGCCCTTCATGCCGGAGATTCTGACCACGGGCGAGTACTCATTCATTTTCTACGGCGGGCAGTTCAGTCACTGCGTGCTGAAGAAAGGACCGGAGGGCGAGTTCCGTGTCCAGAACTTCTACGGCGGAACGGTTCGGACCGTCGCGCCTGGCGACGCGCAGCTCGCGGCGGCGAAGCAGGTTCTGCTGGCGCTCGAGCCTGAGCTTCTCTACGCCCGCATCGACATGATCCAGCGCGAAGGAAAGATGTTCGTGATGGAAGTCGAGGTCACCGAGCCGAACCTCTTCTTCGGGATGCACCCCGAGGCCCCTGACCGATTCGCGA
>CAYOWB010000090.1:0-5867 GCA_964407515.1 uncultured Bacteriovoracaceae bacterium
GCTTCGGCGGATCCTGAGGCTTCGGCGGATCCTGAGGCTTCGGCGGATCCTGGGGTTTCGGCGGATCCTGAGGCTTCGGCGGATCCTGAGGCTTCGGCGGATCCTGAGGCTTCGGCGGATCCTGGGGTTTCGGCGGATCCTGAGGCTTCGGCGGATCCTGAGGCTTCGGCGGATCCTGAGGCTTCGGCGGATCCTGGGGCTTCGCGGGTCCGCCCGGCTTCTTGGCACTCCCGCCACTTCCACGCGTGCCGCCACCGCCTTCACCGCCGTTGGCGCCCGGAGTGGCCTCACGCGGCTGAACTTCCGAAGGGTCGACAAACAAAGCACGAGCCCACTTGGCCGCACCTTTTTGGTGAATACAAGCATCCAGCGCGATCGTCTCGCTGCAGCCGCCAGAAACAATGGACCACACCGCAAGGTGGTTGAATGCCTCGTTCATCGAAGCATGAGCAATTTTCACTTCACGGCGAAGAATCTCCACCGCCGAGTCGAAGCACGAGTTCGAAGGGGCCTTACCGCAGGTCTTCGTGATCCACTTTCCGGGGAAAACGCCCTGATTCAGAAGCTCCTGGGTCAGCGTGGATCCGGACTGTCTGTCCATACGCAGCCCCTTCAGATACTCAAGATCGCCCAGGATGCCATCCAGAGCGTCACGATAGCAGGCTGTGCGGTAGATGGACCGCTTATCGAAGATTCCGCAGCCCTCGGCTTTCTTGTTTTTGAGGCACTCCTTAAAAGCGGATTCCTCGTAGCGGGCACAGGCTGTCACGACCGCCCTGCGGGTTTCCGTCCGCATGAAGGACCAAGCCTGCCGGTAGTTGTATTGCGTGACGCCGGCCTCGAGGCTCATCTGCGAGAGATAGCAGTTCTTATTTCTGAAACATCCCGAGAGGATATTCTCGACCCGCTTCTTCTCCTTGGGGCTGGGCGGATTGTATTCCATTCCGGCCGCACCGTAAGCCAGTCCACCGATGATCGCTTGAAGAAGAACCGCGGCGAGGATTCCAAAAAAGAAGGCCGCGAAACCGGTGAGAGCGTTCCACAACGACTTGAGAGACAACCACTTCAGCATCTGCTTTCTCCGCTTCTACAGCTCACGATGCAGGGAACTCCCGCATCAGGCGGAGCGAAGATTACATTACTTGACCGCTTCAATCAACTATAATTATCTTATCGTTTAGTTTCATCCACTTAGCAGACGCAATTCCGCCGTAACGGCGACTGGTGCTGCCCGGCCTGAGTCTGCCGTAACAACAAACGGATACATGATACAGAGAGGACTAACGCGGCGCAGATCAAAAAGGTGAGCGATACCTTTTGATACTTTCTTCAGAGATGGCGGGCCAACCACTTCGTGGATTCTTGGACAACGCGACGTTCGAAGTCCACGGACTCGAAAGCATGCCCGGCACCGTGGATGATCTTCAGGGCGGTGTCTGACCCCGCCTGCTGAAGGACTTTCAGATACTCCTGGCTATGCTCCATAGGCACGGAATCGTCCTCGTCCCCATGGAGCAGGAGTACGGGCACCTTGACTTGCCCCATCCCGGAAAGCGGGTCGGCCTCGGAGTACTCCCGAACAAAAGCACGCGAGACGGCCCAGCCCCCCAGGTCGCGAGTCCCCTTCCGATCGATGGTCTCGGCGTCCTCCACAAGGAGCGAACTCGCCTCGGCCACGGGGGCCCACAACACCGCGGCCTTCAACCGGGCATCCTCGGCAAGAACTTGCGCGGCGATCATTCCGCCCATGCTGAAGCCCAGAACACCCACTCGTTCCTGGTCCACCTCGGACACTCCACGGGCAAATCCCACGGCCGCACGGGCATCCGCCATCAGCGAGGCTACGGTCATCTGGGAAAACTCACCCTCACTGTCGCCGGAGCCGCGATAATCGAACCGCAGGCAGTGAATCCCCTTTTTAGCCAGAGCACGCGCCGTCTTCACGAAAATCCGGTGCGCCTCCACTTTCTTTCCGGTGAAGCCATGAAAAAACACCACCGCCGGTGCGCGACCGCGCACCTCGGCCAGATGAAGCATTCCGACGATCTGCTGAGACTCGGAGCGGAAGACGACCGGCTTTTCCATACCGGAATTTTACGCCCGGACCGATGAAGGCGGCAACGAAAGAAGTTCAATGTCGGGCTCAGCCCAATCTGCCGGGATCGATGTAATTGACTTTCATCTCGCCGGGCGGATGTTCCCAGTACTTCGGTCTTCCATAGTAGTCATAGAGCCGCTCTTCCTCGTCACGGTTCACGAAAGCCCCCGGCTTGTAGCGCGGACTGTTTTTGATTTGTTCGTGCGTGAGGTTCAGCCGGAACCGCTTCTGCCGCCAACTCAAAGCCTCGATCCACTCCGGAGAGACAAGGACGCGCCGACTCGGCCACCAGTTGATCGTGTCGACCACGAGATACCGAAGCTGCCAGGTCTCCCCATCGACGATGAAGTCTTCAACGTTTCCGAAGTCCGCATCAACGGCGTCGACATGGTAGCCGGTCACGGCCTTCACTGAACGAAGGTGGCAATGCCGGTCCCCTGGCAGGCAATTCTCCTCCACGTCGCGACGCACGGCGCGCGGAAAAGTATCCCTTGAGGTATCGGGAATTCCCCAGATACCAGCGCCTGTCCAGTAATACGGCCATCGATAGTAACTGGCATAATGCACTTCCATCTGACGCGAAATGGGCTGCTCGGTATCCACGTCGGGACTACGGTCGACTTGTTCACGCGTCAGATTCACATGAACCGACCGCTCCTCCCAGTCCATGCGGCGCACAGCATAGGGCGAGATCAGCACCCGGCGCCCCGTAATCCATCCCCCCGTTCGCACGACGAAGTAACGGACGACCCACATTTCGTCATCGAATAGAAAATTCTCGACCTTTCCGACTTTTCCGTCGGACGCCTGCAACGAATAGCCCTTGAGACCCTTGAGGGAGCGAAGCATCAACCTCCTCCTTCGCAATTCCCGTTCCTGGTTTTGGGATTGCACCGCCAAGAGGGATGACTCCCGAAGCCCTACGAGAGAAGTTCCAAGAATCCTGGCCGACTCCATTACAGGCTCCTTTTGAGGCTGTCATCTTCGACTGGGATGGCACCGCGGTACCCAATCGCCGCACGGAAAGCCCTGAGCTGATCCGCGCCATGAATGAAGCCCTCTCGCAGCGGATGATCCTGGTCATCGTCACCGGAACGAACTTCGAGAATGTGTTTCAGCAATGCATCGCATATCTTTCGCCGCACTCACGCCAATCGCTTTTCGTGTGTACGAATCGCGGTTCGGAGGTCTGGGGATTCGGAGAAAGCGGGACGCCTGTTCAGCTCCACCGACGCGATGCCTCCCCCTTTGAGAACGAGGCGCTCGATCAAACCGCACTCGCCCTGCAGCGATTGCTGCGTTCAGACTACCAGCTTGAGACGGAAATCATCTTCAATCGGATGAACCGGCGCAAAGTCGACATCATCCCGCTGCCCCAATGGAGCGACCCCCCCAAGGACGAAATCGGCCATCTCCTCCTCGCGGTACAGACCCGCCTTAACGCGACCCGCGAGCGCCTCACCCTGGGATGGATCATGGAGCAAGCGGTCCAGCTCGCGCGATCCTCCGGTATCGAGTTCCCCAGAGTCACCTCGGACGTCAAACACGTGGAGATCGGCCTGACGGACAAATCCTCATCGGTCGAGTGGATCACTCAGCATGTTCTCCAGGCGAACGGAATCACGATGAATCGCGTCGTGATCGCAGGAGATGAGTTCGGCGGAATCGCCGAACTTCCCGGCAGCGACTCCCTGATGCGCGGCGATCTCACCCGTGAAGCCGTGTTCTTCTCCGTAGGAAGGGAACCCGCCGGCGTGCCGGACGGGGTACATCACCTGGGAGGCGGCCCCGATCGCTTCATTGACTTTCTCTGGTACCAAAACGCCATTCGCGGAAAACCGGCAAGAGTCCGGAACTACCCCGTCGTCGTCTACCAGCCAACCGATGACATCACGTGGAAGATCGAACAAGCGGGATTCGACCCTAGCCGCGAGCGAGAAATGGAGACACTCTTCACCGTCGGTAACGGCTACGTGGGAATTCGTGGCGCTCTTGAGGCGCCGATTCCGGCCTCACAGGCCGACCTGCTCATCACTGGCATCTTCGACGAAAAGAAACCGATTCGTCCCTACTCCGAGGTCGAATTCCTCACTCCGTACCGGGGAAGTTCCGGACACACCGAGATCGCCTCGTTCCCATTTCCGTTCTTCCTCTCACTCAGAAGCAACGGGAAGCCGGTGAACTTCACCCTGGCACCACCGGACGAGCACGTGCGAATCCTCGACATCAAGAAGGGGCTCTACTTCTCCGAGTACGTCTACGACACCCAGGAAGAACAGCGCATCCGGGTCAAGACGCTGCGCTGTGCCTGCCTCCATGACCCGCACCTCATTCTTCAAGAGGTGGTCATGACGTTCGAAAAGGGCGGCGGACTACTCGATCTCAGCACCCAGCGCGAAGATCATGTGTTCGAGTCGGACTATCCCCACCTGAGACTTCAAGACCACAAGGCTGACGGTCAGGTAACTACTTTCCACTCCTATCAGACGAGTCAGTCCGGCTTCAATGTCGCCATCGCGTCAAGAGTCTGGCAGGACGGTGATGAGAAGCGCAGACATCGATGGACCACCGTTTTGGCGGAGAGAGAGACAATCCGGATCCGGCGGATTATCCATGTCTACACCAATCGCGACAGCGCGAACCCAGCGGAATCCGCACGAACTCACGGGGCGTCCACTCACCTTTCGGACTTCGACCAGGCGATGGACCGGCACATCGTGCGCTGGGCCTCGGTTTGGAACGAGACTGACATTCACTTCAGGAACAGCCCCTCGACGACTGACGTCAATCGTTTCAACACTTATCACCTTATGATCGCGGCTCCGCGAAGCCCCTACGCTTCCGTCGGCGCTAGAACACTCTCCGGTCGCGGGTACGAGGGCCACGTATTCTGGGACGCGGAAATCTACATCATGCCTTTCTACCTGCATACGTTTCCGCAACTTGCCGAAAAGATGCTCCTGTACCGGTACCACACCCTTGCGGGCGCGAGACGCAGGGCCCGGGACATGGGCTATCGCGGGGCCTGTTACGCCTGGGAGTCCACCGTCACAGGCGAGGACGTGACGCCCGACAAGATTCTGCTGAAGTCCGTCGGGCAAGAGATCCCCATCTTCACCGGAGTCCAGCAGATCCACGTGACGGCCGACATTGCGTACAGCGTCTGGAAGTACTGGGACGCAACCTTGAACGACGCCTTTCTAAGGGATTACGGCACGGAAATCCTCATCGAGACAGCCCGATTCTGGGCGAGCCGCTGCCAGCGTGGCGATCAGTTCTTTCACATCAATCAGGTGGTCGGACCGGATGAATACCATCACTCCGTCAATGACAACGCCTTCACGAACTGGATGGCACGTTTCAATCTGGAAAAGGCGGTGGAAGCGGTGGAATGGCTCCGCACGCGGTTTCCGGAACACGCCAAACGTCTCGCCGAACGACTGAACTTCGAGGACCGCGAGCTGAATGACTGGAGCATGATCCAGAACGCGCTCTTCATTCCAAAGCCCAACGAAAAAGGGGTGATCGAACAGTTCCGCGGCTTTTTCGAACTCCAGGAATGCTCCATTCCGCAAGAAGAGCGCCTCGCCGCGCCGATCAACCGGTTACTCCAATGGGACGAGGTCAATCGCACCAAGCTCATCAAGCAGGCCGATGTGCTGATGATCCCCTTCCTCTTTCCGGATGCGTTTCCAAGGGAAGTCGTCGAAGCGTGCTTCCGATACTACGAACCGCTGACAGACCACGGCAGCAGCCTGTCGCCATCGGT
>CAYOWB010000090.1:5877-13324 GCA_964407515.1 uncultured Bacteriovoracaceae bacterium
AGGCGACGCTATCCGCTCGTCTCGGATTTCGTGCGGAGGCGGACCTGTATTTCCGACAAAGCCTGTATCTCGACCTCTTGAATCTGATGGAGAACACGGCGCAGGGGGTGCACGCCGCGTGCATGGGCGGAACGTGGCAAGCGCTCGTCTTCGGAATTCTCGATGTGCGATTCGGTGACTCCGGCCCTTTCGTCAACCCGGATGCATACAAACGGCTTCCTCCGCGATGGGGCTCAGTGAACCTCAGCTTGCGTTACCGAGGACGCAAATACCAGCTTGAGGTCGGCCGCAAGGAGGCGGACTGGTTATGAGCTCTTTTAACTCGATCTTCCTTCCACTCTCTCACGACATCGAGATCGACAAGCTCACGCGCCTATCCGTGTGGCTTGCCAAGAGGGTCTCCGCCAAACTCACCGCGTCCGTGATGCACGACGACCCCCGGGAACGCGCCCGCCTGGAGTCCTCCTTTCAAACGCTGGCCGATGTATTGACGAGACAAGAAGGGGTCGGCGACGTCCGGCTGATCCCGGCCGCGGAGAAGATCAGCGATCCAATCGATGAAGCGCTGGCAATCGTGAAACGGGAAAAGCTCGAGATGATCGTCAGTCTGCTCCGTTGGTCGAGAGTAGGCGGCGCCGCTGTTTTCGATCCAGCCACTGCATCACTTGTGGAGCAGTCACCGGTCCCGGTTCTGGTCGTACCGGAAAACCATCGTCCGAAGCTTCCTTGGAGCAATATTCTCGTTCCGATGAGCGCCGAAAGCCGCACGAACCCGGCACTCAAACACGCCCTATCTCTCGCACTGCAACTGGGACTGGACGTTGATGTCGTTCACGTCGCCCCGTGTACTGGGGATGAGCAGCGGAAGCACACTCTTCTGAGCCGTTACTCGGATTCTGCCTACCACGATTTTCCCGAACGGGTGGAGCAGCTTATCACCGAAGCATCGCCCTTCTCCAGCGTCGAGGAGAAACAGCGAATCCGTCACTTCACGCTTTGCTGCGGAGAGGTTTCCGAAGAGGTTCTCGAGCAGGCAAGACACCGCGATTGCGGAATCATTGCGATGCAGTGGAAAGGGACCTTGAAGCCCGGGCACGCCCGCATCCTGAAGACTGTCCTCCAGGAGAGCGCATGCCCGCTGCTTCTGGTTCGCGCGGAATCACAGCGTCAGTGCAAACTGACGGCGGGCGGCGAAATCGCCGCTTAATTCTCAACCGAAATCGCGGGCCATGAGGGTCTTGCGACCATCTTCTTTGGCGCGAGCGATGGCTTCGTCGCAGAGCTGGCGGATCTTATCGGAGAGCACTTCAGCGACGTCGCCGGAAGTATTCAGGCCACCGGTCGCCTTGATGTAACTCTTCAGCTTCGACACGACGAGAAGAACTTCCTTCTTTTCCTGTTCGGTACCCGCTGCTTGATTCGTATTCTCGTTTTCCATGTTCGCCTCTCTTTCGACCGCCACAGAATAAGGAATGGTTCCCCTGAGATCAAGCTCAACCGTACGGCGGGGGTGCAAAGGTTGGGTCACCCGGAATCCATCCGATCGCCGAGTAGGTGTCGGTGGGAAAAATCGTCGTGTATAGAATTTCGCGCTTGTCAGCCGGGCTGAGTCTGACCCTCAAACGGTCCTGAACCACCTGCGCCCCCCCTTCGAGCGCATCTCGCGCCGCAGTCGTCTTCTCCGCGGACGAGTTCACAATACCCGTGAGTGTCGCAATGCCATTCACCACTGACACCTTGACCTCATCATCGAAGTCCAACAGAGGATTCGTACGGAGCATGGACTCTATGGATCGTCGCGTCGTGTTATCATTCCGAAGCCGGAGCTCCGTGACGCCCAGTGGAATATCAAGAGACTCATTCACCACCTGGACCCCCTTAACACCTTCTGCGATTTCCCGGGCAAGCCATTTGTCGTAGAGAGAGCCGACCTCTCCTTTCAGGGATACTCGTCCCTGCCTCACTTTGACCGCAATCGGGCGCAGCCTGAGACGGGAATCGAGTGCGAACGCCGAGCGGATGTCCTCCTCAGTTGCCGAGTCAGAACGTCCTTTCACAGGACGGACCTCCAGCCGGGAACGGAGACGCTTCAACCCGGACACGGACCGAGCAAGCGCCTCGACGGTCTCCTTTTCCCGGAGCGTCGAGACCTTGCCATCCAGTTCGACTACGCCACGCAACGCCCTTACCTTCAAGAGGGCGACATCGGTGGCGGGATCCGAAAGGATCGCCTGGCGCACCGCCTGCGACAACTCTGGATCGGAAATCCGAGGGGTCGGTTGAGCCTGCGCAGCACGTTGGATCACCGTCTCAGGCCAGACTTCGAGATTCTGAACATTCACGGCCGTCACGCCCTGAATCGCTGCCAGCCAAAGGGCTCGGTGCTTCTGAACCTGGCTCTTGACGGAGCCGAACAGCACCACGCGCCCCGAGATCACCTGCACGCGGACCCCTTCCCCCTTGATCCACGGGTCACCGGAGAGACGCTTGACGATTGCACTCTTAATCTCCTCATCCGGCCGCTGAACCGCGGGCTTCACCACCAACAACACTTTGACACCACGGACTCCGGAGACTCCAAGAGGAAGCCGCGCGATACTCTCTTTCTCCTGGAGGGATCCGACGACACCTGCGAACCGCACCCAGCCGCCCGAGACGTCCACGATTACCTTGGCCGGGTCACGAACCGCCGCGGCCAGCTCGAGAGCCCGCAATACATCCGCATGAATTTCAGCGTCGGGACGCGAGGCAACCTGCAACGTCATGCGATCCACGACAGAGCGGACTCCCCGGACGGACTCGGCAATCCGAGTGAACCGATCTTTGGAGCGGAGACTGTCGACGCGGCCGTTCAAAACGACGACACCGCCATTGACCCGGACCTGCACGGTCCGATCGCCATTGGAGCCTTCAAAAGCCAGTTTTTTGGCGATCGAATCGGCGATTTCGACATCATTGACGCGCGCCACAGTCCTCATGTTCGAGAAAGGTGACGCCAGCATCGAAAACACGACAGCCGCAACGAAGGAACGGAGCATCCCTGCAAGTCCTCCCGTCCCGCTCACAGCAATTCATGTACCGCCGGCCCCTTTGCTGCTCAGCCGAAGCGGTTTAGGGGCAAAAGATACCGACTGCCGGCCGCTTGTTTCGCGGTTATCCTGGTAGAACCGGTCAGCAGTACCCCGCGCATGATGCGCGGGTAACGTTCATGGAGGGACACTCAGTGAGGGCTTCTTTTCTTCTTTCCCCACAGCGCTTCATCTTAACAGCACTCCCACTCTCGCTCGCGTTCGCGACGTCGGGATGGGCGGAGTGGCATGACTTAATCGGCGTCGGGCAGAGCAGCCAGATGCACCCCGCGGGCATCGAACTCATCGACTCGAATCCGAGCACGCTCAAAGTGCGTTTCCAGCTGAATGGCTTCGACTCGCAGCAAGTCAGGATTCAAGGGAACGATTACGTCACGATCTTTGTCCCCGGACTTCAGAGCCTGGACGAGAAAGGCTATCCGGAACTGCCACGTCTGAACCGGAATCTGATGATCCCAGCGACTGGCACCCCCTCCCTCGAAGTCGTCAGTATGAAGACACGTGACTTCGAACTGGGAACCGTGGCGCCAAGTAAAGGCGTCATCATGCGTGACCAGGACCCGGAAAAGATCCCATACTCCTTTGCGTCGATTTACACGGAGAATAAAGACTATCCGGAAACCGTCGCCGAGATGAGCAAAGCATTCCAGATGCGCGACGTGCGTGGCGTGAACCTTTCGATCCGGCCATTCCGTTTCAACGCCCGCACCGGCAAACTGCAGGTCATCGAAGAACTGGTCGTCGCGA
Organism: uncultured Bacteriovoracaceae bacterium; assembly: GCA_964407515.1. GTDB lineage: Bacteria > Bdellovibrionota > UBA1018 > UBA1018 > UBA1018 > CAYOWB01. Next base: position 9,714 of record CAYOWB010000090.1, read on the forward strand.
TCCGCACGGTACAGCCCAAGGGCAAGCCGATGCAGCTTTTCGTCAGAAACGGAGTTCAGGACGCCGCGTTCACGAGCTTGTATCGCGAAGCGTTCCTGAATTACGAGAACACCGTCGCCGCCCGCGACGTGCAGCACCTCGTCGAAGATACCGGACGCCTACTCGTGATTTATCACCCGGCCTTCAAGGACGGACTCGATGAGTTCGTGAAGTGGAAGATCCAGAAAGGCATCCGCGTGGAGCTCGCGAGCCTCGATGACACCGGCAAGACCTACGCTGAGATCAAGAGCTTCATCGCCAATAAGTACCGGAAAGACCGTGTCTCGACGGTTCTCCTGGTCGGCGACTCGGAGTTCATCCCCTTCCATCCGGGCAATGCCGGCAATGCCCGGAGCAACGAAGCCGACCCTCTCTACGGCACGATCGAAGGCAACGATAACTATCCCGAGGTGATGGTCTCCCGTTTCTCCGTCAAGAATCTCGACGGACTGAAGACGATCGTCACGAAGATTGTTCAATACGAACGTTCTCCGGACGCTTACGGCGACTGGTACGCCAAGGCCGTCGGCATCGCCAGCGATGAAGGATCCCCCACCGACTATGAACGGGCCGAGATTCTGAGAGGCATGTTGGAAGCCTGGCAGTACCGTTCGGTCGATAAGCTGTATGCACCGACCGTCCGTCCGGCCGACATCGCGCGGGCTCTCAATGAAGGCCGCGGCTTCATCAACTACATCGGTCATGGATCCCAGACGTCCTGGGTGACTGGCCCCTTCACCAACCGCGACATCGACGCCTTGAGCAACGGCAGCAAGCTTCCGTTCATCGTCAGCGTCGCGTGCGTGAACGGGAACTTCGCCGGACGCCAGGAAACGTTCGCTGAACGTTGGTTGCTCGCGGGTACGCCCGAACAACCCAAGGGCGCGGTGGCGATCTTCGCGTCTTCCACGAATCAGTCGTGGGTGCCCCCGACCGTCGGGCAGAAGGAAATCGCCCGACTGCTCACGGCGGAGAAGATGAACACGATCGGCACGCTGTTCGTGCACGGATCGATCGCGGTTCTCGAAGACGGATCATCGTCGGCGGCGCAAACCTTCCAGACGTGGCATATCTTCGGCGACGCCACGATGCAGGTTCGCACCCGGGCTCCGGCGGCCATCAAGGCTGTCGTACCGAGGATCCTCGACGCCTCCTCCGGCACGATCGAACTGGGACTCGGCGTTCCAGGAATCACGGTTGGGCTGAGCCAGAACGGCCGCTATGTCGCATCTGGCAAGTCGGACGCGAACGGCATCGCCGTCCTGCAGCTGGAAAGCGATCAGGTCTCCTCGGATGACGTACTCGTAACCCTGACCGGCTTCAACCGGATTCCGGAAACCCACGAGGCCAAGATCCAGCTCTGATTCCTTCCCTGAAGTGACTACACGAAAAGGGTCAGGCCTTCGGGCCTGGCCCTTCTTTTATTCGGCGGAAGACGGATTGGCGATCTCGAACTCCGGCGAGCAGTAGCGGACAACTCGCCCTTTGAACTGATCTTTGAATTCACACACTCCTCGATAGGGGTGGCCAGCCGGAAGATCGCTGACGTATCCGTTCAGATCATACTCCAGCACTCCGAGTTCAGCGCATTCGCGCATGGCCCTCCAGTGTGCGGCCGCCGCGGGACTGATGGCACTCTTCACGCCTACATCCCTTTCCTCATAACCAAAAAGATAATGAGCCCTCGAATCGCACTGAGCGATCAAAATCCCCGCCCTCACCCCTTCCGCCTGTGCCGTGCACACCCTGAAACAGATGCCTTCCCGTTCAACCCATCGCCCGTTCACAAGGACGTCGAACCATGGCGTGGTGGGAACGTAGAAGCCCTTCCTCTTGCCGAATTCCTGCATCGTTTCCGCGAAGGCTGCTATCCCCGCACCATCCGGGGCAGTCCACTCGGTGCGCACGCCGGCCCGTTCGCTCTGCGAGATGCTTCGACGAAGACGGGGATGAAGCGCGCCCTTCTGTTCTTCGTCCGTAAAACGAAGCGCCACACGCATCGTAGCGGCATCGGAACTGGAGGTAGGCTCGAACGGCAGCGCCGAAAGCCTCGAGGCTTCCTCCTCCACCCTCCACCGCGGACAGATCTTGATGGACCGGAAGTCACCTGCGGCGCGAGCAACGGCTGTCGCGAAAGTCGCCAACTGACGAGGAGCTGCTAGCGGGTCGTCCCAGTGAATCAGCGGTCCGTTCACGCACTCATAAACCCGCCCGCCTTCGGCCGCCGATGAAGAGAACACAAGGCCCCCGACCCTCTCGTCCGGGCTGAAGACAGCATAGGCCGTCCCTCGCAGAACTGCCTCGGCGGCATGCGCCCAGGTCATCGTCTGAGAGAGCGGGATCTCTATTCCCTCATCCCGGAGGGAACCGAGAGTCTCGAGCCATGCCTCTTCTTCCGTCGCCGTCAAAGCATGAACCGGTTTCGCGATCCACATGAGTTCAGTCTATCCCCGGGCCAGAGCCTCCGTCTATTGCCTCGGCACGCAGAGGGCGATAGTCTTTTGACATGAAAACTTTGAAGATCTTCCACCTGGTTTTCGCGGGAGTTTGGCTCGGAGCCGGGGTTACGCTCGCAGCCGGGATAGCCAGCATCGGCCGTTCGACGTCCACCGACCTCCACGGCATCTATGTGGCCCTGAAGTTCGTCGATGACTTCATCATCATCCCGGCCGCCTCAGGTACCCTGCTCACGGGAATCCTCTACTCCGCACTCACGCCCTGGGGATGGTTCAAACACCGTTGGATTACCCTCAAGTGGGCCATCACGATCTTCGGGGTGGTATTCGGGACTTTCTGGATGGGCCCTTGGGTGAACAGCCTCGTTCCGCTCGCGGAGCGGCTGGGGGCCTCCGCGCAGGAAGACACCGCCTTCGCGCACGCGCACCGGATGCTCCTGATCTGGAGTCCGATTCAGATCACCAGTCTCATCATCGCTTTCGTGGTTTCCGTCCTGAAGCCTTGGAGAAGCCGGATCGCGCGTTAACCGCGACTGTCAGGAAACAAGAGTTCCAGCGCCTGCTCAGGCGACACATCCCCTTGAGAGACGCCACGGAGAATGGTCAGGCGCGCCTCACGCACGGACATTTCTGACGACGCTTCATCAGAGGTCACTACCTCCGGCTCGGCCATCTGAGGCTGCGACACGGCCGGACCAGCCGTTCCGGTCGGGAACGGCCCCATCCCGAAGCGCGCGTAGATCCCCATCAGCCGCTCACGGAAGCCAGGAGGAAGGGACTTCTCAAACTCCTCCATCTCCTTCTGAACATTATGGCCCGCCATCATGTTGTGCATGAGAGTCTGCATTTGCATGATCTTGTTCGGCGGCAACTGCCGGAGAAGATCCGTCAGCTCGGCGATCAGTTTCGGGTCCATCTTACTCGGATCAAACGGCGGGAATCCTGGGTTCATAGGCCGCTACTATGTGCGAATTCAGAGAGCGTGTCTAGCGACAGCTCATGACACAAACTCACAGCGAGTTGCGCCATAGAAGACATTCACAAGCGCCCATGCTGGGCGCACAAACGAAAAAAGGGAGCCCGATGGCTCCCTTTCTCCAAACTTTCAACTCAGCG
>CAYOWB010000091.1:0-6095 GCA_964407515.1 uncultured Bacteriovoracaceae bacterium
CCCAAGCTCAGCCCCAAGCCCAAGCTCAGCCCCAAGCCCAAGCTCAGCCCCAAGCCCAAGCTCAGAACGACGAACAGCCTTTCAGAAGCTCAGAAAGATCCCGAATTCTGGCGGATTGCTCGCCGTGGCTGCGTAGCACGTCGTTCGCGGTGATCTCGGCGACTTCGACGTTGCGCGGGAGCCGCAGTCCCTGGACGAGTTCGCTCCAGGTCAGGTGATGGACATCCTGCAGCTGGTCCCACAGCATGTCGAGCAGGTGTGTGCGCTCGGATCCGACGCAGCAGTGTTGGCCAGCTTCGGTGACGAACAGAATGCCGGTCATGGGAGTCTTCACACGCTCAATCCGACCGATCGGCATGTGGGCGGGAACGTTGCCCTGGATGCGCACATCAGGATGCATGGTCATAAAGGTCAGCTGATTCTTCGGCAGAATGTCGAGCAGTCGATCCCACCGGATCCGACCGTCCTGTCGGACCAGCCCAAACAGGCGGCTATTCGCCGACTGAAGTTGGGCGATCATTCGAGCCGCCCTGACAAAGATGGTAGCACGCAGGAGCGTGCCGGAGTCGCCTTGGACACGAGCCACTTGTTCCATCACTCGCGTCGGGTGAGTACACGCTTGAGCCGCCAGGTTTTCGAGCCCGGTATCGAGATCGAGCACCGCTTCGTCACCCATGATTCCTTGCGTACCGGGGGTCCCGGGAACGCCCATGGCCTGCAGCAGTGCTTTATGGACCGGAATGAACTTGGCGATCTGTTCGCTCAGGACCAGCTTCCCGTTCCTGCGCTCGGCGTTGTGATCCAGCCAGAGCTGAACGGGCTGGGACTCAAGGTAGGCCGCCAGCGGCGCTACCCAGCTCTCGTCGCTGACTAGCACCATGAGTCCCTGCTGACGAGTGTCGTTCAGTAGAACCGGCAGCGGAGAAGCCGCTAAACGCTGCTTGTCCTCGTTGGACTCCATCTGTATCCAGATTCCCTTGGAGCTTCTCGCGGCCGCCCAGTCTTGCGCCGCCGCCGTCCCTGGGGTGCCATTGGCGCCGGAAGGCTGCCGTACCGTAGCGACGCTGGCCAGCGGAACGGACACACTGCGGAACACTTCAATAGCCTGAAGTTGATCGGTGTCCGCCGGCTCCGGCCAACGCTCAGCCCACTCCTTCTGAGTGGTCGGGCTGCGGTGAATCTGAGCCTGCCAGTGTCCGCGCGGCTGAATGGCGCGTTCCACGCTTTGGAGCGCATCCTGAAGGAGCAGGGGCAGTTCGATGTGACTGCGGATTTGCCCGCGCATCGTGATTCGGAGCGGACGATGCGAGAGTCGGGCCTCTACGTTTGTCGTGCGCCTGAGAAGATAGATGTACTTGGGGAAGAGCGGTGTTGTCGAAGGAAGCGCGTGGGAGATCGCCGAAAAATTCCACTCACAGATGAGCTGCGCGCGATCCAGAATGAAAGACAGCGCTTCGCTTCCGTCGTTGGCTGAGATCGGCTCCTCACGGAACCACCAGCACAATCCGTCCGGACGCAACTTGCTGACGGCGACACACGCTTGCAGAAGTCCGAGGCTCGCATTGTTTCCTCGAAGCTTCTTGAAGTACGGTAGGTGGTCCAGCTGATCGCGGAAGCGCAGTGAATCGACGTTGCGGCCGTTCGTGCGGACCGCGCGTTCCTCGAACACGAAGGACAGTTCGCACGCTTCCATTTCCGCAATTCGCGAAACGAGCGAGGGCTTCGGAGAGCCCAGAGCCAACTGAAGCTGGTCACGCGGATGTGCGTCTAGGCCGTTGCCGATGGCCCAAGCCGGCGGTGCGGACGGCCCCCACCACAGTTGCGCGAATTCGGCGGCGAACAGTTGCAGCGGATAGTCCTCGGTTCCCAGCCAGTTCAGGGAATCGGGAGCCAGCCGGGCGAGTGTTCCCTCGCGCAGCGTGGGCGTGAAAGCGACCTTCCGTTTCCTGAGATAAGTCTGGTCTTCGGAGAGATCCAGGCCGAACTCGGACATGTGGTCCCACAGCGACATAAAGAAGCGCCGGTCGTAACCGATAAACTCGGGCCATCGGGGCTGGTACTGCCGTGCCAGCCGCATCAGGCTGTCCAGGAGTGCCGGCCCTTCATCCGCGATCTGCCACGAGCTCAGGGCCTGCCAGATCTGCTGTTGAATGGTCGGGCTCGGGTTGTACCAGGAATAGAGATTCCTCTGTGTGATCTGCCAGCCTTCGCGATCCAGCGGCACGTGTGGCTTCAGTGCCAGATCGAGCGAGGAGTTCAGATGCGCCAGATCCGCCTCGCGCCAGGTGCGGATTCCGCGGTCCGACCACGCTTTGAGCAACAGGCTCTGCGCCACGACGAACAGCGCGATCTCTTCGAAGAACGCGAGGAGCGCGGAGTTCTGCTGCGGGCTGCGCGGCCCGTTGATCAATTGCTTGAGGATAGTCGCCGAGTCTTGCTTCTCATTGCCAGTGCGTGTGGTGCCCGCTAGTCGATCGATGTGCTGGGCGATTGCTTCGCGACGGCTGGGGTTCACCTTGAGCAGCAAGGTAGGGTTCTGCTCAAACTCTGCCCGAATCCGGCTCACTAAAGAGGCAAGCGCGGGAAGGAAAGTCAGATTGGTGACGGGAGGAGCTACCGACATCGGGCTTTGAGGCAAAGGGGGAAGGAGTCCGCCGAGCGAGGGGCCGGTGTGGGTCGGGGATTGCCCCATGCTGTTCGAATGAGTGCAGAAGCCAGGTGCTATGCCGAGTCCAGGAAGAGCGGGCTGGGGTGGGGGAGAAGGCATTGACGGGGGCGTCGCCGACGGAGTGGCCGCTGCAGCTGCCGAGGTCCGCTCGAGCAGGCGGCTCATCGACGTGGAGCGCGTGGAAGTCGGCAGAACTTCTTGAAGTCAGCGTTTTAATGTTGTCAGGTTGATCCCGGTCCACTTCCACTCCACAGACACACCGACTCTCGGGCCGATTACGGCGCTCGGGGTGTCCCCACACAGCTCGACTTCAACAAGGAAATCTGAGGAGGGATATTGATAGCGATCACAGGCCTGCTTGGCGAGTGAAAAATGTTGACACATTAGGTCAGCGTAGAAGTGTTTTTTTTGCCTCAACTTCTCGTCTTGAACTTCCGATGTTCAGGATGTCGGGGAGACAACTATGGGTGCTGAAAGGAAAGTAGATGCAATCGAGGCGGAGACGCAGGACGAAATCGCCGAGATCATGAACGAAATTGAAAATCTCCAGAAGATGGCCGAACAGCCCGGACAGCAAAAGACGCCCTCACCTAAGCTTCAGGTCGTCCCACCTGCTCCCGCGGCAGTATCCGAGCCAAATAGTATGGAAGACTTCAAAGCGGGTGCGGATGATGTCTCTTTGGAAGAGACTCTCGGAACTATGAAGGAAGAGCCGGCCGCTAATACGATTCTGGATGCGGTCGATTCGCAGGTGGAAGAGGTGGTAGATGCCGCCGCGGACCACATGACCGAAGAGAACGAGATGACGGAGCCGACGCCTATGCCAAGCAAGATGTCGAATGTTTCAGAAGAGAACATGACCCCCGGTTGCATGACCATGACCCTCCAGGGGAACATGACCTTGAAGCTGAAATACGACTTCGAAGGCCAGGAAGTGATCGTGAGCTTCGAAGATCAGTCGCTTCGTGTCCAGCTGTCGAACGGAACCGAGTTCAAGATTCCGGTCGGCCGCATGAGCAAAGCCGCTTAAGCGGAGCGCGCCTCAGCTTATGTTAAGACTCACGGGCGGGGAGTTCCGAGGGCGTCCCATTCACACGCTTCCGGACGAACGGACCCGTCCCACTCAAGCCAAGTTGCGCCAAGCCCTGTTCAACTCGATCCAGGTGCGGATTCCCGACGCCCGTGTTCTGGATCTGTTTGCGGGTTCCGGTGCGCTCGGCTTCGAGGCGCTCTCCCGGGGTGCGGCTTCGGCGGTCTTCGTCGAGCAGGCTCGCCCTGCAGTCAAAATCATTGAAAAGAACATCGGCACCCTCGGAGTGAAGGACCGCGCCGTACTGATTGGCGAGTCGGTCGCGCAGGCTTTCGAGGGAAGGCTCGCGGGGCTATTGGAGCGTCACGGACCCTTTGACCTGATCTTCGCGGATCCTCCTTATGCCGGGGGGTGGGAGATGCGGCTTCTGGAAGAGTTTCCTTGGGAAAGGCTCCTGGTCCCGGGCGGGCTTTTTTGCTTGGAATGGGGCGTGAAGAAGTCGGTCATTTCCGAGTTACCCGAGGAGTCCGGCGTTCTTGTCAAAACGCGCGAGAAAAACTATGGTGACAGCGTTTTGACCACGTACTGCCGTCGTGATGATGCGGCCCCTGCCGCCACGCCGGATGATCATTCCCCCGTGAAGGACAGCTCCCATGACACTTCCCTCGACCCCTCCCATGACCCCTCTGAAAACGATTGAGAAGTCTCGCCGCGCGATCTACCCCGGGTCGTTCGATCCGATTACGAACGGGCATCTCGATATTCTGGACCGGACTCTGCATCTCTTTCCGGAAGTGACGGTGGTCGTCGCGGGCACGGGACGGAAGAACCCTCTTTTCACCCCCGAAGAGCGCGTGGAGATTATCCGGGAAGTAGTGAAGGACCGCCCGGGTGTCAAAGTGGATTACTGGGGTGGTCTCATCATGGAGTACGCCCGCAAGCACGACGTGAACGCCGTCATCCGCGGTCTCCGCGCCGCTAGTGACTTCGAGTACGAGTTCATGATGGCGAGCATGAACAAGAGTATCAATCCCGACGTGGAGACGATGTTCATGATGACAGCGCAGAACCTCTACTTCATCAGCTCTTCGATGATCAAGGATTTGTTCAATTACGGCGGAGACGTATCGGCCTTCGTTCCGCCTGCCGTGGTTGAGCGCTTGAAACTCAAATTCCCGCGCAAGCCGGCCTGATCTCCGCGCTCATCCACAAGGGCTCGGGCTCCCTCCGAAGACGAATGAGTCACTGCTCGGCCCTGCCTGGGGTGGACTTCCATCCGTGCGGACTTTTTCTTAGCCGGATGCGTTCGCGCGGGAGGGGGCCTTCTGTCCTCGGGGTACAGCCGTCGTGGCTTCGCAGTGCTCCCTCGCGCTTCGCGCTCGGGCCCGCCTCCGGCTGCACTGAGCCCCCGAGGACAGAAGGCCCCCTCCCGCGCGAAAGAAACATGGCTTGGAGCCGTGTCCGCACGGATGGAAGTCCACCCCAGGCAGGGCCGGTCAATGCAAGAGTGTCTTCGGAGGGAGCCCGAGCCCTTGCGGATGAGCGCGGGGTAGGCAGGATTTGCCGGGGTTGGCATTCCTGACGTCCCCAGGCACAATTGAGGGAGGGGGACGCGTGGCAAGGGAAGGCCCGACTGTCGATTCGTTGAGAACCCGAGTGAGGCCGATGGCGCCGTTTACGGCAGCTTGGCGCGCATACGTCTTCAAAGTGGCGGCCCTCGCGGCACTCGCGGGTGTGGGGTGCTCTGTACCCCGCTACGATGGCGCCGACTACATCGGAAAGCAGGGCATCATCGACGGCGTGAACATCGCGCTCAATACCGGCGACTGCTCCAAGGCGATCGAACTCGTGGAGCCCGCTTACGGTTCATCATACTCCGACAATGAGATCCGCCTCGCGCGCGCCTCCGCGCAGGGATGCGCCGCTGGAGTGGATAATCTGCCCAAACTCCTCGTGACGATCACTCAGAATGCGTCCGAGTTGTTCAGTGGAGACCTTGCCGCCGGAAACGGATTCTGGGGTCTTTGGACCAAAATTTTCTACGTTTCATCCGCCGTCGAGCAGAGCCGCAGGGCGGCCGCCGGGTGGAATGCGACCGAGGCGCTCCTGGCTTCGATCAGATCCGGCACCGTGGTCGCACCCGAGTATCGGGTGAACGACGATACTCCGAATGTGGGGACCGTGGTGGCTTCCGACCGGATTGACAACGCGAACTTCTACCTGATGTTCGTCGCGCTTTCGCAAATCGGCACCCTGCAGGCAAGGTACGGAAATCCCGATCCAGTCACGTTCAAAAGAGGGCAGGTCCTCGGCGGTGACCCGGATGGTTGGATGATCCACGATAACGTCACGACGGATGCTTGCAAGTACGCCGAGGGCAGGTCCTCGGCGGTGACC
>CAYOWB010000091.1:6105-12150 GCA_964407515.1 uncultured Bacteriovoracaceae bacterium
TGGACTCCGTCAACGAGGTCGGCGCCAAGCTTCCCAAGATCTACGGCGAACTTCTGCTGAAGTCCGTGGAGTACATGGCCCCGTGGCTGGATGAGGCGTGCGATGCCGGCTGCCGGTCGGTGGATTATCCCGTGCCGGTTCCTCCGGATGCGACCTATGCCGCGCATGTGGGCGTGGACTATAGCAACACCGGTTGCGGAGCGCCCTTGATTCCGGTCGATCACGCGTGCAAGGGAACGACGACGCGTCCCTGTTTGATGATTTTACGAAATCCGGACGCATGCAAGCCGGACGCGAACACGCTCGATGACGAGCGCGCGCGCTGCGCGGCCGCCGGTATTGCCAGGTTCGTGACGAAGAGCCAGGCGGGGTGGAAGAATTGAGGACGACGAAGCGGATCGCACTCTCGTCGATCGTCGCGGGGCTTGGGCTTTGCTGGAGCGTTCCGGCTGCCCTGGCGAGCGGCGCCCTGCATGAGGCGTATCGCGGGGCGCGCGCCATGGGAATGGGCAACGCGTTCGTCGCCATCGCGGATGATGAGCAGTCCCTGTTCATGAACCCTGCCGGGCTTGCCGGCAATCAGAAGTATTCCTTCCACCTGCTCGACACGGATCTCTCGATTTCCAGTGATGTGGTGATGGGGGGGGTGAACGGCATAAGGACAGTAGCCGGACTTAAGGGCACGCTCGACGAGATCGACAAATTCGTCGAGCTGGTCATGGGAAAGAATATGGTCGGAAGGGCGCAGATGACCACTGTGTTGCTGACGCCCAATCTCGGGATCGGCATTCTGGTCTCAAGCGAGGTGGCGGTTCTTGCTCAGAACCGGGCTCTTCCGGAGATCACGCTAGGATACATCACGACGAACGGCTTGCAGGCCGGCTACGGGGGAGCGGTTGCGCGTCCATTCCGTAAGAAGGGCGAGCTCCGTTTGGGAGTGGCCGGAAAGCTGCTCTACCGGCGCGGCTCCTATAACCGGCTCACGATGATGGAGCTGCTTTCTATGAATAAGGGACAGCTTGAGTCCATCACCGGATCGTTCGGGATGGGGATCGGCCTGGACCTCGGTGCCCAGTACTTGCACAAAGTGAACAAGCGACTGACGTTGAGTGGTGGCGTCGCAATGACCGATATCGGCAATACCAGCTTCGGTCCGAAGGCGATGGCCATCGAGCAGAATCTGACCTCAGGCGTCGCCGCGAAGTATTCCTACGGTCACAGCTCTCTGACGCTCAGCTACGATTACCGCCACATGCTGGCGCCGGTCGACTGGCGCAAGAAGAATCATCTGGGCGCGGAGCTAGCGTTTCCGTTCTTGCGGCTGTGGGGCGGGCTGGATCAGGTGTATTTCACCTACGGCGGGAGCGTGGACCTGTGGCTTGCTCGAATCTCGCTCGTCTCCTGGAAGGAAGAGTTCGGAGCGTTCGTTCATCAGAATCCCGCCCGTCATTACACGCTTCATCTCTCCATGAAGTTTGAACTCTAGGCTGCGCGCCAAGGGTCTCCCTGATGACGAAGTTGAACTCTGATTTGACACATTTTTTCAGGGTGTTACTCTTGAGCGAGAAATGGGCGGGCTGACGGCTTAGCTTGTCGCTCATACGCAGATGAGGCGCGGAGTGAGATGCTCCAGGCCGGCGGACCGCTGACTTTCGATACTCGGTAGTCTAACACCAGGAGGCCGCCCTTTGCGTAAAGCATTCATCCTCGACACCAACGTTATCCTCTTCGACCCACAAGCGATCTTCAAGTTCGGGAACAACGACATCGTGATTCCCATCACGGTGGTTGAGGAGATCGACCGCTTCAAGCGAGAAATGAGCGAAAATGGTCGGCATGCCCGCCAGTTTTCGCGTCTGATCGATGGAATGCGCGCTGACGGAGAGCTTTCCAAAGGCGTGAAGCTTCCGAACGGCGGAATTCTTTCCGTCGAGCTTGGAGATCTGACTCCGCTGCCCGTCGAACTGCAGATGGACAAGGCGGACAATCGCATGCTGGCGCTCGCGATCACTCTGAAGAAGGAGAATCCGCGCCGCCCGGTCGTCTTCGTTACCAAAGACGTCGCCCTTCGCATTAAAGCCGACGCGCTGGGTATTACCGCCGAGGATTATGAACCGTCCACCGTCGAGCCCGAGGAAATGTATGCGGGTACGACCGTGCTCACGGTCGAGTCCCATCTGGTGGACGAATTCTATTCGCAGAAGAAGCTCGTGCTGAAGGAGCACAAGCTCGTCGCCAATCAGTACGTCATCATCAAGGACGGCACGAATCCCAATCATACGGCCATGGCCCGGTATTCCAAGGAGACCGACTGTCTGGTCCCCATTATCAAGCCGGCGGAAGGGCTCTGGGGCATTTTCCCGAAGAACGCGGAGCAGGCGTTCGCGATGGATGCCTTGTTGAATGACGAGATCCAATTGGTGAGCTTGGTGGGTAAGGCCGGTACCGGTAAGACCCTCATGGCGATCGCCGCGGGTCTGGCCAAGACGGTGGATGAAGGCTATTACCATCGTCTGCTCGTGTCGCGTCCCGTGTTCCCGCTCGGTAAGGACATCGGCTTCCTGCCCGGTGACATCGAAGAGAAGCTGAATCCCTGGATGCAGCCCATCTACGACAACATCGACTTCCTGTTTGGAGCCACCGGAAGCAAGGGCCGCCGCGGAGCCGGGAAGGGCTGTCAGGAACTGATGAATCAAGGCCTGCTTCAGATTGAACCGCTCACGTACATCCGCGGCCGTTCGATTCCGCAGCAGTACATGATCGTGGATGAAGCGCAGAACCTGACTCCGCACGAGATCAAGACGATCATCACGCGCGCCGGTGACAACACCAAGATCGTTCTCACGGGTGATAGCTTCCAGATCGACAATCCGTACGTCGATTCCGCAAACAACGGTCTCGTGTACTTGGTGGAACGCTTCAAGGAAGAGTCGATCTCGGCGCACATCACCCTGACGAAGGGCGAGCGCTCGAAGCTCTCCGAATTGGCGAGTAACTTGCTTTGAGTGGATTGCTCTGAGTTACTTGGGGTACTTTGAGTTACTCTGGGTTATTCTGGGTTAAATGATGAGATTCTAAGGAGGCGTGGGGCAGTGGCTCCGCGCCTTTTTAGTTTCCGGTTTGGCTGTCGTGATCCGTTTCGGAGTGTTCTGTGGAAACTTCGCTCGGATCCTGCGTGACAGCTTGGCGGTATTGGCCGCGGAGCACGGCCAGTTCATAATCCAGGTGGCGGCGGAAGGATCGGGCGAGCAGCCGAAGTTCCTCGGTTTCCGCGTTCTCTTCGAGCGCTTTGAACAGATAGCGGCCGCGGACCATCATCTCGAGCGAGAGCTTGCCGACGCGGGAGCGCTCCTCCTGGAATCTCACCATTTCCTCGAGGAGCTCGAGCTTGTCCATGCCCAGGATTCTGGCCTGGTACGCATGGTCTTCGGCGGCTTTCATGTCTCGGACTGCTTGAAGGGAGATCACGTTCGTCATTTGGTTCTTCCTCGGCACGTTTCTTCAGTCTTCTTCTCGCATCTTGCTCGATGCGCCGATCACGCGCCCCGCATGAGCAAGAGCAGTGCCACGCGGAGGCTATGCGTAAGAGTCTGGAATGATGTTCCTTTCCGAACGCGGTGTCGCTTTGCTTCTGCCTACGTACTGCGCACTTTGCACGACGCATGAGCACTCGCGGGTGCCACTGGGTGTCCGACACCTTTTGCGACCCCTCCTCAAAAGGTGTCGGACACCCTTTGGCACCCTGTGGACACAGTCTGTGTCCAGGCGCGCATGCAAGTATTGGAAGACACTGGATCTTTGCCGCTTGGCGCGGTTAAGATTTCTTATCCAACGGATTTGGAACAGTTCTTAGTGGGGGATGCAGTGACTTTGATTCATCAAGTATCGTGGTGCCGTGTCAGAGTTGTTTTGAAAATGTTGTTCTTCCTGCCGTTCGTGGCTGCCACCGTCCTGGCGGCGCAGAATGATCCGGCGACCGGGCTGCCCGGAGGTTCACCGGTGGCGGGCGCCATGGAGAAGGCCGACACGACCTTGCTTGACGGCGTGTTCGACATGCCGCTCGAAGAACTCATGAAGATCAAGGTCGTCACCGCCTCGAAGTCGGAACAGGATTTCCGTCGTACGACCTCGGTCATGTCCGTCATCACTCATCAGGAGATTGAACGCTCCGGCGCGCGGACCCTCTACGAGCTGCTCCAGCGCGTTCCCGGCTTCTTCCCTTCGACGCAGGCGACCTGGACCCTGGTCGGCTCCCGTGGCCTCATGGCGGATGGAAACGATCACATCCTGCTTCTCATCGACGGGCACCGCCAGAACAGCATTCTCGCGCACGGCTACCAGCAGCAGGACATGCTGCCCATTCTCGATAAGGTGCAGCGGATCGAAATTATCCGTGGCCCCGGCTCCGTGATGTGGGGTACGAGCGCCGCGTACGGCGTGATCAACGTCATCACGCGCGACTCAATCGAAGGCGGAAAGAGCGTCGAGACGAACGTGGGCTACGGCTCGGGCGACGGGATGATGAGCGCCAGTTTCATCAAGGCGGTGGACTCGGGCGGTGTGAAGGGTTTCGTTTCTGGAACCCTTTGGGGCTCCCAAGGCTACAATTACGGGAAGGGCCCGAACGTCGAGTTCCCTTGGGGTGCGGAGACGAATATCTGGCCGCCGCTCGACAAGCATTACCCCGGCTTCGACGCCTACACGAAGCTGCGGATCGGGGACAATCAACAGCTCATCGCACGCGTGGTCCAAAGCAGCGTGGTGTATCCCTGGGACAGCTGGACTTATAACTTCGCCACCGATGGAATGCGTCCCGGAGCCGAGCTTCGGATGCGCAAGGCTTATCTCGATTATCAATACAGTCATGACGTCGGCGGAAAGCTGAAGCTGACGTATGACTTGTACGCTGACCTCCTTCTGCAGAATCGCTTCCCGACCGGAAACGTCGGCAAGGGCGGACCGACCGTGGATGGCAAGTGGGTGGAAGACCAGAGTCGTGAGGAAATCGCCCTCGGTGCGGAAGTGACCGGCGTGTACCAGCTTCTTGACTGGAATCATCTTACCTTTGGTTCGCAGTATACTCACACCATCGCGGGACCGAATCGCGGCTTCCGCTTTGATACCACGACGAACTTGCCGACCACGCCCGGCGCGGGGCAAGCCCAAGTCCCGTACATCGACATTCAGGACGGCAAGGACAACAACGTCAGCCTGTACCTGGAGGACCGGGCGACCTTCTTCGATAAGAAGACCGACGTCTTCGCGGGCGTGCGTTTGGACTGGAACGATTGGCGCGAGAAGAAAACGGTCCTCCTTCCGCGCGCGGGCCTGGTGCATTCGTTGACGGACACCTGGACGGGGAAGTACGTGTTCAACACCGGTTATCTGCGCCCGAACGCGGCGTACTCCAAGAGCGGCGGCAAGTTCTATCGGTCGCCCTCAAAATCTATCGAGGACGTGTCGCAAGCCTACGACTCCGAGAAGGTGGTCTCGCATGATCTGCAGTTCAGCTATCTGAACGAGGGCAGCTACTTCGCGGCTACGGGCTTCTACATGACGATCAAGAACTTCATCACCTGGGAAACGAAGCTCGACATGGGCTATCGGAACATGGGTGATGCTTCGTCGTTGGGCCTGGAGCTCGAGGGCAGGCAGCGCCTCCTGAGGAGCGTCGCATTCCTCGATGAAGTCGGACTCAATGCGAACTATTCCTTCGCGCACGCCAAGATCAACGAAATCATCAGCGGTACGAAGTGCAAGAACGGCGGCGCGGGGACCGGCTGTGACGGATCGGTGACTTCCCTCGAAGGCGCCGTCACCAACAACGAGCGTGACTGGTTGAACTATCCCTCGCATCAGTGGAATCTCGGAATGGACTTCTCGTTCCTGACTCGTCACAACCTGAATGTGAACCTGCGCGCATGGCACGGCATGCGCATCGTGCAGCCCTTCACGGCGGCCGGGAAGGGGAGTTACGCCAAAATTCCATTCGAGGCCTATCTGGATGCGAACTACCTCATCAAGAGTTTGTGGGGTACCGTGGAC
>CAYOWB010000091.1:12173-13310 GCA_964407515.1 uncultured Bacteriovoracaceae bacterium
AACATCCTCGATAACCGTGACGCGGTCGGGATGGTCATCAATAATGGCGTCTATCATCCGCGTGGACGGAACGCCGGCTTCCTGCTTTCCGCGCGATTCTAGCGAACCTGCGTCCCCAGAGGGGCCGCCCTGGTGTTATTGACCCTAGAATTGGCCAGAAAAATCAGCAGCCTACAGTGATCTAAAAAAAGTGTATCAAAAAGGTCGGATAATAGGTATGAAGCGGTCTGCCGGAGGTTCCGACTATGGGCCGATTGACTCCTTTTCTTGGTGTAGCGATTTGCGGGATAGTCTCGTTGTATTCTCAGGTGGGATTCTCCGTGCAGAACTCTCAGCCGAAGCAGACGCAGACACTTCAGCAGTGGGATGACCTCTACGACGAAATCTTTCCCACTTACTACGAGTACTGCGCCGGTTCCTGGATCAACAATACGGGGCTTTGGAAGATCACCGGCGGTCCGGGGCACGCAATCGCTTACGTGAAGGGGCTTTGCAGGGACTACAGTTACGATTATCCGCGCGTGAAGGTTTGCGACGGCGAGTTTCCCTCCGAGGAGTTCCGTCACGAGGGCGTCGGATTGAGCGCGAACGGTGCATGGAAGAGTATCCATTTCTCGGTCGTTCCGGGGCGTGAGTTGTTCTTCTTCGGACTTGGTAAAGACCGTGTCATTGACCAGCGGAACGTCGACGAGCTGGAAGAGAAGCTCGAGAGACTTCGGGTATACGAAGGAGTGACGATCTGGGACAAGCTCGCACACGGCCCGCTTCCTTTGGATTCCAAAACTCGCGAGTATCGTCACGAGGTTTTCCTTGCCTCGCTCGGCCTCGACGTCGCATTGAACTACGTCCGCAATCTGTACTGCATCCGCTATCCGCTTTCGAAAAACGCGCTAGTGCGGCTAGAGGGTTATCTCAACGCGCTGAACGATGAAGCGCAGGAGCATAACTATCGTTGGAACCTTTTCAACGACAACTGCACTCACTTCGCGGTGAATGGCCTCGGTGGGATCGGATTCTGGCGTTACAAGGAGGTCAAGAAGCCGCTTCCGCTGGCGTTCTTCAAGGACTTCGCGGTGCCGTTCGACGATTTCAGTGAGATGATCCGGACGAGCTACTCCGAGGGTGCCTTGGACTTCT
>CAYOWB010000092.1:0-13216 GCA_964407515.1 uncultured Bacteriovoracaceae bacterium
TGCGCGCTGCCCCTCAAAGAGGCCCCCGCTCAAGCACACTTCACTGCACCGGCCATCGCACGGTTCGACATGAACAGTCACGCTTGAACCCGGATACTGTTTCCGAATGGAATCCACGATCTCATCAGCGATGCGATGCGACTCTTCCACCGTCATGAGCGGCTCGACCAAAAGATGAAATTCCACGAAGCGTTGCGCTCCTGACTTACGGGTTCGAACCCGGTGAAAGCCACGGACGACGGGCGCCCGATTCGTCAAGTAATTGTGAATCCACTGAATCTCTTCTTCCGGAAGACTGACATCAAACAGGTCGCGAGCCGCCTGGACGGTCAGGTCGTACGCAGCTTTTAGAATCAGAAAAGCAACGGCAAGTGCCGCCACGGGGTCCACCCAGGTGAGATTCACGTCCGGGAAGAACCGTGCACCAGCCCACACCACGGCCAACCCCCCCATGACACCGGCCGAGGTGTAAACGTCGGTTTTCAGATGCCAACCGTCCGCGATCAACGCCACGGATCCCGTTTTATCCCCGACCTTGAATAGGAGCCGCGCCACAGTCAGGTTCACAACCGAGGAAACCAGCATCACCGCGATACCCCACGCGGGGGCCTCGATCGGAGCAGGATTCCTGAGCTTATCGATCGCCTCGTAAATGATCCAGGCCGCTGCTCCGAAAATCAGAAGAGCCTCAATCGTACCCGAGATATTCTCGTACTTCCCGTGACCGAACGGGTGATCGTCATCCGCGGGCTTATTGGATTGGGAGACCGCGAAGAGCGCGATTCCCGAGGCCAGGAGGTCCACGCCAGAGTGAATCGCCTCTGAGAGAACTGAAACGGAGCCAATCATCAGACCGACCGCAAGCTTGAAGGCCACCAAGGTCGCGTTCGACACTACTGAAAGCCAAGCTACCGCGGTCTTTTGCTTCTGTAGTTCCACCGTGTAGCCAGTTTATCGACAAACAAAGACCCGGACAACCCAAAGGTCGTCCGGGCCATATCGGTTTTCGTTCCGAGAATCCCGCGAATTAACCCAGCGGGATGTTCAGAGCGAGCGTACCCGTGAAGATGTCATCACCAGGCGTGATGGTCACGTCAGGACGGAGCATCAGCGCGGCGGTCGAGCCGAGGCCGACTTCGAGGTCCGCACCCACGTTCGGGTAGATTGACGTGTCCGATCCCGGCAGCTGATCGCTCAGATCATCCGAGAGATTCATTGAGTTCGCGACGGAGCGATAAACCACGTTACCACCGCCGTGAACCGCGAGCCGGTAGTTCTCGGCCACGGTGTAACCCAGCTTCAGGTTCAATGGGACGTAGAAGAAGTTGGCTCCCGCCGATCCGCTGCTGCCTTCGGCGTTGAATCCGAAGAAGTCAGAATTACCCGCACCCAGGTGCGAGTAAATGAACCCAGTACTGGGACCGAGGTACCAGTTCCGCAGCATGTCGTTATCCGGAGCGAAAGTACTGAAGGCGTTCATGTCCACCGTCAAACCGTAAGCAGCGCGAGTCGACGTTTCGTTGCCACCCTGCGTATCGGTGAACACCAACGCGCCGACCTGCGGCTTAATGCCGACGATTTCACGTTCCAGGGCGCCCTTGGTCACGTCCCCGGCTTCACGAGTCGTCGTGCCGGTCTGATCCGCGGCCATGCCGGCTTCACCGGCCTCACCACCCTGCTGAGCGGGTTCGTAAACCTCCTCGCTCTCAGCCATGGTCTGCTCTTCACTCATGCCAGCGTCGCCTTCGGTCGCCGCGGCCTGGTCCTCGGTCATCGAGGACTCTTCGCCTGCCATATCACCCTGCTGATCACTCGTCTGTCCGGCCGACTGGTCGTCGCCGCCATAAGAATTGTCCTGTGCATACGCTGCCGTTCCGAACAAGGCGGCGGACAGCGCTAATGTCATCATGATTCTGCGCATAGATCGATCTCCTTGTTGATCGACGATTGTGCAACCGCTGTTCCACAGCTGCCGCAGGCAGCCAGCCCAGAGCCGACTGTTTCCAACCGGAGACCGATCTACGCGAAGTGAAAGAAAGGACTCTTAGTGGGCCGCTCCGCCCGTCTTAGGACGCGCATTCCACAGAAGAAGCATCAGAAGTCCGCCCATTGCGGAGAATCCGATCATGCTCGGACCCCAAGCGCCCCAGCCGAAGCGTTCCAGCAGCCAGCCCATGCCGAGTCCAACGAACGCGCCGCCGATGTACTGCATGCCATCGAACATGCCGGCCGCCGTGGCGGCCGCCTTTTTGCCGCCAAAGTCCATGGAGGCAGTTCCCGAAAGCATGGAATGCACGACACTGATTGCAAACGAGTTGGCGACGAACGCTACGATCACCCAATTGATGCTAGGAGCCTTCCACACGATGGCCAAGCAAACCACCTGAGTGAAGTACCCCAGGAAAGCCACCGGCGTGCGACGCCCTTTGAAAACCCAGTCAGAAATCGTCCCGGCGAAGAACGCACCGAGAATACCGGCGATCACGACCGCGGCGGCACCCTTCTGAAAGACGCCCGATTCCAGCGAAAGCTTCTGCGCTTCGAGCATGTAACGGGGGAACCACTGTTCGAAGCCGTGACGAACAAAGCCAGTGCAGAACTCAGCGAGAGCAATCGTCAGGGTGACCGGATTGGTCAGAACTTTCTTGAGCACGTACTTCACGCTGACCGCTTCGGTATCGCCGCTCGAGGCATCCTGGACATCGAGAGATTCAAAGCCGCAGTCTTCAGGGCCGTTCGCCACGAACTTGTAGGTGAAGAAAGCCATGACGGCGACGACCACGGAAGGAACGAAGAAGACCCACTGCCAAGGCAGCACGGTAACGAGGATGCCACCGATGAAGAAGATCAGAGCACGTCCGCTTTGAATCATCGATCCGAAAATGGCCGAGAACACACCACGCTCGCTGATGTGGAACCAACCGGCATTGACCTTAATGAGCGAAAGCGCACTGTACGACTGGAAGTACGAGTTCAGCGCCCAGACCGTCGCGAAGTACCCCAGCAGAAAGGTCCCAGTTCCGAGGAAACCGAGATACGCGCCGAGACCGAACAGGAAGTTGAACACCACCGTGCCAATCGCACCGGTGAGCATCGCCTTGCGACCACCGATCTTGTCGGCGATGGGTCCGTTGAACACGGCTGAAATACCGTAGATGGAAAGCGCCGCCGTGATGATTGCACCGATCTGAGTCTTGTCCCATCCGTACTCAGTCGAGAGCGCTTTGTTAGCAAAGCTCAGATTGTAGCGTCCCATGTACATGGCGGCATACGTCAAGCCGAGGGTCAACCAGTTAATCGCCCGCCGTTTCCGAAAAGCCGCGGGATATTCTTTGTGATTCAACATACTCGTTCTCTCTCTTTCAGTCTGTGCCGCATCCTGCGACAGTTCACCAGGTACGTCTGTTCTCGTCTAAAAACTTACTTCTGAGTCTTGCCCTTGGACTCCTGCGTGTCATTGTCCTCGACAGGCTTTCCAGCAGGTACCCCTGCAGACGCCCCGGGCGTTTCACGCCCGGCACGCGTCTCCCGCGGCTCCACGATCCGGATGCGCCCCTTCTCAACCGAGAGGGCCCGCTCTCCCTTCAAGAACGCGATCACCTCGTTGCCGATGAGCCGGGCAGCACCCTCGCTGAGAATGCCCTTCTCAACCAGCTCTTCGGATCTTTCCTGCTTCGATCGCAGGAGCGCCAAATGATGATTGCCCGGCATCAAATGCCGGACGGCGATCTGATGTTCATCGGCGAGAATACCGACATAGCAACGCAGCAGATCCAGTACGCGCCCCTCGGAGGCGGAGGGTGTTTCCGACTTCGGGATTCTGGGCAACGCCTTCTCATCGACTTCGGCAGCCCTTCTCAGTGCCGAGAGGATCGCCTCGCCGTTATTCTTCAGTTCGCCCTTGTTCAATCCCCGGAAGGTACTGAGATGATCGATATCCTTCGGGCGGACGCGCGCGAGATCAATCAGGACATTATCGTCCGCAACCCAGCGTCGGGGGATATCGGACTGGCGCACGCGCTCTTCGCGCCAGCGCAACAGTTCGATCAGCGCGGCAAACGCGCGGTTGTCGATTCGGCCTCCGCGAGCGAGTCGAATCCCCAGCTCCTCGGGCGACGGCTCGAATACCGCCGCATTCTCCCACTGCGCCGACAATTCGAGCGCCCATTGACGCCGGCCCAGCCGATCCAACTCTTGCAGCAGATTCTCAGCAAGGCGGACCAGATGCTCCACGTCCGCGTGCGCGTAGTCCTTCAACTGCTGAGGAAGCGGGCGAACGGACCAGTTCGTGCGGGCATGCCCCTTCTTGATGTTCACGCCCAGCGCGGCTTTGAGAAGATTGGCAAGCCCGACTCCGTCCCCGTAGCCACAGAGCGACGCCGCGACGGCGGTGTCCAGGGTTGGCTTCGCCACGACGCCAAAGCTCGTGTACAGGCACTCCTGATCTCCCTGCGCGGCATGAACAACCTTCAAAATAGACGGGTCGGTGAAGATATCCAGAAGCGGCTTGAGAGCCTGCTTCCCGGCTTCAGCATTCTGAGGCTGTCGGCGATTGAAGAATGCGCGTGCATCGACCAGCCAGGATTCCTCGGCCGTGGCGACTTGAATGATCTCTACAACGGGATAGAAAGTGGACTCACGGATGAACTCAGTATCAAACGCGACGATGCCGGAAGCCTTAAGTCTTTCCGCAAGCTGCCGAATCTGCTCGGCCGTCGTGATCAATTCTGGATGAGTCACCATGGGATCACGCCGTTATCTCGCACCCTCGTAACCGAAGGCCGCGCCTAAGAGCTCAATGAACGACGGGAACGAATGGGGCGCCATGATCCCGTTCGGGCGGCGGCCTGGGCGGCGGGCGTTGGTGTAATCAAAGCCGTAAAGAATACCTTCGATCACCAGATAACCGTGCTCGTGCCCCTCGTTGCTTGGATTTCCATGAATCCAGTGGATGATCGCTCCCGACGGAGAAGCCGGGTAACGCGACGGCGCGTTCGAGGTGATGTAGTCACCGCACGCTTCAACGTCCATTCCGGATTCCACTTCGGGAAGCGCCCCGAAATCGTTGTTGTAGATGACTTCGAGAGTATCGTTAGCATTCGGGCCGATCTTGATCTCAAAGTGATTGTGATCGCCGCGGATCGGGAATACCCGGGAAACGACGCCCTTCACTCGGGCGCGGTCTTTAAACTGATTTTTTGTGGAACGCTTCCAGAAAAGGACTTGCTCATTGATCACGGGAAGAACGCGACTCCCGGCCTTGCAGTCGGGGATCCGGTCTCCCGAAAACGCCGCCAGCGAATAGAGAAGTACACCGACGACGCCTATCCCTAGAACTGCTCTCATAGAAGCCCCCGTTGCCCATTGATGCAATTGATGCAGACAGGCACCGGATAACCTAGACATGTCTCAACAGGCAAGAAAAACCTCGGCTTTGCACAAATCAAACAGTTTGAATCAAAGCGCGAAAACTTCGCCGAGCCAAAGCGGCGTTTCGACGACGGCATTCCGGCGACGACGATGATCACGCCCCTGGCGGTCATCCCCACTCCGTCCCGCATTCCGATAATTGAAGCCGTAAAGCTTGCCACCGATAATCAGGTATCCGTGGGCATGCCCCTTATTGCGCGGATTCCCATGAACCCAATGGATAATCGCTCCCGAGGGAGAAATGGGATACTCCGTTTCGGCAATGGACGTAATGTAGTCGCCGCAAGCCTCGACTTCGGTTCCTACTTGGATCCCAGGTAGAGCACCGAAGCTCTCATTGTAAACGACCTCAAGCGTATCGTTCGCATTGGGACCGATCTTGATTTCAAAGTGATCGTGTCCGTTGCGATCGGGAAAGATTCGAACGACATGCCCTTTGACGCGGGCACGGCCTAGGTATTGATTTGGAGTGGTCGTCTTCCACTCGAGAACTTGCGCATTATCGATGGGAAGAGCGCGGGCGCCGTCCATGCATTCCGGAATTGCTTCCGCGAATGCGCCCAGAGAATACACGAATGCAACGGCAACAAAGAACAGCCCCCTGAAAAACCCCATGAATACCCCCGAATGGGGCCTGAGATAGCCGATGCGCCGGTGCCAAGCAAGGAAAAGCTCAAGCTTTAACGGAATACTGACAAGACGCCACTAGGCGGCCTCGGAAGTCCCGCCCGGCTCGGTCTCCAGCACGCGCCCGAGAGTGAAGATCCTCACGCGCACCTTGGCCTGGGGTCCCGCGAGGAAGAAGTCCGTGCGCCCGGGATCTTCCTGAAAGATCTTCAGGGCATATCCCGCGATCACAACCGCGGCGTCGCGCTCGCATCTCTGGAACTGCTCGATGCGGATCTTGGACTTCAACCACTGAAGGCCATGTTCCTGGATCTCCGGTCGGACAAACGGCTGAGAGAGCAGGTCCTCGACATAGTTGCCGAACTCTTCGTCCTCCTTGGACTGCCGTGCACGGGTTTCATGGAGAACGGCCAGCGGATCCGATTCACCGGACTGCATGGCCGATTCAAACACCGCGATTTCATGGTCGTCAGAGATGGTTTCAATCAACGCCGGGGCCTCGTTGTCAAAGCGAACAACCAGGGCCACGGTGCCGACTCGGGTGGATGCCTTCATGTGTCTCTGTTCGGCCGTGCCAGGGGGGCCAGTGAGTCGCTTAACAATGTCGGGTGCGAGAGGACACGCCATGTGTTCGCGTCCAGTGACGAGAGTGTGCTAGGATGCTGAATTCATGGCGACCCTCCCGACCTATGTCATTCTTGACTTTGAAACGACCGGCCTGGACGAGGCCTCATCCGAGATCATCGAGATCGGCGCGATCCTGGTCGAGGGCTTCGAAGAGAAGGCCCGCTTCCAGCGTTTCGTGAAGCCCAAGAATCCTATTCCACTGATCATTTCGCAGTTGACCGGGATCACGCAGGAGATGGTGGACTCCGCGCCTTCGCTCGCCGAAGTCACCGACTCCTTTTTACAGTTCCTGGGGAAGTGGCCACTAGTCGCTCACAACGCTTCCATCGAGAAACGGTTCCTGGACTACCACCTCCCCTTGAGGGAGGCCGATGGAGAAAGCACGGGCTACGTCGTTCAGAACTCCATCGAGCCACTGGCCCTTCTGCTCGCCGATCACTCCTCCCATTCCATGGAGTCGATGCGGAAGTGGGCAGGCATGAGCCTGGAGGGTTCGCACCGAGCGGACAAGGACTGCGAAGACCTTCTCGCGGTTCTCAAGCGCGCGCATGAGTGGATGGCGAAGTATCGCCCCGAGGTCGGCACGCTCGCACGCAAGTACCTGGGCCCGGATTCTGCCGGCGACGGCGCCTGGTGGTGGAATTGGTACTTCGAAGGAATCGGCGGAGACGAGACTCCAGAACTGCCGGCGGTGGAAGGCGATCTTCGGGAACTCCGAAAGCAGGACGCCGAACGCGAGATCGATTGGGGCCGGTCGGTGGACGCCGAGCGCGTACACGCCATCCTGAAAGATGGCCCCGAAGGCTCGACTTTCCGGTACCGCGAGTCGCAGGAGAAGATGGCGCAGGAGGTCCGCGCCGCGCTCGTCGAAGGCTCGCGCCTCGCGATCGAAGCTCCAACAGGCACCGGCAAGTCCGTGGCCTATCTCGTCCCGGGCGTGCTCGCAGCCCATGCGACTGGAGCGCCGCTGGTCGTATCCACGCACAGCAAGAGCCTTCAAGACCAGCTCCTGGAGAAGGACATTCCCCTCGTGCGCGACCTGCTCGGGCTTCCTGAGATCCGAGCCACCACGGTGAAGGGCCAGGAGAACTACATCTGCCTCCGGAAACTGCACGGCGCACTCTCGGAACTCGACGGGGACTCGACGGTCGAGGAACGTTTCAGCGCGGCCTACCTGGCGATTCTCACGACGCTCAGCCCCGTCGCGGAGCTCGACCGAGTTTCGCATTACCTCCGAATGAACTTCCAGCCGCTCGGCGGGATGATCGAGCGGATCAAGTCGCATCATCTGACCACCAAAGGACCGGGGTGCCCGTTCTACGATCGCTGCCAGTTCTACAACAGCGCACGCCTGGCACATCAGAGCGACGTCGTGATCGCGAACCACGCGCTGGTGTTCCATTGGCCCTCGCAGCTTCCGAAGATCCGCAACGTCGTGTTTGATGAAGCGCACCACCTGGAAGACCAGATCACCGACGCGTTCTCGGCGGAGCTGAGCGAGCTCCGGATCTCGGAAGAGCTGGAGCGGTTCTCCCGCAAACACGGCAAGAACCGGGTTGGAGACTCGGTCCTCATCGCGCGTTTGCTGAGCGATCTCACCCTGGCGCATCCGCACGGAAGCGATGAACCCTCCGCCTATCTCACCTCACTCGCCGAAAACGTGCGATCGCGACTGGTACAGCTCCAGAGCATCGTGCCGGCGGCGCTTCCGGCCCAGCGCGAGAGCAATGAATATGAGGCCTGCATCTGCGTGGCTCCGCTCCCAGGCGGTCCTACGCCACGGGTCCCGCGGGGGCACGAGGCGCTCATGGATGGATTCCGGAACTTAAGCGGCGCCCTCCGCGACATGTCGGAATACCTCCTAGCGGGAGTAGCGGCCTGCGAAGGCCGAAGGTCCATGGGGGACCAGGCCCAGGATCTGCTCAACGCGCACGCGGCGCGGTTCACGGAATTCCATCACACCGTCCTTGCGCTTCTGGGGGAATGGGTTCCCGGTGGAGAAGGCCTGGAGGCGACCGGCGCCGCAGGCGATAATACACAAGGTCCCGGTGGCGGAGCGGAGAACCTGCTTCGCCTCGTCTACTGGAACGCACGAGAAAACGTCTGGCGCATTCATGTGGCGCCCATCGCGGTGCAGACCATGGGCAAGAGCTTCTTCCTGGACAAGCGCTCGATCGTGCTGACCTCGGCGACGTTGTCCGCGGGCAACGAAGCGGGCTTCATCACCCACCGCATCGGACTGGAACTGGCGAAGCCTTTGATTCAGCTCCCCTCGCCCTTCGCGCTCGACACTCAAGCGGTCGTGTACATTCCCGAAGATATCGATCAACCGGGAACGCAAGGTCACCTCGAAGCGCTCATTCACTTCACGGAACAGACCGCCACGGTCCTCGGCGGAAGAACTTTGCTCCTCATGACTTCGAACAAACGCCTGCGCTACGCGGCCGACATCCTGAGGGAGCGGCTGCAAAAACACGGGATCACGGTTCTGGATGCGCTGAGCGACCGCCGGGCGGTGGACGTTTTCCGGAATACCGAACGTGCGCTGCTGATCGGAAGCGAACGCTACGGCGAGGGACTTGACGTACCGGGAGCGCTCTCCTGCGTGATCATCGAGAAGATCAACGAGGCGATGACCCGCGGCCCCCTGGCGGAGGCTCGGAAAGCCCGAACCCGCTTCGCCTTATTCGAATACGATTTTCCGCTCCGGATGATCTGGCTCAAACAACGCGCCGGCCGCCTCGTGCGCTGCCATACGGATCGTGGAGCAATCGTGATATTCGATTCGAGATTCTATCGCTGGAGTCGCGCATCGCAGCAACAGGTCCTCCAAACGCTCGCGCCCATCCCTGTACGAACGGGAAGTCGTGATACGATCTTGGAGAGGCTTGAGGAATGAAGGTTCTGCTCGTCCAGAACGAGATCGAGGAAATCCGCGAAAGAATCGCCTTTGCCTTGGAAGGGGCGTTCGGCGCCACGCTCCTGCACGCCTCGACGATCGCGGAAGCCAAGAAGATGGTGAGCTCGCCGCAGGTCAAGCCTGACCTCATCGTCTGTGATGTCCCCAAGGCCATGGGGGCTGAGTATGAAATGCTCGCGGCCAAAGCCACGGAAGCGTCCGCCAAGGCGCCGAAGGGTTCGAAGGCCGAGGGCGAAAAGTCTACCGCGGAAGATCAACCGCAAACCATTCCCTTCATCGCCTGTATCCAAACCGGCCAGCAACCGCCCACGACGCCGAACTGGAGGCCGACCGCCGCGATCGACCGCAACAACCTGATCGACAACCTGGTTAAAGTCATCGAGCTTCTGATCGAAAAAGGAATCGTCTCCAACGAGGGCTGGAAGCAGAAGTATTGCCGCATCCGCACGAAGCTGCTCCTGTCCGTTTACCCGCTCAAGGGCGACATCTTCATCAGACTCTCCGACGATCACTACGTGAAGCTCTTTCACCAGGGCGATCAGTTCGAGGTCTCGGACCTCAACAAGTACACGATCAAGAAGGGCATCGAGTACCTTTACATCAAGACGGCGGACACGACGGAGTTCATTCACAAGTACAACGCGGAACTGCAGCGCATCCTCAAGAACACGCCCGTGATGGCGTTGCAGGACGCGAATCGGATCTCGGAGCAGATCTACGAATCGGTCGCGGAAATGGGCCGCGAGATGGGCTTCACCCGGGACGTGCAGGCGCTGGCCAAGACGCAGATGCAGGTCACGATGAACGCCATGGGCAAGAGCCCCAAGCTCAGTGACTTTCTGCGGAAGATCGAAAACTTCAAGGGCGAGTACCTGGCCAACCACAGTCTGCTGACCGGCTACCTCGCTTGCGCGATCGCATCACACATGGAATGGGGCTCGGAGCAGACCTTCCAGAAGCTCAATCTCGCTGCCTTCCTCCACGACATCACCTTGGACAACTCGGCGCTCGCCAAGTGCCGCATGCCCGAGGACGCGGAGAAAGCAGGCTTCTCCAAGGAGCAAGTCAACGTCTTCAGGCAGCACCCGATCAAGGCCGCAGACGTCGCGAAGGGCTTCAGTGAAGTGCCCCCGGATGTCGACTCCATCATCTTCCAGCATCACGAAACGCCCGAGGGCACTGGATTCCCGCGACGGCTCAAACATGCCTTCATCGCTCCCCTATCCGCGGTGTTCATCGTGGCGCACGACCTGGCCGACTTCTCACTGGAACACGAAGGGAACTTCACCCCGGCTGAGTTCCTGGAGCTGACAGCCAAACGCTACAGCTCAAGCAAGTTCCAAAGGGTGGTCGCTTCACTCCAGCAGATTCTCAAGGTTTAGCCCTGATCCAAGACCACTCCGGTCCTCGGTGTGTCCGTGCCGACCCACCCCGATCAGCCTTCACCGCCGACCAGAGCCGCTTGAATTATTTGACCTATTCGCCCCACTATTCCATAATTAGAGGTGGGGAATAAGGGGTGTCTATGCGGTCATGGTTCTTGGCGTTCGGGATGCTGTTCGCAATCGGGGCTCACGCGACGGAGACCGACGACCTTGCCTTCGCACAGAAATGGATCGCCACCCCACTCGCCCAAGCGACCACCGCTGATGGAAAAATCATTGAGGCTAAAATTCTCCAGCGCATGGTCTACGCCGACCCTCAGACCGCTTTCGTCGCGGGAAACATCGTCTACGTGAAGTATCCGCGGCCCGCCGACTATGATCCGGACCAGGTGGCGGACGCGATTCGGGATGCGCTCGGCATCGAGCCCTGGGCGAAGCGGATTTACCGCGGAACCCGGGTCTATGACGGCAACTGGGAAAATTCGAATCGATTCGTCCGCGTCTTCATGACCGCGGACCAGGAGAACATCGCCTACTCCATCGCCTTGTACCGCCCGGCCTATGCCGACCCGGTGGCGTCGGAGTCGGAGATCATTCAACGCGCGCTCTCCAAGACGCTGCGGACGAAAGTCCCCCTGCTGGAACGTATCGTCCGAAACGAATGGCGGAATGAATTACGACGTCAGCGCCAGGGTCTTGCCTGGGCCACCGGAGGCACGCCCGCTGCCCCAGGCACGGGTGCCCCTGCGGGGGGGGCCGCCCCCACTGCAAGTTGTGGAGGACCCTGTGCCACCGGAGACATGAGCTGCCAACTGGCGAGGTCGGACTGCAAGACGGACCAGTTGCTCGGGGCGCTCGGGCAAACCAACATCGGGCTCAACGCCGCCAATGTTCAGTGGGCCGGCACCAACAAGAACTGGACCACGTCCAACCACGAATTGCATCGCGCGAACAGTCTGTTGTCGGAGTTCATGAAGCCCGACAAAGTATTCATCGCGGCTGCCGCGGGTGCCGCGGGCGCAGGCGTCGCTACACTGGCGCTGGGCGTGGCCACGGATGCGATCGTGGCCGGAGGCAAGGCCTTCTATAACCTGGTATTCGAGGACAAGGATAAGATCCGGGAAAACTTCAAACGCGCCCGGGAGATCTGGGAAAGTACCGCTGACTCCACGGCGGCCCTCGAAACACTGCTCGACAATCTGATCCACATCAAGAAGCTGACCGACAGTTCGGGCCTGAACCGGGAACAACTCATACGGCGGCAAGCCGCCAAGTTGGAACGCCTGAACGCCCGGACGAAGAATTTGGAAGAAGACCTACAGACCGCCGACCGCGACGGTGATGAGGCCTGTCAACGGGAGCTGAGCGAGTCACTGGCTCAAACACGTGCTGAAGCCGAGGGCGCGAAGGCGCTCTTGGAGATGGTTCGCAAAATGACCGACAACCCGATCTGCCGCCAGATGGAAGACAGCGTCGGGAAGTTGATCGAGGCGGAACGCCTGCTCCAGAACGCCCGTATGCATCTCTACGGTGGACGCGATGTCGCGGTAGCGGACATGAGCCGGGAGTTCGATGAGGCGCAGAGGTCCTACCAACGGGGGCTCCGGATCGCCAAGAGAACCTATAACGTGGAAGATGCCGCCGCGAAGAGGCATTATCGGAAGGGCCGCAAAGACCTGGAGAACCGCAAGTGGCTCTGGCTTTCAGCGTGTCGCGTGAAGCATACGCCGGGGATTCCCATCTTCGGCCGGATCTACTCCGAAATCGCGGGCGTCCGCAGCAAGTGCAACCGGATCTTCGAAGAGAGCGCCGCAGGAAAGAGATACACGGAGGAACTGGAGGATCTCACCCAAGGCCTGGCCGAGGGCCTTGCTCACGCGCTGAACAACCTCGAGAAGTGGAAGATCAAGAATCCCCCGGCCCCCTCCACGCGCCTGCAGAACTCGGCGGTCCGGGAGTTCGATGAATTCATCCTGCGCATCACGGATGACCAGCTCGACATCATCAAGAAGTTCAAGCGAATCCGCGCCAAGCAAGAAAAGGCGATGGAGGCCTGCGGCCGCTCCTACATCAACTGACCGCGCGGGCCACTCCATCGGCACTCGCTTTGCCCTGTTCACCGAGCGGTGTGGCCCCGGCTTGGGCACCTGCTTGGTCCCGTTCACATGGGGGGCCGCCTTTTCCATGGGCACGGCTCCATGCCGCGTTCACGCATGGGACTTTTTCT
>CAYOWB010000093.1:0-13185 GCA_964407515.1 uncultured Bacteriovoracaceae bacterium
CCGCGAAGAAGGCCTCCACTACGAAGGCCGCTCCCAAAGCAGCCGCCGTGAAGACCGGCATGGCGAAGAAGGCTCCGGCCGCCAAGGCCCCTGCCCGCAAAAAGGGGCACTAAGCGCGCGGCCCATTTAGGCGCAATGTGAAGGGCGCTTTGCTCTCACGCGGGGCAATGGTATTCGTGCACCCGAAATGAGTCAGCTCCCTTATTACCCCTATAGCCATCACCTACGCGAAGCGTTCGGAGGCAAAGCGTATAAGCTCGTCGTCTCCGGCGGGTTCACGTGCCCGAACCGCGACGGAAAGCTCGGATTCGGCGGCTGCGCCTTCTGCGACGAACGCGGATCGGTCTCGCACTTCGGGGGACGCGCAGGCGTAGCGGTGTCTGGCTCAATTCCGGCACAAATCGACGCGCAGATCGGCGGCGTTCGCGCGCGCTTCGGCGCGGAGGTTTTTCTCGCCTACTTTCAGAGCTACTCGAACACTTACGCGCCGGTGGAACACCTTCGTCCGCTGTACGAGGCAGCGCTCGCCCACCCCGCGATTCGCGGCCTCTGCATCGGAACACGACCGGACTGTCTCGGAGACGAAGTTCTCGTCCTGCTCGAGGAACTGGCCCAGAAGCACTACGTGTGTCTTGAACTCGGCATCCAATCATTCGAGGATCCGGTTCTCGCGTGGCTGGAACGCGGGCATGATCGTGCGACCGTGATCGACGCGCTCCAGCGCCTGAGGCAGCTAGCTCCTCACGTTCACGTCTGCGTGCATCTGATTTTCGGAACCCCGGTGGAAAGCGCCGATGCGCCGGCGGCGGCGGCTCGCATTCTGGCGGAGCACGGAGTTCGCGGCGCGAAGCTGCATCAGCTCATGATCCTGCAAGGCACGCGCTTGGCAGAGCGCTGGGAGCGCGAACACTTTCCGGTACTGGAGCTCGATGAATACTGCGAGCGCGTGATTCAGTTCCTGGAGTGGCTGCCACCGACCATCTACCTCGAACGGCTGCATGCCACCGCCACCGATCCCGACTCCTGCCTCGCGCCCGAGTGGAGCCGCAAACGCTGGCTACCGCACAACCGCCTGCGCGACTTGTTTGCTGAGCGCGGAGTACGACAGGGGGCGCGGGTTTAATGCGGGTCCGTGGGGTACGGCTGTGACCGGATCCCGAATGGGGCCTGCATCGGCGAAACCGACGACGCGGCCACTCACTTCCGCTCATTTCCTCGTTGGATTGAAGCACTCAGACCCTTCTAGAACGTCAGATACACCCGCAGAGTGCCCACCCACGCATTCGCAAGCGCGGGGTCGACTCCGGGGTTGATCACATACTGAAGATCCGGCTGCAGCTGCACGCCACGGCCGAGATTGGCGCGATAAGTGGCTTCGATGGCCGTTTCGGAAGACTTCGCCTCCATCCCCTCACCCTGCGCCACTCGCAGAGCATCGGAACCGGTCCACACGGTGGTGAATCCCAGCCCGAAAGCATCGCGGAAGTTCACGCCGCCCGCGGTATTGGCGGAAAACTGACTCACGGCCGGATTGGCCCAACCTTGACGAAAGAACACGGACCAGTCCTGAGTGAGCCGGTGATCAGCCAGCACGTAGATACCACGCGAAGTCGACTTGTCGGCGCCGTCCAAACGGTCCTGCCGGGAAGTGTACCCGTACCCACCCAACGTCAAGAGATCCCGCTCCGTGGGCTTCCACGTCACCTCACCGGTCAGCAGAGCCCCTTCTTCGCTATTCAGACGAATGTAGGTTCCGCCCGTCCGCTCCGGATCCCCGGGCACACCATCGAACACCGCGCCACGCACGGACCACTGCGGCCCCAGCCCCAGCTCCGCCCGAATCGCCAGACCAGTGTAAGGATAAATCGACGGACCGTTCATTCCCGTCTGACTCAGCTCGCGTCCGACTCCGAAGGAGCTATTCAGAAACAACGCCGACGACGGCGTCACGTAAAACTCCGTATTCAAGTCATACAAACCGGCTTTGATGGACGCGGGCCCCAGCGTCTGCTGCAGCCAAACCTCGTAGAAACGAAACGCCGGCGGTGCCTCGATATTCGAGGTCGCCTGTGCGTCCCCCACAAAAGAAGAAGGCGGCAACCCGCCGTGAATTCCAGTCACGTCGACATACGCGCGAAGCCCGGTCGCGCCGGCCATCTTTTCGAAATCGAAGTCGAGCTTCAGCTCGGCCATTCCAAGATAAGCCGTGCGCCTGCGCGAGCCACCGGAAAAACCAGAGACCGTGTCACCCCGGTAAGCCAGCACCGCTTCAAAGCCCCGCTCGGCCCAACGCCCACGTAGTCCACCGAGGTCTCCAAAAATTCGATCCGCTCCGGCGTCGTCCGGTTCCGCGGAAGACTCCGCCGACAAGTCGCGCTGGGGACTCGCCTGAACCGCCCCGCTCGCCCAAGCCGACACCGACACCGACGTCGCCCCCGCAATCATGCCCGATACAATCCCAAGCCCCGCCGCCATTCCAGTCTTAGTCAAGATGCGCATCCCCCCATTCTACACGAGGGTGACGTTGGGAGTTTGTCATGAAACACAGACAAATCCGGTCCGGCATTGCTTTAAATCATAGGAAACAGCCCCGGGTTAGTTTATGAATTTCACTATCGATGTCACATTCGGGGGCACACGGGCACTCAACCCGCGACAACTTCTGGAAGTTAATGATGGGAGCGCTGGGCGTCGTCTACGGCGACATCGGCACTTCGCCCCTCTATGCCGTCAAAGAAAGCCTGCATCTCGGGCACGGCATCCCCCTCACGATCGAGAACGTGATCGGCGTCATCTCATTGATCTTCTGGTCCCTGATGATCGTCGTCGTCGTGAAGTACCTGACCTTCATCTTCATGGCGGACAATGAGGGCGAAGGCGGCATCATGGCCCTGCTGGCCCTGATTCTTCCCAAGCGCCAGGACGGACGCCCAAAGACCAGCACAGTACTCCTCATCTTCCTGGGACTCTTCGGCGCCGGGTTGCTCTACGGCGACGGAGTGATCACGCCAGCCATCTCGGTTCTCAGCGCGGTGGAAGGTCTGGAGGTCGCTACACCCGCATTTCAGCCGTTCATCATTCCCATCACGCTCGCGATCCTCGTGGGCCTCTTCACTGTCCAGTACCGAGGAACCGAGAAGATCGGCTCCGTGTTCGGCATCGTGATGCTTCTCTGGTTCTCAGCCATCGCGGCGGCCGGCATTCCGTGGATCATCCGCGAGCCGCACGTCATCAGCGCGCTGAACCCGTACCACGCCGCTACTTTCTTCGTCCGCAACGGCTGGCATGGCTTCTTCGTACTCAGTTCGGTCGTGCTTGTGATTACAGGCGCGGAAGCGGCCTATGCCGACATGGGTCACTTCGGAAAGAACCCGATCCGCTTCGGCTGGCTCGCCATCGTCTTCCCTTGCCTCATGCTGAACTATCTCGGCCAAGGCGCGCTCGTCCTGAACCGCGGAACGGACGCGCTGGTCAACCCTTTCTACGGACTCGTGAGCGGTTGGATGCTCTACCCGATGGTGGCGCTCGCCACGGCCGCCGCCATCATCGCTTCGCAAGCCCTGATCTCCGGGGCGTTCTCTCTAACCCAGCAAGCGATCCAGCTTGGCTATCTGCCTCGCATGCTCATCTGCCACACTTCGCGCGAGACCCGTGGTCAGATCTACGTTCCGCGCATCAACACGCTCCTCCTCGCCGTCTGTATCGCCCTGGTGGTGAGCTTCCGCACCTCCGGAAACCTGGCGGCAGCTTACGGAATCGCCGTGGTGATCACGATGGGGATCACCTCCCTGCTGTTCTACTTCGTCTCCCGCAGACTTTGGAACTGGCCGTTTCTGACCTCCTTTGCGTTGCTTGCGTTCTTCCTGACCGTCGATGGTGCGTTTTTCATCGCCAACATCGTCAAGATCCGGCAAGGCGGCTGGTTTCCGATCGTCATCGCGCTCACCGTCTTCTCGGTCATGGCGACTTGGAAACGAGGCAAGGATTATCTCCGCTCGCTCATTCTCAAGGACGCCAAGCCGCTCGACGTGTTCCTCGACGAGATCGCGGAAACCACGCCCTTCCGCGTTCCCGGCACGGCGGTATTCATGACCATGAGCCCGAACATCGCGCCGCCCGCGCTCGTGCAGCACTTCAAGCACAATCAGGTCCTTCATGAGAAAGTTCTGATCGTTTCCATTCAAACGGAGAGCCGCCCCGACGTGTCCGAAGCGGAGCGGCTTCGTGTCGAGAACATCGGTCATGGCTTCGCGCGCATCATGGCCCGTTACGGATACATGCAGACACCCAACATCAACGACATCCTTCGCCTCGCCGAGGAAGCCGGAGTACGCTTTGACCTGCAGCAAATCAGCTATTACCTCGGCCGCGAGACAATCAAGCCGACAGGCGAATCCGGCATGGCTCACTGGCGCAAGAAGCTCTTCGTCTTCCTCTCCCGCAACGCACGCCCGGCGACTCTGTACTTCGGCCTGCCGCCGAATCGCGTCATTGAAATCGGGGCACAGCTGCACTTCTAGAAAGAAAGCCGACTCGACACGTTACACGGTACCGAGATCCGCCCTGGCCTCTCCCCCGAATCGCCTGGATGACAAACCGTCATTCTCGCGTAACATAATAGACCATGGAACATCTCGCTCGTGAGCTATCGGTCCTCAGCAAAGCTGTTCACTTCAAGAACCTCTCAGGTGCCGCCGTGCATGTCGGTCTCTCCCAGCCCCAGCTCTCGCGTATCATTCTGAAGCTTGAGGCGGAGCTGAAGGCGTCGCTCCTGGACCGGGAGGCCCGTCGCAAGTCCGCCTGGACCCCGCTCGCCCATCAACTGGCCGAGGCATACCAGAAAAGCTCGCGCAGCCTTTCTTCCGAAATCCAGCGTATCGTGGGATCGGCGGAACCGACCCTGCTGACCATTGGCAGCCTCGAAGGTCTGATTCCGCTCGCCCTCAGTCTTTCAAGAAACGTCCTCAAGAATACCGCGATCCGCACCGTCGAGATGGACGTCCATGATCTGAACCGGCTCGAAGAACTGTTCTTCAACGGGAGCCTCGACCTGATCCTCACTTCGCGTGAGCCGGGCCGCAAGAAGTTCAAGTACCTCAAGGTCCTCGGCTATCAGTCGCTGGACCCGGTGGATAAACCCGGGGAATTCGGCGTCATGAGCTCATTCGAGTTCGAGTCCCGCTCATCGCGTGGCAAGTCGCGCACCGATGAGACGCCGGTCTTCATCAGCAACTCCCTGGCCGCAAGAAAAGGCTGGCTCGAAAAGTACGGCGGGCGCGGCTGCATTCCGTCGGAGGTCCGGAAGAATAAGTCCACCGCCGCGGACTGCCAGGAAGTTTACCTGATCGGAACCGATACGCTCGGCGACGCGCTCTGGAAGAAAGTCACCAGCGGAATGTGAGGCCGGCCTTCACGGCGTTCTCCGTGAATTCGAGCGCCCGGGTATTGCTCTCGCTCATCACATCAGACTGAACCAGCGAGTACCGCACGGAGCGGAACTGATAACCCACGCTCACGGCGACCGCGCGAGAAACACGGTACTCCGGCACAAGCTCGAAGCCCCAGCGATGGTTCAGTCCGGCACGGATGATCTCATGGCCACTGCTGAACCCGCTGTCACTCATGCTCACGAGGAGCGCATGGGCATACGTCAACGCCGCACGTGTCGCGAGGCGAGGCGTCCATTCCCGCTTCAAGCTAGCCGAACTCTCCAAGTCCCAACTCTGGAAGGATCCTGACGGGCC
Source organism: uncultured Bacteriovoracaceae bacterium (assembly GCA_964407515.1). Classification (GTDB taxonomy): domain Bacteria; phylum Bdellovibrionota; class UBA1018; order UBA1018; family UBA1018; genus CAYOWB01. The sequence goes on from CAYOWB010000093.1 coordinate 5,745, forward strand.
GAACCGGCGCGAGATCGAAGCAGCCGATGCGCGGACCACGCCGAACTCCATGCGAGCCGTCGTGTCCCGACGCCCGAGGAACTCTGTGTCCCACCCCCCGAGAAGGCCGAACTGCCCTTCTTGCGTCTTGCCCGATTCGTCGCTGACCGATGTCGTATCGAGCCTCACGCCGACGCTCCACGGACTCGTGGCTGACCAGCGGCGCCACAGCTCCGCGCTCAGCCCCGCCCGTCTTCGCCCGGAATCGTAAGGTTCCTCCATTGAAGTCAGTTCCATGGTCGATCGGATTCCCACGGGGATTTGGAGGTTCGCCGTCCAAAGTCCAGAAGAGTCCAGCGCTCCGGCGGACTCAGAAGCCAGCGTGCGCCCGTCCGGCGGCCCCAGGCGATAGACCCCTTTCACGTACGCGCTCTTTTCTGCAAGCCATATCGCATCTTCACCTTTGGGTGCGAGCTTGCGTCCGCCGACCGAGAGACCTGCCGCGACTTCCACCTCGCCACTCACGCGCCACACCGGTCCCCCGCGAACCGCGCCCGACATCGCGTACAGATCCTCATCAATCATTTTCCCGAAGATCCGTTGTGGAGGCGCGTACTCGAACTTCGCCCCGGTTTCCCAGCTCCAATCCCCGAACATCGGGACCCGATGCGACGCCCGCAAACCAACACCCAGGACGGACAGCCGCAGCTGCGCCACGGAATCGCCCGACTGAGAATCCTGAGAAGACTCAGAACTCGTTCTCGTGCGTACGGCATATTGAGAGAACGAGACGCCCGCGCCCAAGTGTAAGTATTGCCCTGAAGCATCCAGCGGAAGATTCCGCTGCACCCCCGCTCCCGCAATGAGGTGCGGGAGGGAGTAGCCATCCTGCTTGAAGGAAAGCTGATGCAGATGAAAGTACGCGCCCCAAGGCCGACTTCGGTTCCACTCGGCTTCCAGTTCCCAGGCCACCGCGGTCCCGGAAACACCGGTTCCACTGTCGTTTCTGTCCGAGAACCCGTAGCGGAACACGGTCACCATCGGCGCGAGCGAAAACCGCAAGTCCGGACTGCGCTTCAACTCCAAACGCTCACTCAACTCCACGCGCGCGCTGGCGATCGTCCGACGACGGAGAGCCTCCTTCGCCTCCGGAGTCGTCGCCATGGCCCATTCCTCCGAGGACGGAGGGAGCGGACGTTCGCCCGTCAGCCGGTAACGCTGAACCGCCAGTTCCGGATCCGGCGGAAGCGGCGCGGGCTGGCCCGGATAACGCCTTCCGGTTGGATTCGCGCTGAGCGAAGCCAGCATGCGCTTCACTCCAGCGCCAGCCGCTGGCAAAGCAGCAGAGGCCTTCTTCGAGTCTTCAAGGGCGAAGATCCACTGCTTCGCGCTCGACCAGTCCGTTCCTTCGGCAGCCGCGCGAATCGAGACTTTCAACTCACTGGTCTTGGGCCGTGCGAATGAGAGAGACGTTTCCTTCGTTTCCTGACGAAGCAGGACCTTTCCGTTCGCGTCTTGAACCTCGACTTCGAAGCGGGAGATCTTCGGACGCGATTCCCAGGTGAGATTGACGATTTTGTCCGTCTCCGAATGGGTGAACGCTTGCGGAGGCCGCGGTTTCACTTCAATCTGCTGATCTTCGGTCCACTGCCCGGCGATTCCGTCCTCGCCGATCGCGCGCAGACGCATGCGGTAGCGGCCTGCAGGAAGACGCTTGGACCAACGCGGCTCCTTGACTTCCTCGACGCCGCCATCCCACTTCACCTCGTACTTGTGCGCACCTTCGATGGGCTCCCAGTCGATCTCCACCTGACGCTCACTCGCCCGCGCCGGCACGAGCGCCAGCCCGGCAGCGAGAAGCATCAGAAGCGTGAAGCGCAGATCAGCCCTCATCCTTGGACTTATCGGCAGGTTACCGCGTTCTATAAGGTATCCGCTTACCTGACATAACTCATCGCATCACCCTCAGGTAAGCGGTTACCCTTTTTGCCTTCTTTTCTGCTGTACGGACGCCGATACGAGGATGTGGAACCGCGGACGCGTGAGCGCCATTTGCAAAATTGGGCCGTTTTGATCGCGGGTTGCGCGATCCTGGGCGGACTCGCCTACCTGCTGCATCGAGAACTCCGGCCGTCCGGCACGGTGGCGACAAGAGACCGTCCTGTGGCCAAACTGGCCGTCGGGATCCGCCAGGTCCAACGCAAGCTGGATCGACAAGTCCTCTGGAACGACATCGCGACTCAAGAAACCCTCTTCAACCGTGACTCCATCCGAACTACTCCGGGGAGCGAGGCGAAGATCCAGTTCGACGACGGAACCGTTCTGGAGCTCGCCGAAAACTCGCTGGTGATCCTCGATCGTTCGGACGAAAAGATCGGAATCGAGTTTCTCAAAGGGTCACTCTTCGCACGAAGCACAGGCGGTCAATCGTCCGCGGTGGAAATCAAAACCAGTCAGGGCCGCGTCAGCCTCGCCAAAAGCGAGAATGGCGGCGAACTGGCCCTCGCCTCCGGAGCCAAGGGACTGCAGGTCACCGTGGCCAAAGGCCAGGCAGAACTCAAAACCGACCAAGGCACCGCCCAGCTCCGGGAGAACGAGCAAGGCGAAGTGGGCACCGCCGGAATCACCAAACGCCGCGTGACTTTCGTTCCCAAGCTTCCCGTCCCGCAAGCTCGGATCATCATCCCGCAAGAAGGCCCCGCGCCTGTCCCGTTCGAATGGAGCAACCCCGAGGGCACGCCCATTCCGGCAAAACTGCAGATCTCCGCGTTTCCTGACTTCAGCCGACTCATCCACCAAGGAGTGGCGCAAGGCCGCATCAATATTCGGCTTCCGCCCGGAACCTACTACTGGCGTCTGATCGCGCCGGATTCCCCTTCAGACATGAGCGACAAGCGGTCTTTCCATCTCGTCCGCCACGTCCCACTGCGTCTGGAATCCCCGGCTGCGGGCACGCGGCTGACTTTCCTGCGTGAACAACCCGTCCCCAAGCTCGCTTGGACTTCGCCCGTTTCCAACAGCATCGCTCATGGCGCCGCACTGCGAGTCGAGATGTCGTCGAGCGCGGACTTCTCTTCACCGCTTAAAACCGTCCAGACCTCGTCGAACGACGCCACCCTCGACCCTCTCCCCTCCGGAACTTACTTCTGGCGCGTCGTGAGCCGCTATGAAGGCGTCGGCGCGGACGGAAGATCCGTCACCGAGATTCCCAGTGAGACACGGAACTTCGCCGTCGCCCAGCTCGACCGACTTCCTGCTCCGACATTGACTGTCCCCACCCAGGACGGCGTGGTGTCGCTCGCCGCGGGGCAGAGCAAGGTTCGGTTCGGCTGGAGTCCGGTGCCCGAGGCACGCTCCTACCGGCTCTCCGTTTTCACGGACGCGCAACGCAAGCATCCGCTTCTCCGGCGAGCCGTTACGGTGCCCGAGACCGAAGAAGAACTGGCGGCCAGCGGCCGGCTGTACTGGACCGTGGAAGCCTCACCCTCGCTTCCCTCAGGAGCGAACGAAGAAGGCGAACACGACTCCCGCCCTTCCTCCACTCATGCATTCCTGCTTTCGCGCGCCGGCGGTTTCAAACTGGTCTCGCCCGAAAACGGTCGAACGTTCGAATTCCTGCGCGACAAGCCCGAGGTGGAGTTCTCGTGGGAGCCGAGCGGCGGCGCCTCGCGATACGTCGTGGAAATCGCCCCGGATGAGAAGTTCAATACCGTCCTTTTCGAGAAGCGAATCCGGTCATCGTCCGAAGGCCTGCCGCGACTCATGGTCAGCGACCTGCCCGTGGGGCAACGCTACTGGCGCGTGAAGGCGCTCGACGGAGACGATCAGACGCTCGCCGTCAGCCAGGTGGGAAAATACCGCCTCACTGAGGCCCCCCTGCTCACGGCGCCCGAAAAGAGCCTGCCCATGCCGCTCGCCACGATGGTCGCGGACTCGTCACCGAAGGTGACTTTCTCGTGGAAGCCCGTCGCGCAGGCGCAAGGCTATCTGCTTACGATCCGCAGGCAAAACGCCCTCGGCAAACTCGAAGATGCCTGGACCGAAGAGACACGCGACACCGCGTTCGAGAGAAGACTCCCTCCCGGAAGCTACCAGTGGGACGTGCAGGCCATCGATCTCGCTGACCGCAAGGGCACACCAGGCGCACCACGCCTGTTCGAAGTCCGCCTCCCCGATCGGCTCGCCGCGCCTGTCATCGCTCCGTCTCTCGTCGGCCTCAAGGTGCAGGAACGCCGACCACGGGAGATCCTGCTCCGATGGGATGAAGTGCCGGGCGCGGAATCGTACACGATCACCCTTTCTCGACTCAACCCCGACGGCACCCAGACACAGGTTCTGCGGAAGAACGTCGATGACAACGAGTTCAAGACCCCCGAGACGCTCTCCTCCGGCACTTATTCCTGGGAAGTGGTTGCGGTGGGCGTCGCTCCTGGAGCGAAGTCGAAAGTCGCTCTTCCCGGAGAAGCGACCGGTTCGCAGTTCTCGGTACACTGGAACGGTGTATTGCCGCCGCCGAAGAAACTCGGAATTCGCGTGGAGACCGACTCCCCCGATCAGATCATCCGCGAGATCAGCCGCTCACCGGCCTCGTCGCGACTGGAGCAGGAAATCATTCCGGTTCTCACTGCTCCACGCCCAAGGGTGGTCGAAATTCAGTGACGTGCTATCCTGGAAGCATGCGTATCATCAGCGTCTTGAGCAGCGTCCTGAGCGTCCTGGCCCTGAGTCTGATCATCGCGTCCTTCTGCGGATGTACGACCGACCTGTCCCAGTTCGACGTCTTCAAGACCCGTGAAACCACTCCGCCCACGAAGGTGATCACCAACGCGGATCTGGGCGGTCAAGGCGGCGGCAGTGCTTCCAGTGTCCAGAACGGCGCAGGCCATCGTCTACACTCCGTAACGATCGGCGGTGCCATCAGTCGCGACAAAGCCAGCGACTCCAATCAGATGCACACGCTCAAGGGTGGCTTGAATTCGAAGAAGAAGAAACGGTGAAGCACGCTCCCGGTCCCTGGTTTACCTCTATAGGAATTGATCCCTTCTCCGCCCTTGATACAATAGAAGGGATTGGGCGGTGGAACGTGAACGAGATACGCCACTTCTTATCCTTGAAGACGCTGAACGTGCTTGGCGCCCTGGCGCTTCTCGTTTCCACGCCCGCGTGGAGCGGCACCACCGACACGCTCGACTTCCAAGGCTACCTCGAAGACGCCAACAGCTATCCCGTACAAGGCGCCGTGACGCTCACTTTCCGCATCTTCCCGGTCAGTTCCGGGGGCGCCTCCCTTTGGGAGGAAACTCTCGCTTTAACCGCGGACGGCGATGGCCTCATTCACGCACGACTCGGAACAGCGGTCACCTTCCCGGCGGCGTTGGCGACGACCCCTGACCTCTACCTGGAAATCCAGGTCAGCGGCGATGTGGCGCCCATGTCTCCACGCTTTCCTCTGACGGGGGCCCTCTCGGCATTCTACGCCAAGAACGCAGGCAACGTAGCTGGAGCGAACATCACTCCGGCACGCGTATCGATTACCGCGCCGAGCGGCCCCGCCGTCGTCGTGAACGGAACCACGGTCATCGATAGCGGCGGCAACTGGGTTGGGCCCGTGGTCTCAGGCTCGACGGGCGCGACAGGCGCAACGGGGGCCACCGGAAACTTTGGAGCGGCAGGTGCGACAGGAGCCACTGGCGCGACCGGGCAAAGCGGCACGAGCGGACTTCAAGGTCCGGTCGGCTTCACCGGTGCCACGGGACAGACCGGCGTGATGGGATTCGTCGGGGCGACTGGTGCCACTGGCGCCACAGGACAGACCGGTTACGTCGGCTACACCGGCGCAACCGGCTCCACGGGGCAAACCGGACCGAGCTGCATCGGCGGCACGTGCACGGGCGCTACCACTTTCGCTGGGCAAATTTCCTTTACCCTGGCTCCATCCGGCTCAACCCTGGCCGATGCGACCGTGAAAATCAACCCGTCAACCGGCGGGGCCGGAATGCTTCTGCTCGGACTCGGAGTGGGAGCCGTGGAACGAATGGCAGTCACGGCTGACGGAGTCTTGAAGCTCCCCAGCGGCAGGCTGATGCTCGGCAGCGCCCCGACCGCAGGAGGTTACGGCAACGTACCTCATCAGTGCGTGAGCCGGACACTCACGAGCGTCAGCAACGCGACGAGTGCCCCCATCTGCTCGAGTGACGAGATCGTCCTGTCGGCGGGGATCAACTGCCCGGCAAGCTATCCGGTGATGGAATCACGCCCCACGAACGTCATGAACCAGTGGTTTGGACGCTGTGGGGTCGGAGCTAGCACGTTCGACGTCACCGCCTGGTGCTGCAAGTACTGACCGGGCTTCTCAGAACTTGAACCCAATTCCCAGATCAAGAAGGATGAACATATTGCTCATCTGACTATCGCCCGTGAAGGCTCCGGCGGGTTTCCAACGATACGTTTCACCCAACGCGCGCAGCCGACCTTCCATCATGAGCGTCGGAGTAAGCGAAACCACCGCGCCGAATCCAGCCTCATAACCGAGCGAAGCCTTGAGCGCATTGGGAAGTTCAGGCGCCGATCCGCCGAAGTCCATCCGACCCAAACCCAACAGGCTCAGGGTCACGCTTCGCGCGGGACTGAAAACCGCTGAGACCCCCAGCGCCACTCCCTGTCGCGTCACCTTGGCCTTCCGGGCTTGAGTGGCGGACTGGGCGATGAACACGCCACTTTGCCCACCATGAAACTGCAGGAACGGGCCTAGCCGCCATCCCCCCATGTCGCGCAGATAGAACGCACGCGCGTATCCGCGCGGCAACAAGAACGTCGTTCCAAGCACTGTCTGACGGATCATCTCGAAGTTCGCGGACCCCGAGAGACGCCATCGCGCTCCCGCCGTAGTCCCGTTCCTCCACCGCAGCTCCGCGCTGAAGAAAGAAACGAGCGACGCGCCCGAAGCGCGGATCCCTAGATCCTGCTCTTCCACGCTGTAGGCAGCAACGGCTTGAGCCGCACGCCCGATCACCCACCATTCCGGGAGCATGGCCGCACGTCGAGTGGCGTCGTCCTCCTCGGCTTCATTGCGAATCCGGCGGGTCGGGACTCGCGTCATCGCCGACGGCGCGACGGCCAGATTTCTAGGCACTCCCCATTCCACTCCACTCGGGGTTTCGAAACCGACCTTCCAACGGTAACGCCCCGCCGCAGGCGGAATCCAGAAATACTCCGTGTCGGTCACCGTCCGCTTCAGAACCGTTCCCTTGGGGTCATCCACCTGCACGATATAAACCGAACCAGGCTCCCCCGCTCTCCAGCTCAACCGGAGTCCGTCCTCACCGAGCGGCGTACGGACCATCTCTCCATCGGAAGGCCCCAGGACCTCGGGCGGCCGCGAGTTCACGGCAAGATTCTCGACCGGACTCCACGGTCCCGGGACACGGGACGCCGTCATTCCGCGAAAAAAAAAAAAGTAACT
>CAYOWB010000094.1:0-4571 GCA_964407515.1 uncultured Bacteriovoracaceae bacterium
GTAGTTCACGGGCTTCAGATTCTTACGGGAGAGCGTGACCGTTTCCCTTTCTTCGGGCGTCTTCATCAAGTCACCGACAGATACGATCCCGGACTCGAACGACGGGATCATCTGTCCTCGGAACGGCGTCCCGCTCGCGCGGACGTCATCCCTGACCGACAGGTCTACCGAGACCGGTTCCGGACTCGAGGTATCATTGAGAGCGATTACCGGCGATTCGGAAAACACATAGTGCCCCAGCCCCGCGAGCTGTTCCGCCTTCGTCCCGAGCAACCCGCCCTTCATCTGATCGTAGAAGTAGACCTTGCGAGGACGAGCCGCGCGCCATGAGTAATCGACATCGACGATCCCCGGTTGCTTCTCGAAGATACCGCGGATCTCGTCGCCCACGCGCTTTCGCGTCCCTTCATCAGGCCCGTACACCTCGGCTACGATGGTCGCCATCACGGGCGGTCCCGGCGGGACTTCGAGTACTTTCGTCACCGCCTTCTTTTCCATTCCGAACCGCGCGATTTCCTCGCGGACCTCCTGGATGATCTGATGACTCTTCACCTTGCGTTCATCCTTGTCCGTCAGCTCGACCTGAAGGTCGCTCATCGAGTCCCCACGACGCAGGAAGGTATGTTTCACCATTCCGGAGAAGCTATAGGGAGCCGCCTCACCCGCGAAGACCTGGACGCGCTTGATCTCAGGGTGACGAACGAGCCGGCGCGCCAGTTCGTTGGACCACTCGATGTTCTGCTGCAAGGTCGTCGTGGTCGGGTAGTCGACCAGGACCTGGAATTCGTTCTTGTTATCAAAGGGAAGCATCTGCACGCGAACCGCTCTGAAGTAGAGCAGGCTTGCCGCGCTCACGAGCAACAACAGGGACATCACACCGAACTGAAGCGCCGCCTTCTTCCGGCCCAGCAATGCATCCATCACGCGGCAGTACAGCCGGTCCATCCAACCCTGCTGGGTTGCAGGAGCCCCATGACCGGAAGACTCCTTCTCAGCGTGCTTCCGCAACAGCTTCACCGCCGCCCACGGCGTCACGATGAACGCCACAAGCAGGGAAAGCATCATGGCGAGGCTCGCTCCGACAGGAATCGGTCGCATATACGGGCCCATCAGTCCATGGACGAACGCCATGGGCAACACCGATGCGATGACCGCGAACGTGGCCAGGATCGTCGGATCCCCGACCTCGGCGACCGCTCGAATCGTCGTCGGAATGAGTCCCCCCGAGCGATCGGTCTTCAGGTGCCGCTCGATGTTCTCCACGACGACGATCGCGTCATCGACAAGAATACCGATCGAGAAGATGAGTGCGAACAGCGTGACGCGGTTGAGCGTGTAGCCCAGGAAGTAATACAAGGCCAACGTCAGCGCGAGTGTCACCGGAATGGCGATCCCGACCACGATCGAGGCACGGAAGCCCATGAAGATGGCGATCAATAGCGAAACGGAGAGCGTCGCGAGGATCAGATGCTCGATCAGCTCGGTCGACTTCGCAGCGGCCGTCTTTCCGTAATCCCTGAGCACGGACATCTTCACGTCGGCAGGAAGCTTGCCCGAGAACAGTTCCGCCCGGTTCAACAGCAGCCGGGACAGCGTCACGACGTTCGTGCCTTTTCTCTTCGCGAAAACGATTGAAACAGCTCCGTTCGCCCCGCCTTCCTTCTCCGTCAGAGTGGAGATCCGCACACGCTCCTCCGGACCATCCGTCACCTGGGCAACATCACCGATCCGGACGACCCCGCCGGCTCTCTGACCGACCGCAATCGCCTTCACATCCTGAGCGGAGCCTACCCGTCCACCCACTTCAACGTCGTAGACCGCGTCCTTCCCCCAGCTTTTTCCCGCTGGCGCCAGGGCATCATTCGCCTGAAGCGCCTGTGCGACGGAGAGGATCGAAACACCTCTTTGGGTCAGTTTGTCCGGATCGACCACCACACGAATCGCGCGTTTTCTGCCACCGAGCACTTCAACGCGGCTCAGATCCGGCGTACTGGACAGCTCCCGAGCCAGCGGGGCGACCAGTGAGCGCAGCTCGTAGTCATCTTTCACCTTGGAACTGAACGTCAGGATCAAGAACGGGACGTCGTCGATCGAATACGACTTCACCTCCGAGGGCCTTGCGCCGGCCGGCATTTGTGAGCGCAGAGTCATCAATTTGTGATGAACCTTCAGAAGGCTGGGCTCCATCGGCTCATTCACCTTGAAGCGAACCGTCACAAGGCTCCAGTTCGGCCGACTTGAGGAATAGACATACTCCACTCCTTCGAGTCCCCACACTTCACGCTCGATCGGCTCCGTGACCAGCCGCTCGATTTCCTTAGCCTCAAAGCCGGGCACCACCGTTTGGATGTCGATCATCGGCACAGTGATCTGAGGTTCCTCCTCCTTGGGCGTCAGCCATACGGCGCCGATCCCGAGGAGGACACTCACGACAGCGATGACCGGCGTGAGTTTGGACTGAACGAATACTTTGGCGATCTTCCCCGCAAACCCCCGGGTGCTTTCGGACTGGTTACTCATGACTGACTCCCTTCGAGTTCTTCACCAGAGTGGCTCTCATCGCGAGATACTCCGCTTTGGCCTGCGCAAACGAGACGATCAGGTCCAACCGGCGGTTCAGGACTTCCGCCAACTGAAGCGCGTTCATGGACCCGTTCAAAAACAGTTTCTTGGCGACATCGGTCTGCTCCGAAAGTAGCGCTGAGCTGTCTTGGAGCACCTTGAGATTCGTTTCGAGAGCCAGAGCCGCCTGCCTGCTCCCTTCCGACTGAATGCTTTCGTGCAGTCTTGCCTCATCGGCCCGCGCCTCGGCGGCAGCCGCTGCCGACTCGGCCTGCTTGACGGCCCCGATGTTCGGCGCCACGAAGAGATCCCATTGCAGATACCCTCCGGCGACATACGACGTGGCCGTATCCCGATTTCCACGATTCAGATTCCCCTCGGCGAAGAGGCCGACCCTGGGAAGGAACTTCGCAAGCTCAGCGCCACGAGCTTCGCGAGCCGCCTCCGCCATCAACGCGTAACTCTCTACCTGGTAGGAACTTCCGGCCCTAGGCACTTCTTTGACCGCCAAATAACGCCGAGCGTACGCCTCCACGCTTTCCATCTCGGGTTGCCAGCCGTCGGGAAGTCCGGTGGCCATCTTGTCCAAGGCGTCGCGGAGAGCGCCCGTCTTCGCGCTGTTCTCGGCAATCGCTCCGCTCACGCGGTTCTTGACGCTCCTGAGGCCCAACAGGCCCGAATACCCCACGGGGTTTTCCTTCGCGCCGATGCGATATCTCGTGATCACTTGATCCAGGGCCTCGTCGAGCGACTCGAGTTCGCGCCGTTTCTGCTCCTCCGCGGCCACAGTGCCGTAGACCCTAGCCGCCTCGGCATAGATCTGTACTCGCGTGGCACCGACCTGCATCTCGCGCGCGGCCTTCATCTTCTCCGCCGCGGACCGTTGCGACACGCGCAACCCGCCTTCGAAGAGCGACCACCCCATGCCCACGGTCGCCTTGCCATAAGTCAGTCCGTCCGGGTGATTCAGCCGGTCAGGCGAAAAATCCGTGGGTGCCATTTGGCGTTGTGCAAGAGTGGAGAACAACGAAAGCCCAGGATCGTTGGTGTTGTAGACTCTTCCGTCCAAGTAAAGCATCGGAAACCAATGCCGCCCGCTCCGCTCCGCGGCGACTCGAGCCGTCTCGAGTTCCTGCTCCGCAGCCTTCCTGCTCGGCGAGCCGGCCTCGACCTTCCGCCAGACCTCAGAGAACGACACTTTTTCTCCAGCACCCGATACCGTAGGGACGAGCGTGCCCATGATGGCGAACGCCACCCAACTCAGACCTTGTTTCATGACGTATTTCCTATCTTCCCTTGTGAGCTTTAGACTCGAACGTTCTGCCAGGGACCGGCATTCACCACGTTCTCGAACCCTGCCTTCTTCAGAAGAGTCATTGCCGTAGCCCTTCGCCCGCCCGACAAGCAACAGACGATGACGGCCCGGCCGCGATCAATCTCCGACATCCGTCGCGGGAGATCTTGCAGCGGAATATTGATCGCTCCTTCCGCATGAGCCGACTGAAACTCTTCCGACGTTCTGACATCAATGACCACTGCGCCCGAACGAATCAACTCAGGGATTTGCTTTTTCACCATATTGAACCTCATCCATTTCCAACCCACGAAGGCCGCGATCAACACGACCACCGAAACTTGCAACACGACCTCGTTCATATGAGCCCTTTCTTTCGGATCGCCGCGGGACTCTCCTTCAGCCGGTACGCGGCATATCCGAGCGCACGGAGCACTTTGACACCCTCGCTAGCCAGGGCGCATGCCCGGCCACGACAGAAAACGAAGTAGGTTTTTCCCTTGGCCAGGCTGGCCGCCTGGGTTTTGAGCTGCTTGACCGGAATCATCAGTGCACCTTCCACGGGAGAGGACTCCGTTTCCAACTCATCGCGGACATCAACCAGGACAGCCTTATTGGAGCGCACTTGTCGCAGTACCTCTTCCACGTCATGCGGGCTCGCGTAATCCGGTTCGGTGATCTCGAGCTGGGCTTCCTGAAAGTCTTTCGACAGACG
>CAYOWB010000094.1:4631-7891 GCA_964407515.1 uncultured Bacteriovoracaceae bacterium
CTCGTCCTTGAGACGATAGATTCGGGTCAACCCCTCCTTCTGCACCGACACCAGGCCGGAACGCAGCAACCGTTGCAGATGCTGGGAGGTGTTACCGACGCTTTCGCCGGTAGTCTCCGCGATGTCGTCCACCGAGCGAGGAGCCTGCGCCAGAAGCTGAAGGATCTTGATCCGCGCGGCCGAACTGAAGGCGGAGCCGATATCCGCCATAATTCCGAAAAGAGTCTGTTTTGCTGATGCCACTTTCGCCGTCTTCATGTTTTCTACTATTCTATATATCACTAGAATAGTCAATACGCCGTATTCCAACCCGATCTATTTTGGTAATGACGCATGGATTTCCAGTGCTTACGTGCCGCTTACTGACGCTTGGACACGCCGCGACACCTAGTCTTTGGCTTTATACCCCTTCACCATCGTCCCGCTCGTGAGGTTCACATAGAGTTCGACCAGAACCTCGTCGCGAACCGCCTGGTTCACGAGCGACTTCTCGAATCCCGCCACAGCCAGATCCTGCAATGTCGGAAGCTGCCCGGAACGGGCACGAAAGTCCTCAATGAACCGAAGAAGCCGTTTCTGAGTGAAGGGATCAAGGCGTGGCATCGCAAGGACGACTCCCTCTTCAAGAGTAGCATAAGAGCGCCAAGTGTGAATGCCGCGAATTCCCCGACTAGGAACACCTAGGCCGCAGTGCGGAGTCGCCCCAGGAACGCGGGCCGGAACTTGAAGGTCTGCCCTCCGATGGAGGCATCAAGCATCTCACCACCTTCAGAGAAGAGATGGACCTTAAACCCGGCAGGACTTCTTCCGGCGAGGGCGCCCGCCTTCATCATGGCGACCGATGCGTTTGCAGCGAAACTGATCTTTCCGCTCTTGAAACACTCGAGCGCCTCAGGGTCATCCATGATGACCAACATGTGAAGCGTCTTCCCACCGACCTGCACACCGGCCGTGACCTGGACGACACCGGCGTAGCCGATCACTCGCCCCCTCTTGAAGACCTCGCCTTTACCAAAGGTCACACCCAGCACCAACGATCCTCGGGCCACCGAAGGAAAAACAGCGAACGCGTGAGCCTTGGCAACACTCTCTTTCAGAGAGGGATCGCGTTCAAACATTCTCTGCAACGCCGCCATCGCACTCTCATGGAGTTCAGGGCCGATCTTCGCTTCCTTATTCAACCCCTTGGCGGAGTCGCTCACCTTTTCTTTGAGGGCCACAGCACCCTTGGTCACTCCGGAGGCTGCCGTTTTCCAAGTCGCCTTCACCGATTTCAAGAATGCTTTTCGTTTGAGCTTCATCGTTAACCCGCCTTCCTCTCCGCATCCGCCGAGCGCCCGGCATTCTTAGAGTCTGACTTCTCCTCCGACTGCGGCTCCGCTTTGGACTGAGGCTTGAAGCGAAACCATTGCACGCCTAACGCCGCTTCGATCATCATCCCACCTTGCGTGTAGGTTTTGGCGATCACAGACTTCTCGAAATTGATAGTGCCCGCGGCCGCTTTGACAAACCCAGCCGAGGCGTTCGCATCGAAAGCAATCCGCCCACGCTTGAAACGATCGAGCGCTTCCGGGGTACAGAAGACGACAATCTCGGAGAAGGTCTGGCCGCCCAGCTGCACGCCGAGAGTCACCTGGCCGATCGTCGCGTCGCCGACGTGACGGCCGTGCTCGAAGACCATGCCACGTCCGTATGCTCCACCCAACACCAGACCGGCCCGCCCTACTGACGGAAACACCGCGTACCCAGGAGCGTCTTGCAGTTCAGCGATCAACTCCGAGTTCTTGGTCTCGATTCGACGGAGGGCAGCCTTTACCTCTTGAGACAGTGCACTCATCCGATCCTCCCTGGGTTACTTCAACTCCCTGAGCAAAAGTGGGACCACGATAGCCCGGCAGCCAGCGACAGGAATCGACTTCGGATCGTCGCTCTGCTGGCACGCAAGAAGATGTGCGTTTGCGAGCTGGCCGAGCGTTTTCTAAATAGCCAAATAGCTATATAGTCTTCTCATCAGGAGGACATCATGAAGATTGAAGTATTGGGCAGTGGCTGCACCAAGTGCAAGAAGCTCTACGACAACGTCATATCCGCGACCTCTTCCGCTCAAATCGATGCGGAAGTCGTCAAGGTCCAGGATATGGAGAAGATCATCGGCTGTGGCGTCATGGCTACGCCGGCGCTCGTGGTGGATGGCGAAGTCAAGGTGGCGGGCTCAGTCCCCTCTCCCGCCGAGATCGTGCGGCTTCTTGGAAAGTAGGAACAATCAGCGAACTGCCTGGTCGTGTCCCCAGGTTTTCGGAAAAGCACAAACAGCATGACTCAGCGAAAAGTATCCATTGAATGGCGGCATCTGAACACCGAGCGCGGGACTTGCGACCGCTGTTCAGACACCGGAAGCGCTCTGAAGTCGGTGATCGAGAAGCTCCGGAAGGACGGCGTCGAGACGACGTTCACGGAGGTGAAACTGGACGCTTCGAAACTGCAGGAGTCGAACTCGGTCCTCATCAACGGCCGCTCGATCGAGGAGTGGACTCAGGCAAAGACAGGCTCAAGCGCATGTCCTTCGTGCTCAGATCTTGTGGGTCAGGACTCCTGTTGCCGCACGGTCGTGACGCCGGACGGAAAGGAACATGAAGCCCTGGGCGAAGAACTCCTTCTCCCGGCAGCGCGAGCTGCGGGCAATGGTTCCACGACCAAAGACTTGAAGACCTATGGCCTGGCCGGACTGCTGCTTCTCGCCCTCTGGGTCGGAGTCTATTCCCAGCTTGCGCCTCTTTCGAAATGGCTCACCTACTCGCTCCTGAGAATCACCCCAGGAACCCATCTGGGTGAGGCCGTCGAATTCTTCCTGTATGACACCCCGAAGGTCCTGATGCTGCTCGTCTTGATCGTCTTCGGTGTCGGCTTCATCCGCTCCTTCTTCACTCCGGAACGCACCCGGCAGATCCTCGCCGGAAAACGCGAGAGCGTCGGAAACGTCTTGGCCGCCCTTCTGGGCGTGGTTACCCCCTTCTGCTCCTGCTCGGCGGTCCCGCTCTTCATCGGCTTCGTCACCACGGGGGTCCCGTTGGGCGTCACCTTTTCATTCCTGATCTCGGCCCCCATGGTGAATGAGATTGCCCTGGTACTTCTCTACGGTCTCTTTGGCTGGAAGGTAGCGGCCTTGTACCTGAGTACCGGACTCCTCATCGCGATCGCCGCCGGCTGGACGATCGGACGCCTTCGCCTGGAGAACCACGTCGAAGACTGGGTCCGGAAAG
>CAYOWB010000094.1:7901-13029 GCA_964407515.1 uncultured Bacteriovoracaceae bacterium
CCTCGTCGAGCGCACAGTGGGTGGAACGCATCGAGTTTGGCGCGCATGCGGTTCGCGAAATCGTCGGTAAGGTCTGGATCTACGTTGTTCTCGGCATTGCCGTTGGCGCCGGGATCCATGGCTACGTGCCCGAGGACGCCATGGCATCCATCATGGGCAAGGGCGCGTGGTGGTCCGTCCCTCTCGCGGTCCTCATCGGAATTCCGCTCTACTCGAACGCGGCTGGAATCATTCCGGTAGTCCAGGCGCTTCTGGCGAAGGGCGCCGCGCTCGGCACAGTCCTGGCGTTCATGATGGCGGTGATCGGACTCTCGCTTCCGGAGATCGTCATTCTCAGAAAAGTTCTCAAGCCCCGGCTCATTGCCGCTTTCATCGGCATCGTGGGAACCGGTATCTTAATCGTCGGCTATCTGTTCAATCTGCTGTTCTAGGAGACCACGCATGGCAAAAGGAACTGGAATCACCGGCAAGCTTTCGTTTCTGGACCGCTACCTCACGCTCTGGATCTTTCTCGCCATGGGAATCGGCGTGGGCTCGGGCTATCTCTTCCCCGGCATCGTGCCCTTTCTGAATCAGTTCAGCATCGGCGCGACATCCATCCCGATCGCGATCGGTCTCATTCTGATGATGTATCCGCCGCTGGCCAAAGTCCGCTACGAGGAGATGGGCAAAGTATTCAGGAACCGCAAGGTGCTGACTCTTTCGCTGATCCAGAACTGGGTCGTGGGTCCCCTCCTCATGTTCGCCCTGGCCGTCCTCTTCCTGCACGACAAGCCCGAGTACATGATCGGCCTGATCCTGATCGGGCTCGCCCGATGTATCGCCATGGTGATCGTGTGGAACGACCTGGCCAAGGGAGACACCGACTACTGCGCCGGCCTGGTCGCTTTTAACTCGCTGTTTCAGGTTCTTTTCTTCTCGGTCTACGCCTACGTGTTCATCACAGTGTTCCCCAAGTGGTTTGGGCTTCAAGGTGCGGAAGTCCACATCACGATCGGCGAGATCGCGCAGAGCGTGTTCATCTACTTGGGCATTCCCTTTATCGGAGGGATGCTGACCCGCTTCTGGCTCAAGAACGCCAAGGGCGAGGAGTGGTACCGGAAGGAGTTCATCCCGAGGATCAGCCCGATCACGCTGATCGCGCTGCTGTTCACCATCATCGTCATGTTCTCGCTCAAGGGCGAAACGATCGTGGAGCTTCCGCTCGATGTGGTGAGAATCGCGATCCCGCTCCTCATCTACTTCGTGACGATGTTCCTTTTCTCGTTCTACATGAGCAAGAAGGTCGGAGCGAATTACTCGCAGTCGACGACCCTTTCCTTCACGGCCGCGTCGAATAACTTCGAACTGGCGATTGCCGTCGCGGTCGCGACGTTCGGAATCCAACATGGCGGCGCGTTTGCGGCGGTCATCGGCCCCTTGGTCGAAGTGCCGGCACTGATCGCCCTGGTCAACGTCGCGCTGTGGTTCAAACGGCGTTATTTCGCCGCCGAGCCGGGCGCGCTGGTCGAAGTGGATACCTGCGCGGGCGACGTGAAGGTGGAACAGTGGAAGGAAGATGCGAAGCGTGTCGCGCGCAGCTCACCGAAACACATTCTGTTTCTTTGCGTGGCGAACTCCTCCCGAAGTCAGATCGCCGAAGGTGTCGCCCGCAAACTGGCCGCCGGACGCCTTCGGGTTTCGTCAGCAGGATCGGCGCCGACCCAAGTCAATCCTCTCGCCATCGAAGTCATGAAGGAAGTGGGCATCGACCTGACGGCCCATCAGTCAAAATCCGTGAATGACGTGGACCCGCACGGCGTCGATTGGGTCATCACCCTTTGCGCCGAGGAAGTCTGCCCGGTGTTCCTCGGCCAGGCTAACCGGCTTCACTGGGGATTGCCCGACCCCGCGGCGATCGAAGGAGATCATCAGACGAGGCTAGCGGCTTTTCGCCAGACTCGCGAAGAGCTCTTCCGCCGGCTCTCGTACCTCTTCGAGGCGCTGGACCGATAGACCGGGACTTGATCTCCGTCTACGCCTTGCAGGTGTGCGGAGCTAACGTTGCAGATAGCTTTCAGGAAGCGACTGCAGCCCGGCCATTCCTGTCCGCGCCTTCCGCTCCCGCCTGCGTTCGCTTGTCGCGCCATCCAGGTGGCCTGTACGGCTCGTTTTATCAGTAAGAACAACAGAATCGGGCGCGCAGCCTTTGAGCGCGACACTTTCGCGGCTTTTCAGACGTTACTAAAAAACCGAATAGCCACTCAGCCGGAACTGAATGACGTACCCCCTGTTTTCGTCCACTCTGGACGAAAACAGGGGGTACGTGGCGGCACGTACACCTGCTTTTCGTACAGAGTGGACGAAAAACAATGGTACGTGGAGTATTCACGCTACGAAGCTAATTTGGAACGACGCGATACACTTGTGCCCCACGTTTCGGGGAAGATCCCGGGGAAGATCCGGTTTATATGACTTGGCCCCTGATCCCGCCGAAAACAGCGAAATACAGGGGCCGAAATTTGGGGTGACTGACCCGTTCACAGTATTATCGGCTACTTAACTGACGATTTTTCCTACTCGTAGGAAAGCCGGTTGGAAACTTTTGTTCCAACTCACTCATCACCCTTTCATGCGAATAACAGTTCGGTCGAGCGGGCGATGCAAGCATTCCAGTCATTAAGCGGCCTATGAGGTAGATCTTCTGACTATTTGCCTGATGTACCCAAATTGAGTTCAAATGGACCCATTTTGGGTACATACTAGAACACATGGCGCTCGAAACTATCTTCGGAAACAGAACCACGGAACGGATCTTTCTTCACCTCTTCCACTATAACGAAATCCACGTGCGAGGAATCGCGGCGGACTACAACTCAACGGCGACTCCGTTCCTTCGCCAGCTGAATCGACTCGAAAACGTCGGGATTCTCGTGTCGCGCGAAGTGGGTCGAACACGCTTGTACCGCTTCAACCCCAAATCACCGTATGTAACTCCGCTAAAGAAGCTGGTCGAAATCCTCTACGAGAGCATCCCCCTTCAGGAACGAGAACGGATCTTTCATACTCGCAGGCGTCCGCGGCGCAAAGGTAAGCCTGTATTATGAAAGCCCCTAACCTTCGAACGTGCTCCGAAGAAGAGCTCTGGATGTATGTTGCCTTCCATTTGGCAAAGGCAGGGGTCGATTCGGTTCTTGTCGGCGGAGCAGTAGTGGCTATTTATTCGAAGGGGGCCTACCACTCGGGAGACCTCGATTTTGTGGCTGGTCATGGAATGCATCCCAAAATTCAAGAGGTGCTCGAGGGCCTTGGCTTTGAAATAGTCAGAAGCCGGCACTTCGAACACCCGGAATGCCCTCACCTCATTATTGAGTTTCCTCCGGGACCGCTTTCCATTGGTGACGATTACAAGGTGAAGCCAGAAGAAGTGAAGGTCGAGGGTCGCGTCATCAAGATTCTTTCTCCGACAGATTGCATCAGGGACCGCCTGGCGTCCTACATTCATTTCAACTCGCGTGAGTGTCTGGACCAGGCGGTCCTCGTCGCCAAAACGCAGCCATTCAGTATGGAAAGAGTCCGCGCCTCGTGTATCTCAGAGGGCGGCAAAGAGGCGTTTGAGGCCTTTAAGAAAAGGCTGAAGTAACGACATGGGCACCTATCTTTCACAAGAGCATCGTCCAAAAGACGCACCAAAGTTCTACTGAGACATGCAATACCGGACGACGTCGGTGCAGTCCTAGATTTCATGAAGCGGGTCTTTAAAACCAGCACGTATCTGATTACGGTTGCGGCCTTAAAGCCGGAGTAAAAATTGATCTCGACGATCTGCTCGAAATACTCTTGATCGGAGAACTTCCGTCCTTCAAGCTTCGTATAGGATAAGGTGAGTCCTATGCTGAGGTGGCTGCGCTTTATGGCAGTTGTTACTATCGGGCTCTGTACCGTTGGTACAGCACTTGTTAACCGGCTCTATTGGTATCAGTATTGGTTTTCGCCTACGCCTGTTGCGGTAAAATGCGCGAAGGCGATATATGTTGCGCAGGCTGAGGACATTCGTGAGATCATCCCGCCGGGCAAGATAGAGACCGGCGTTAAACGGTTTGAGCTTCGGCTGAGGGTGTTAAGGGTGATGCGGGGTCCGTTCCGCGAGGGAGCGGCAATCGATCGAGTTGTTCAACTGCTCCCTGAAAGCAAAATGGGGGGTGAGCGGTCGTCAATCACTGTCTTGGCGGAAAATGCGGTGGAGATGAAGCTGCCCGTCGCGCAAGGGCGAAGTTATCTTTTCCTGCACGGAATTGATCACCCCGCCGCTGTGAAGGAGGTTGTTGGCGCGCCGGAGTCCGATAGTTGGGTCAAGGCGGTTACTCGGTTGCTCGATCTTAGACACGACGTACGTTGCGTGCCATATAGTCCTTGGACCGATCCAGATTTTACCCCCAATTCTGCTCGATACAACAAAGCGGCGAAGGAGGTGCCTGAGCGGGTCGCAAAGGAGTGGAAAGCCATTGATCGAGGGCGGTGGCCCTACGAGGAAAGGCTCTGAAGTCAGGCAGATTCTTTGCACGAGCTGGCGTTGCCAGAAGCCTAGGATGTATTAAAGGCGGATGGCAGGGGGATCATGGTTTCAACAGTCGGACTGGCGCGAAGTACTGCATTTAGTGGGGATCTTGAGCGCTTCCTAAGCGGTCGAAATAGAGGCCACAGCTTGCCGCTGAAATCGTAAATGAGCTACGCCGGATAGAAAGATCAGCACAGCCGAAATCACGAGCCATTGCTGAAAGGCATACTGGAGATTTGAGGACACAAAAAAACCCGTTTCCTTAGTTCCGTGTGATCCTGGAGGAAGCGGGTTCGTCTTAGATCAAACTTGGGGTGACCAACGGGGCTTTCGCTCCATGCGCGGCCATTCCTGTCCGCGCCTTCCGCTCCCGCCTACGTCCGCTTGTCGCGCCACCCCGCGCCGGACCTGCCACTGGCAGGTCCATCGCGGGTCGCTCTCTCCGGTTCAAGCCCCTTTTAAGGATGCCCGCACTCCGCCGGCGGAGTTCCTCCGATGCTTAGCCGGAGAGCTTTTGGATTCCGGAATTTTCAGAACTGCAGACTTCGGGTGATTGCTCTTTGCGGATGGAGTGGAGTATTCACGCTACGA
>CAYOWB010000095.1:0-2026 GCA_964407515.1 uncultured Bacteriovoracaceae bacterium
GAAGATGCGGGATGGCGAGCAGTGGGGGAGGACGGCAGTCCATACCGAGGATCTCTTTTTCACAGCGGCGGGCCAGTGCCGTGACGTTCTCGGGAGTTAGGTCCTCGTCGGAAAGTGCATAGAGGCGCCGCTCGAAGACCGGAACCACGAGGATCATTCGAGCCTGGAAGGCCGCCCAGGGATGGTTTTGAGTTACGAAACTGCGGAGGGTCTCTTCAGGAACCGGCTGACCTCGGCGGTTGCGAGCGTAAAGCGCGATCCAGTCGGCGTCATTGGTGACTGAATCACAGAACATCGATTGCGTTTCCGCATAGGCCATTGAGGTTGGCGGAAATTCCTGCGAGAAGCAGGGGGAATTCATGGTGATATTCGAGAAGTGGGCTGCGTGGCCGCCTTCGTGGAAGAATGTCATCAATCCGCGACGGCCGCTGCCGACCTGGTTCGGCGTTGCATTGCTCGTGAAGCCGATGCGGGCGGGCTGCCATCGGCCGTCATCGTAGAAGCAAGGCTGAGGGGCGTGCATGAAGCCGTTCTCATACTTGCCCTTGCGGTCGAAGAGATCGAGGTGGAGTGTTGCACCACGGTAGCGGATTCCCATCCGGGAGAAGCTGAGAGCCCATCGCTCGAGTGACCTGTCGAAGGGAAGGAAAGGATCCATGTCCCGCTCGACGTCGCCGGCCATCGCGAACCGTACGTTATGGCCCAAGAGCGCGGAAGGGCCCTTTTCCGCCCCAAGACGTTTGAATTCCCGGAAACAACGGTCGCGCGTCAGTTCCTCGAACTCGTCCAGGATGGCGAACAGATGATCGGCGGACATGCGCTCGAGCTTGTTCACCCGGTATTCATAGTAGGTCTTGTAACCGAGGGACCTTGCGAAGGCGTTTCGTTTCCTCACGAGTTCCAGGTAACCGGAGGTCCGAAGTACCCATTGTTCGAGTTCAAGAAGTGCTTCATGGGATGTCTTGCGCACGACTTCGTCCGCGGAGGCGGCGATGTTCGAAGCCATGACGTTTGTTGAACCCTGGATCTGTTCTCCAGCCGAATTCCGGTAGTGGAGCTTCAGCTGCGTCCGTTTTTCGAAAAGGCGGCTTTCCATCTCGATCAGTTCGGCCTGCCGACGGCGACCCTCTTCGCTTTCGATCGAATGGGTTTCGAAATAGCGGAGCCAGCCTTCAAGTGCGGAGCGTTCGGCACTGGAGTTGGCGCCGGACAGGGCGGTGCGCGCCTCCTGGATCCGGACGGGGTCGGAGATGTAAGCCTTATAGGCCGATTCGGCGCGCTCAAGCTTGGAAGAGTCCGGCTCGACTCCCATGTACGTCGTCCAAAACAGATCTTCCTTGGCAACGTGAACGTTCAGATACTCGCGGTTGAAGTCTTTGAGAGTCTTTGCAGCCATAAGGCCTCCGTAAGGGACACCATAAGCGTTAGGCGAGCGCTTGGCGATGCACGCCGCGTCAGGCCGCTGATCCTATGTGCGAGGCAGGGTCTGTCGCTGCTTCAGAACCGGCGCGAAAAGATCCCCGAAGCGGTCCACTCGTTTCAGTGCATCGGCCGGAGAAAATAGGATGTTTCCCTTTCTTTTTGCCAGGGCTTGCACTTCCTTCCACTGCAGCGGCACGGAGACAGTCGGACTTGGGTTTGCCCGGAGCGAATAGACGGTCACGGTAGTTTTGAATTTGGAGTTCTGGCTCCAGTCGATGAAGACGCGGCCGGCGCGCAGTTTCTTGGCCATCTTTGAGGTAACGAGACTTGGGTGCTTCAGTTCCAGCGCTATTGCGAGGCGCCGGGCGTAAGATTTCGTTCTTTCGTAGGTCGTCTCCGTGTGAAGGGGCACGTATAGGTGAATTCCTTTCCCTCCTGATGCCTTGGGATAGGCAGCGAGCCCGTCACGTTGAAGGTATTTCCGGATCTCCAGTGCGACCTCTGCACAGGCCGGCATGCCGACGCCCTCTCCTGGGTCTAGATCGAAGACGAGGAAGTCCGGGCGGTCGAGGTGACCCACATGGGCGAGCGTCGTGTGCAACTC
>CAYOWB010000095.1:2095-13002 GCA_964407515.1 uncultured Bacteriovoracaceae bacterium
TCCATCTCAGTGGTGCAGAGCCAGGTGGGGCGATGAGAGGGGCATTCCTTTTCATAGAACATCTCGCGATCGATCCCGTCCGGAAATCGGCGAAAGGTGAAAGGCCTACCTTGAAGGTGGGGAAGGACGCACGGTGCGATCGCCTGATAGTACCGAAGGACGTCTCGTTTCGTGAAGCCAGTCTTGGGATACATGACTTTCGCGAGGTTCGAGAAGCGAAGGATCTTGCCGTCAATTCGGGCGTAAGTATCAGCTTTCATAGCGCCTAGAACCGATAGGTGGTGGCCGGTTTGCGAAACTTGATCTGCCAACGGGTGTTGTTCACTTCGCGGTAAGCGCGTTCGAGACGGCCGTTTGGGTTTTTCAGCATGAGGCCTTCGAGAAAGTCATGTGGGGCAGCTTGCTTGAAGCGCTCGACGAAGTGGCCGGTGAAGACGGGGGCAAGCCAAAGGGGCCCGGAAACACGAAACGCGATTTTTTCTCCAGTCACCGTCTCGTAACGACGGGGATTGCCGCAGAGATTCTTCAGTAGGTCGTATCGGCTTGCGTACGTCGTGCCGACGAGGTGTCTTCCGTCGTGAACGAGAATGTCCCAGACGATGATCGGCCTTTCACCGTGGTTGGGGACGGAGCGCATGAGGCCGCCATCCAGGACATGCGTCTTTTCCGGGTCTAGACCGAGGGAGTCGAGCGCCTTCTTCATCACGGCAGAGAGTCGGTACTGTTTGATAGGCTCACGTTTTCGACTCATGAGACGAAACCGGCCGCCAGGGAGGAAGCAGAGCAGAATCCTGACGTCACTGTACTTGTACTGAGCGATGTACCCCCGGAACTGCGATAACTTGTCGGGGTCCGCGGCAATGATCGCTCGGGGGGGATAGAGGCGCCGGATCTGTTCCTCGGTCATCAGGCGACCTCTTCCTCCATTTCGAGTTCCGTTTGGGTTAGAAGATCGAAGCATTGATTCAGATCCAGGCCGACGACTTCGGTGTTCCGAATCTGAGTCGTAGGATTGAGAATCTGGAGGACCTGAAGCATCTTCTCGGAGAGGTCTTCACCGTCTCCCAGGGAGCGGCGGACCACGTCGTCCAGTCGATCATAGAAGGCTTCCTTCAGTTCCACGGCCGGGGTGAAGACTTCTTCGATCACGCCTTTGGGCAGATGCATCGATTCGAGCGCTTCCCGAAGGTGGCCCTCGAGGTTGTGTTGCCGGATCGCTTCGTAGTTGATCTTGAGTCCGCCGAGCTCGGTGTATTCCTCGAGCGGAATATTGAGCGAGCGGAGATCCTCCACCTTGTCTTCGCTGAGGGTGGTCCTGCGGGTCATGACGAATTTGAAGCGGGCATGACGGGAGAGGTAGTCGACGTTTCCAGGCTTCTTGGAAATGGCGATGAAGCGGTTCACGAAGTCGGATATGCAGTGCTCTTTGATTCGTTGCTCGGCGTAGCGCATCTTGAAAAGCACCTCCTTCTCGAGGGCCTTTCCGGCGACGAAGACGTCCGCCAGGGAGTTCAGATCTCCAGGGAGCGTTTGAGGCGGAACCTCTCCCTTGCGCCGTTTCTTCTGGAGTCCGCGGCGAACCTTTCCGCTGAGAAGGGCCTCTACCGCGGAGCTGTCTTTCTTTTTTCCTCCGGGAATTGCTCGCAGCCCGGACGGCTTTTTCGCTCTTCCACCTGCCGGCATAGAACCCTCGATTAATCAGGCCGCTTCATAGGGCCGAATTTGCAAATCCAAGGCCCGGGTGGCGAGCGGCCTTGATCTCCATGGCTCGGGTTCTGCTACATCTCGGTTCGAGACCGCGATGCCGCTTAAAGAATATCGGAGAAAGCGAAACCTCAGGAAGACGCCTGAACCGGCGGGAACGCCGAGCCGGCGAGCGCCCAAAGGCGCGACGCTCAGGTTTGTCATTCAAGAGCATCACGCGCGAAGGCTCCATTATGATTTTCGGTTGGAGCACCGAGGGACCATGAAAAGCTGGGCGGTGACGAATCAGCCGAGCGATGACCACTCGGTCAGGCGGCTTGCCATCGAAACGGAGGACCATCCTCTCGACTACGCCAAGTTCCACGGGAGGATCCCCGAGGGAGAGTATGGGGCTGGCGTGGTCAAGATCTGGGATCGAGGCACCTTCGAACCATTGAAAGATCTCGATGGAGGCCTGGACGACGGCGTGGTGGAGGTCTTGCTTCGCGGGCGACGCCTCAAGGGGGCGTATGTGCTGGTGCGAACCCGAGGCGAGGGGACCCGTTCGCAGTGGTTGTTCTTCAGGAAGAAGCGGCGCCCGGTAGGGCTTTGCATTCCGAATGTCGAGGCGATCGAGCACCGACGCCAGCAGAGTAATTCAGAATTCCCCACCCCCCGTTCAAAGCGGGCCAGAAGACGGGGATGAAGAGTAGAGCAGGGTTTCAACGGGCGCCTAATTTGATACACTTAAGTAATGGCCTTGGTTCGAAAGACGCGACGGAACAAAGCTTCAGGGGCGGTGAGGAAACAAAGGAGCTCACTGAGTCTCCGAGTGGTCTTCCCGCTTCTTCTGATTCTTTTCGTGGTGGGAATGGCGGAACTGTTCGCGACGATAGCGCTTAAAACGGCGCTCAAGCGGCATGAGTTCTTGAGAAACGTTATGACCGGCCGGGCACTACCGGAGGATAGTTTTCAGCACGCCATTGGACAGGCGTATTTGCTCTACGCGCCCAAGCCTGGACACAAAGACGGCGTGGGCATCCAGCACAACGTGCACGGTTATCGCGGGAGACTTGTTCCCTTGAGAAAAGCCGCGGGGGTCATTCGGATTCTTGCTCTCGGAGGGTCCACGACCTATGGCTGGTCAACGCCAAATCCGGACGAGACGTGGCCAGCATGGCTCGAGAAGCTGTTGAAGCCACACTTGCCGCCAGGGGCAACCGGCGTGGAAGTCATCAATGGGGGGCTGCCCTGGGGAACAAGCGCAGAGCTACTCACGCACTATCAGTTTAAATACCGCTATTACAAGCCGGACATTGTCGTGATCAATACCGGCGGAAACGACGCCGAGGCGTTGATCTTCAATTACTACCAGCCGGATTATAGCCATCAGCGCCAACCGATGGCGGTGATGCCAACTCTGCCAGCGCTTGGGCGTCTGATGGCGCAGTCGAGTCTGTTGAGCATCGTGATGGCGGAAGTCCTTTATGGAGGCACTCAGCTGGATAGTGTGTTCCGGCGGCCGGTGGGGTTACCTCCTGTGACTCATTGGTTTAAGGGGCATGTGCCGGACAGGGTGGACCCACGGAAGCGAGAGATTCCGGATGATTATAACGCTTACAGGCAGAACATTGAGACGCTCCTGTCAGAGGTGGAGCGTGAAGGGGCCAAGGCGGTGCTCGTGGCTTTCCGTGCGGCGCCCGGAAAGCGGAACACCTTCACGCCAGATCTGAATGAGGCATTCGCTTGGACCGAAGAGACCTTAAGGTCCCTCGCGCAGCAGAGGAGGCTGCCATTTGCACCGTTTCCGGCAGAGGTCGTGTCGCCCGAAAACTGGGCAGACGCTTGTCATTTGAATGGTGCGGGAAATCGACAGAAGGCCGAACACATTCTTCAGTACGTGGCTCCCGTATTGAGGGAGGTGAGGCTGGGGCCAGTGAGGGAGGCACGCTAGAAGTGCGCAGCCACTCCGATTGCAGCGCCGCCGTTGAAGTGCGTGAATAGAAGCTCCGCTTCCGGATCTCCGTATTGGTCAATCAAGACTTCAGTTCGGCTCGGGATCAGAAGACCCATGACTCCACCAAAGATCGCCGCGCCCCCTGTGACCTGGTAGATCACCCGGGCTGTGCCGTTCGTTTGGGTGGCCAAACCGAGGAGAGTCGTGCCCGAGATCACGCCGACGGCGCTGTTCCAGTATCGCTGAGATCGGGCGTGTCGCCGAAGCGCAGCAATCAGTTGCCGCTCGTACTCGAGGCGCGTCTTCGCGTCGAGCTCCGGAGTGGACCGAAGGGCATAGAGGGTCCGGGCCAGCTGCTCGGGAAGTGTCGGCTCGAAGAACATCCGGACGGAGCCGATGAGAACCAGTGCGCCGCCGGCCACAAACGTCGCTTTGGCGGCGGAACTTAGGGAATCCGTGAAAAGAGGGGCGGTGACCAGAAGAGCGCCCAATCCCGTGGAGACACTCCCGCCCACGAGACGGGAACGGCGCTCCGCCAGCTCAAGATCCGAAAAGAGAGTTGCGCGGCGATTGGCCAGGTCCGAGGGTTCCTGTGCCTGCGTCCCCAAAGGTAAAAGACTTAGCGCAAGCAGAAGCGCGCAAACAGGCTGCCTCATGGGGTAACCTCTGCAGGCGCACCGGCCTTGCGCCAGATCCGAATGTTGCCGTCTCGAGCTCCGCCGTAGATTGCAGTGCCTTGCGGGTTGAAGAGAGTCCTTCTGGGCGTGAAGAACCGCTCAGCGCGCAAGACGGTGTGGAGGTTGGATCCCTTCAGGTCGAGGACCTTGGGGAAGCTGTATTCCTCCGTAAAGATGAGGTGCTCACCGTCTGGCGAGTGCGCGACGGAGCATTCGTTGGCCGTGTGGGTATTGTACTTCCAGAGCTTTTCTCCCGAGGCTGCGTCGACGATGCGGACGCCAGCTTCAGTTCCTATGGCGATTGTCTTTCCGGATGGGTGGTATTCGCCGGAGTGAACGGGAACGTCGAGATGGATGTCGACGACTTGTTTTCCGGTGGTACTCTCCACGGCCAAAACGCGGCCATTCCGTGCGGAAATCAGGGCGAACCTTCCGGTGCGATCAAAGCTGACGGTGCTTATGGGGCCCGCTTCGACATTCATTTCGAACAGTTTCTCAGAGGTGGCAAGATCCCAGAGGCTGGCATTTCCGTCCGCCGTGCCAGTAAGTAAGGTCCGGCCATCAGGGGAGTAGGATACGGCCGTAGGCGAGGACTCGTGGGGAAGCCGGCCCAGTGCTTGATCCGCACCAAAGTCCCAGCGGATCACTTCGGTGTCGAGAGAGGAAGTAAATGCAGCTTCTCTTCCGTCCGGACGGAGAGAGGAGTAGACGGAGTCGTTCAAGATGCGAGCGCGCCAGGATTTTCGGATGGAGAGTGTATTGGCATCCAGCAGGAAGGCATAGCCATCGGAGCCTGAAGCAAGAAGGGTGTTACCGTCGGCGCTAAATTCGAGCGACAGGACAGAGCCGTGGAAGAGGTCGATCTGTTCGGCGGGGGAATAAATCCACCCGCCGCTCAGAATCGATAATAGACCTACCAGTACAAGGGATCCCCGCATCCTTCAGGTATACCCGGGCGCGGGACAGACGGAAAGCCGATCGTTATTGGCAGGCGAACGTCAACGGCAGCTCAAGGGTGTAGAGACACATCGCAGTGCGGTCGTAGTCGAGTCCGTCAAAGCGAGCGTCGATCTTGAGTGCGCCGAATTCGACACCGGCCGGGGAGGCGTCCTCGCAGATGCGCCGAGCTTCATTGACTAGATTTTTGCGGAGCTGATCGACCATGGGCGAGGTGACCGATGCGGGCGGCTGGTTTTCACCGCAGATGCTGACGGTCTGCGACCTTTCGAAAATGGTGTAGGTGCGCGAGCCCGCGGCGGCAGTCAGGGTCATAAGGAATACGAACAACAGGACTAAGCTCTTCATAAGATCTCCCCCTCCGGAGATGCTGTTGGAGAAAGTGGCGGAATAGCACGGCTGTTTGGCCGTGGCAACCCGCCTCGCCTGGGGCGCGTTCCGAAAAGATGGCGGGTACCTTTTCGGGTGGAACAGTGCTATCTCAGCGGCATGCGTTATGACGTGATCGTGATTGGCGGAGGACATGCGGGCTGTGAAGCTGCGGTCGCGTGCGCCAAGATGGGGTGCAACACGGCGCTGGTAACGATGGCCCCCGAGCGCATTGCGGTGATGTCTTGTAATCCCGCGATCGGCGGCTTGGCCAAAGGCCAGCTTGTTAAGGAGATCGACGCCCTGGGTGGGATCATGGGCCGGGTGGCGGACCGGGCAGCCATTCAGTATCGAAGGTTGAATGCTAGCAAGGGTCCCGCGGTTCGCTCCTCCCGCGCGCAGTGCGACAAAGACATATATGCCCGAGTGATGCAGGACTACCTCAAGACCGTCGAACGCCTGACCGTCGTTCGCGGAGAGGCAAGCGGCTTAGCCGTGTCGGGCGGTCGGGTAATGGGCCTGGTGATGGGCGATGGCAGCCGGCTTGAAACCCGTGCAGTGGTCGTCTGTGCTGGAACGTTTCTGCGGGGCGTCATGCACACGGGCGACGAGCGGAGCACGGGCGGCCGGGTAGGTGATGCAGCTGCTGGGTTGTTCAGCGATTTTCTAATCGCGCATGGATTTCGAATTGGGCGTCTTAAGACGGGAACTCCCGCTCGCCTTCGGAAGAGCAGTATCGACTTCAGTCGGCTCGAGCCGCAGCCGGGTGATGAAGCTCCCGTAGCCTTCAGCTTCTACGGGCGGCCGGACCCGTTTCCACTTCTTCCCCAGGTCTGCTGCCACATCACCTATACGAATGAGCGCACTCACGAGATCATCGAGAGGAACTTCCATCGCTCGCCCATGTACACAGGGGTCATCCAAGGGATTGGGCCCCGGTACTGCCCGTCCATTGAAGACAAGGTCAAGCGCTTTCGGGAGAAGGACCGGCATCAGATTTTTCTCGAGCCAGAAGGGCTCAATACCGAGGAGATCTATCCGAACGGGATTTCCACTAGTCTTCCAAAGGATGTCCAGCTGGAGTTCATCCGTAGCATTCCGGGACTCGAGCATGCCGAGATCCTTCGCTACGGTTATGCGGTCGAGTATGACTGCATCGATCCCACTGTCCTGAAGTCGACCCTGGAATCGAAGGATGTCGGCGGACTATTTTTCGCCGGGCAGGTGAATGGGACCTCAGGATATGAAGAGGCCGCGGCTCAGGGGTTGATTGCTGGAATCAACGCGGCACAGGTAGCTTTAGACCGAGAGCCGTTTACGGTTTCTCGGTTAGACGGATACATCGGAGTGATGATCGATGATCTTGTCTTGAAGGGTGTTGATGAGCCCTACCGCATGTTCACGTCGCGAGCCGAATACCGACTGCTCCTTCGTGAAGACAATGCAGATTTGCGGCTCAGCGAACAGGGCTATCGGCTGGGGCTGCTCAGTGAGGCCGATTATCAGGTGTTTTCAGTGCGAAAAGAGGAGCTGGGGCGTCAGATTGAGGCTTTGAAGACCTTTGCGGTCTCCCCCGGAGAACAAATCAACGGAATCCTCGCTAGTCGAGGGGCAACCCCGCTTCGGGAGCGGACTTCCGGAGAGGTCTTGCTCCGAAGACCGGAGATTCACCTCCAGGATCTGTATGAATTGGGGTTTGATGGGTGTGCGGCTCCCGCCGAGGTGCAGGAGCAGGTCGAAATTCAGGTGAAATACGCGGGATATATCCGCCGCGACCTGGACCTACTCGAGGGAATGCGGAAAAGCGAGAGCGTGAGGATCCCTGCCGAAATGGATTATGGGCGGGTTCCGGGGCTTTCAAGCGAAGTTCGGGCGCGATTACAGAAGCACCGCCCTGAAACATTGGGCCAGGCCAGCCGTTTGTCCGGCATCACTCCGGCTGCGGTGGCGAATTTGATGATCTATCTGAAGATGGAAGCGCAGAAACGGGGCGAGTAGTCATGTCGGATCAGGAAGTATTCAGGG
Organism: uncultured Bacteriovoracaceae bacterium; assembly: GCA_964407515.1. GTDB lineage: Bacteria > Bdellovibrionota > UBA1018 > UBA1018 > UBA1018 > CAYOWB01. The sequence continues at coordinate 9,764 of CAYOWB010000095.1, forward strand.
GATTAGCTGCCGGACTGGGACTTGAAGGGGAGGCTCTCGATCGAGTGGTCGCATTTCGCGAGCTCGTTTTAGAAGAAAACGAGAGGCAGAACCTCACGCGCCTGGTGTCACCCAAGGAGTTCTTCGAAGGACATCTGCTCGACGCGGTGGAGGTCGTTAAGTGTGGGCTCATCGAGTTTCCAGCGATGGATCTAGGGTCCGGAGTTGGAGTTCCGGGGATTTTATCGGCGATTCTGGGTGGCGGGCGTTGGGTTTTGGCGGAATCCGAGGGCCATAAGGCGGATTTTCTGCGTTCTGCAGTGGAAAAGCTCCGCCTGGATTCGGTGGAAGTGTTCAGCGGGCGGGGGGAAGACTATCTTCGCGATCATTCCGTGGGGTCGATCGTCGCTCGCGCGGTGGGGCCTGTGGAGAGAATCTACGCGTGGATTGCGAAATGTTCCACGTGGAACACGCTTGTTCTGCTGAAGGGCCCCGGGTGGGCTGCGGAATGGGAGAAATTTAACCTCTCCCGGCATCGTGGGAGACTCGAAGTCGCGTCTCGGCATGAGTACTCAGTAGGCGAGGAAGCGAAGAGCCGAATGATTCTTTCTTTGAGGCGGACGCGGCGATAGCAAATGTTCCACGTGGAACACGAGGGCGCTGAGCGCGGAGCTGCTTGTTCCCACATGTTCCACGTGGAACATTGGATGAACACAGAGCGCAAGAGAGCGGGCGGGCGGTCGTTTCATGCATGTTCCACGTGGAACACTTCAAAAAACGACGCTTCAGAGAAAAATCCTGTTGCGACAGTAAATATTCGCGGCTAGCCTTGAAGAGTAGTCGCCGCTGCGACGAAAGATTTTTAAATAAGCATTGATTACCCACACAACCACAACCGCTAGTTTTGTGGGGCACCTTGAAAGAGGTGCCCCCCAGAGCGGCGGATCCTGCGGGTAAAACAGAGAGAGGCGTGCGGGGGAGCCATGGGCAAGGTTATTGCCGTAGCAAACCAAAAAGGCGGCGTTGGGAAAACCACCACGACGGTGAATCTGGCAGCTTCGCTTGCGATTGCTGAGCGAAAGGTCCTTTTGATTGATTTCGATCCACAGGGAAATGCCTCTTCGGCACTCGGTGTGGATCGCGCCTCGTTAGCCGAGAAGAAGACCATCTATCACGCGCTGATTGGGCAGGCGAAGATGTCCGAGGTGGTCCTGCCGACCGAGATGGATTGTCTGTACGTCGCGCCGGCCAACACCGATCTCACGGGCGCCGAAATCGAGCTCGTCAGCGCATTCGCCCGCGAGTCGAAGCTCAAGGCGTCGATTGCGGAGATCAAAGGTGACTACGATTTCATTTTGATCGACTGCCCCCCTTCTTTGGGCTTGCTCTCCATCAATGCGCTCACGGCTGCGGACAGCTACCTTGTTCCGCTTCAGTGCGAGTTCTTCGCCCTTGAGGGTCTGAGTCAGCTTCTCAACACGGTTTCTTTAATAAAGCAGAGCCTGAACCCGAGCCTCTCGGAAGAAGGCATTGTCCTTACGATGTTCGATGGTCGCAACAAGCTTGCGAATGAGGTCGTGAAGGAAGTCCGTACGCATTTCGCGGGCAACGTCTTCGAGACGGTGATTCCTAGAAATGTTCGCCTGAGCGAGTGTTCGAGCTTCGGCAAGCCGGTTCTGCTCTATGATATCGATTCGAAGGGTTGCTTGGCGTATCTCAATCTCGCCAAGGAACTCTTGAGCCACAATCAGCCGAAGGTCGTCGTACCTCCGCCGTTTCCGCTGACCACAGCGAACACGGCGCCGGTGGAGAAATCTGCGCCGGCTGAGGCGACGATTTAGTCTTTTGGAGGAGTAGAAGTGCAGAAGTCGGTATTGGGTAAGGGTTTGGCGTCTCTTCTTCCGGGTGCAGCGACTCCAGCGGCGAGTATTCCGCCTGCGCCGAGTTTTCCAGAGGGCGCGGTGGCTGCTGGCGAACCGAGTTTCGCGAGCCGCGATCGCCACATGGGAATCAGCATGATTGGCGTCGATGAGATCGCCGTCAACCAGTACCAGCCCCGTCGGGATTTTGACGATGTTAAACTTCTCGAACTCTCTGACTCGATTCAGGCCAACGGGATCATTCAGCCGCTGGTAGTTCGCAAGACTGCAAGTGGATACCAACTGATCGCGGGCGAGCGCCGGCTGCGCGCCGCGAAGTTGGCGGGCCTGAAGCAGGTTCCGATCGTGATTCGTAAGTCGACTGACCGTGAGGCTCTGGAGATCGCGATCGTTGAAAACGTTCAGCGCCAGGATCTCAATTGCATCGATGAAGCGCTCGCATACTTCCAGCTGATGAATGAGTTCAATCTCACGCAGGAAGAAACTGCGAAGCGTGTCGGCAAGGAGCGCGCTACAGTCGCAAATCATCTGCGCCTGCTCCGGTTGCCCGAAGCGATCATCGACGACCTCAAACGCGGGATCCTAACATACGGTCATGGTAAAGCCCTCGCCGGACTGGAAGACCATGAACTGCGCTTGCGGGCGAGAGCTCAAATCGTCGAAAAAAGCTTGAGTGTTCGCGAGACAGAGCGTCTTGTGGAAGAGCTGAAGCGGCAGAATGAAGCGAGTGCGGCGGAAAACGGCCCCGTGGAACAGAAGCCTGTCGAACGGTCTCCGCTCAGGTCCCGCATGGCCACGCTCTCCCAGGATCTCAGCAAGTCCTGGGGAACTCGAGTGGACATTAAGGGTTCGGAGCGCCGCGGCAAAATCGTACTTCACTATAGTACGAGACAAGAGCTTGAACGTCTTCTCGCTGCCATGCAGAATGAGAAGGTATGGGGCGCGCAGTAGATCTCAACGTACCGGTCACGCAGTTTGACGTCACCGGAGTGATTGACCAGGGTTGCGAATTCGAGGGGAAGCTCTGCTTTCAGGGGACCGTTCGAATTAGCGGCACTTTTCGCGGGGAAATCTACACTCCCGACACGTTAATCATCGGCGAAGGAGCCCGTGTACAAGGGCAAATCGATGCTGGCACCGTGATCATCAGCGGGGAAGTGAGTGGCAGCATTCGGGCGAAGCACCGGGTTGAAATCCATCAGCCGGCGATCTTCCGGGGCGATATCTTCACCCCCAGCCTGCGAGTCGATGAAGGCGTGATTTTCGAGGGCAGCAGCAAAATGGTACATCCGCCTCAAAATCCGGCCCGGTCGATCCTCACCCAAGACACCTGAGTCCCTAAGTTCCCGAAGCAACAAGAGCTTGACCTTCTTTTTCTTG
>CAYOWB010000096.1:0-2054 GCA_964407515.1 uncultured Bacteriovoracaceae bacterium
GAAACGTCTGCTGCGCAGGCCAGGGCAGGTGTCGCTGGAACGAGCTCTGTCGAAGCTCGGGCTAGCCTCTCGCACCCAGGCACGTGAGCTGATTCTAGCGGGCGAGGTGACCGTGGACGGGCGGACCGTGCGGGACCCCGGCCGGTGGGTAGTTCCCGAGCGCGCCAAGATCCAAATCGGTGGCCGGGCAGTGGCGCTGGCTGATCGCCGTTCATTCGTCCTCTACAAGCCGCGCGGTACCGTGACTACTCGGTCGGATGAGAAGGGTCGTCCCACTGTCTTCTCGTTGATCAAGGAACCCGGGGTGCATCTCCACGCAGTCGGGAGGCTGGACTGGGCGACCACCGGCTTGCTGATTCTCACTAATGACACCCGTCTGTCTGCCTGGTTGACGGATCCGGCGAATGCCGTGGAGAGGGTCTACGTCGTGACCGTCCGCGGAAAAGTCACTCCCGAAACCGCGACCCGCCTCTGCGTGGGAATCCTTGATGAGGGCGAGAAGCTGCAAGCGGACGGCGTCGAGATCGTCAAAGCGAGCAGAAAGGAATCGCACCTCGTGGTCCGCTTGAGCGAAGGAAAGAACAGGGAGATTCGGCGCCTCTTCAAGGCGTCCGGCCATGAGGTGACGCGCCTCAAGCGGGTTGCCTACGGTGGTCTTGAACTCGGAGAACTCGAGTCGGGCGCGTATAGGGAGCTCAGTGACGACGAGATCCGGATCTATTTTCCACAAGCACCATTGAAGAAGACGGAGTAAGCGTCTCCGTGACGCACCCGAGTTGATGCAGCAGCTGCGTCCAGTGCGGTGCAAGCAACGCGGCCAGCCTTTGCTTTTTGCAAGTTTCCTGTAGGGTAGGCATTGCGAACTGCTGTGCAAAGAGAGCGAGACTCATGATGGAACCGTCGCCGAGCGCACTTGTGAAAGAACATTTGAAGGTTTTGCTGGTCCACTTCGCGAAACACAGCGAGACTCCTGGGGCCGAGCTGGACTGCCTTCTTCGGGAAGTGATTCAGGAACTCTACGATGAAGCGGAAGAGAAGCTGGCTCAGCAAATCCGCGACTCACGTCGGCTGAAGCTGATCGTGAATAATGCATGAGATGAGTTGACGACGAGGAGCCGGAGCGAGACCTGATCTCGCGGCAAAGATCTTGAACGCCCTTCCGACATGGCGATTCAAAGTATCAATCCGGCAAACGGCGAGAAGCTCGAGGAGTTCACGCCCCTGTCAGACGATCAGATCGAAAGGTCTCTCGTTCGGGCGTGGGACGCATTTCACATTTGGAAGAAGAGGCCCCCGGATGAGCGCGCGGGGTTCGCAGGGCGCTTGGCCGAAACTCTCGAACGATCCAAGGAGCGTTACGGAAAGCTCATGACGCGTGAGATGGGCAAACCCCTTCGCGCGGCCATTGAAGAAGTCGAAAAGTGCGTTCGGACGTGCCGGTTCTACGCCGAACACGCGGCCGCCTATCTGGCGGATCGCGAGGTCAAGACGGAAGGGCAAAGGAGCTTCGTGGCATTTCAGCCGCTTGGCCCCATTCTCGGAATCATGCCGTGGAACTTTCCGTTTTGGCAGGTCATCCGATTCGCAGTTCCCGCCCTGTGTGCGGGAAATCCGATTCTGATCAAGCACGCTTCGAGCGTTCCACAGTGTGCGCTCGCGCTCCAGGATCTCTTCAAAGAATCGGGATATCCTGATGGCGTCTTTCAGTCGCTCCTGATCGGATCGCGTCAGGTGGCTCCCATTATCCGTGACTCGAGAGTGGCAGCACTCTCGCTGACCGGCAGTGATTCCGCCGGTGCGCAAGTGGCGACTGAAGCAGGCCGAGTCATCAAGAAGTGCGTTCTCGAACTCGGGGGAAGTGATCCCTTTATCGTGATGCCAGGCGTGGATCTCGAGAAGGTGATCCCGTCAGCGGTTCATGCCAGAACCTTGAATAACGGTCAGTCGTGCACGGCGGCCAAACGCTTCCTTGTCGCCGAGTCGATTTATCGCGAGTTTGAAGAACGCATGGCGGAAGCGATGAGGCGCCTCCGGGTAGGGGGTCCGATGAGTGC
>CAYOWB010000096.1:2150-6509 GCA_964407515.1 uncultured Bacteriovoracaceae bacterium
CATCGCATCGATCGCCCCGGATTCTACTACGCTCCGACGGTGTTGACCGAAATTCATCGTGATGCGCCCGCGTACCACGAGGAGGTGTTCGGACCAGTGGCGTTGCTCTTCCGGGTTCGGGATCTCAGTCATGCCATTGATCTGGCGAACGAGAGCCGGTTCGGCTTGGGGGCGGGCCTCTGGAGTGTTCGTTCCGAGGAACATCGCCAGTTCATCGCCGAGATCCAATCCGGCATGGCCTACATCAATCGGGTGGTTTCCTCCGATCCGAGGTTGCCCTTCGGCGGCGTGAAGCATTCGGGTTTCGGGCGCGAGCTGAGTGACTTCGGAATTCACGAGTTCGTGAACATTAAGTCAGTATGGATCGCGGGCGATGAAAAGTTGAGTGTGCAGCGGGTAGAATAGGCGATTGGGATCTGGCGGATGCCGGACCCCAATCGCCCGAGTGCATCCGCCAGTCCACTTAGAAGGTCCGTAGTGAAGTCTTGTTCAAGGCCGCCGTGATCATGTCGATGGCGATGTCGTAGTCCAGTCCGTCGGAATCGTATCCGGCCGTCTCGCGCCAGCCCTGGGGCGCTTCAGGATGTGGTCCCGAGATCACCACGTAGCCTTTGCCCGACCAGGTCTGGGAAATCGCTGGATCGCCAGTCGCGTAGCGTGCGACGACTCCGTTGCGCCATTCCGGAGTCGCGGGGCCTCCCCACCAGACCAGATAGCGCATCGACTGATCCGCGAAGGTGACCGGCGCCATGACGGCCTGGGCAGTCGTGCCATTCGGATAGTAGTACGGAAGGACATCGCCTTCGGCGACCGCGATTCCGTACGAGGCCACTCCGTCAGTGTCGGCCTCAGGCCCTACCGCAACCCAAGCTCCGGCACAGAATCCGACGTAGCCCACGCCCCGATCGCGCACCGCTTTTCGGACGCGGAGCTGCGTCTCTGCCGTCAGGCTCCGGGTGATCGTTCCACCGCTTCCGCCGGGGACGATCATCACGCCGAAGGCGGCGATCTCGTCGAGGGTCATCGCGTTGAGCTGTTCGGAGTTCACCAGACGGTAGCTCCATCCGTGGCTTTTCACGATCTGCTCCGTCGTTTGCCAGTCCGATGTCGAAACCCCCGTGCCGTTGAATACCATCACGTCGATCGAGTAAGTGGGCTCTTTCGAAATCGGCGGATTCTTCGGGTCACTTTGGCTCGTACCCGGAAGGACCGAACTGGGATGCGGTTCACCGCTCGCACCATCCCCGCCGCCGTTACAGGCGGAGACGAGCGTGAGAAGGAGGCCAGCTGTCAGGAATGCTTTCGCCTGTGACATTTTCAGTGATGCGTAACTCATGTCGCCTCCTAGAGGTGTTCGCCATCACAGATATGGACGGTTTCAGGCAGGAGTCCGTCCGCCGTGGTCGCCATCGCGCCGTAGGTGAACAGCTCGCTCTGATAGTGCGCGTAGTTGTTCTGGTATGTGGAGGTCGGTAAGACCGAGGGGTACATCATCGACGCCGGAACGCCCGAGGAAAGCATGTCCGAACGATGCCCGCGGTACAGCACGCAGTGCCCCAGTTCATGGTGAGCGAGGATTTCGCGTTGAGCCTCCGAGGCCGTGTTCCAGAAGTCCGGATCAAACGTCACGCGTCGGATGTTCGTGCCTGTCTCGCAAAGGCCCACTACGGAACTTTCCACGTAATCCAGGCTGGCGATCTGGATGACCAGGCCCGGGTTCCTCATGTCTGGAGTGACGTCGACCCCTTGCGCCTGGGCGTCGCTGACGAACTTGTTCACGTACTTGGCGACTTCGTCCGGGCCTGTGTAGAGCTTCCCGACCGGGGGAGGCGTGGCGGTCGAAGTCGGTGTCGGAGTCGGTTGTGGCTGCGGGTCTTCGTTGTGGATCCAGTCGGGCTCCACGTGAACCGCCTGTTCCGTGCCGTTGCAGGCGTACAGGCCGAGAGCCGTCGTCGCGATGAAAAGAGCATAGAGCTTCCGTGTCCTCATCTCTCACCTCCGTGTTTGAGTGATGTGTTGTTGATATGAGGTGATACGGAGAGGCGTCAGAAAAGTGTCACAGCGGACTAACTTTTTTAGGCCGTTCGGCGTGATTGGCGTGTGATCGGGGACTTATCGTTTTCTAAATCGCTGGGAAGGAAGGCGCGCGCGGGAGCGAGCGCTTCAGCAGCTCGCTTACCGTGAGGAATCGGTAGCCTTGGAGCGTGAGTTCTCGGAGGATTGTCTCGGCCGCGGCCATGCTTTCGGGGCGGTCGCCGCCGCCATCGTGAAGAAGAATGATGGAGCCAGGACGGACCTTCTCGAGAATGGAGTGCGCGATCCGATCAGGGGCGGGCCGGCGATAATCACGTGGGGTCGACCGAATGTCATAGAGGACGGTGCGTTTCCCCTGTTGCCAGAGGACCCATGGCAGTCCGACGAGCTTCATCCCCGCGCGCGATCGGAAGAAGATCTCGCCCGTGTAGCCGTGGTTTCTGATCAGGCGGTCGGTCCTTTCGATTTCGTCGCGATACACGGAGAGAGGCTTGAAGACCAGGTGCCGGTGCGTGTAGCTGTGATTGCCTACCTGGTGACCTTGAGCGATGACCGCGCGTACGGTCTCCGGATGCTTCTCAATCTGCTGTCCCACCATGAAGAATGTGGCTTTGGCATCGTAGCGCGCCAGCGATTGGAGTGCCTGGTTCGTGAAGGGAGGATTCGGGCCGTCGTCGAAGGTGAGAGCGACGATCTTCTCGTTCGTATCCGCGCGCTCGATGATTTCGCCGAAGACCTGGTGACCTGTCGCACGCGAGTAAAGCAGAGTCCCGTACCCGAACGCCAGAATTCCCAGACTCACTCCGAACCACAGATGGCTGCTAGATGAGCGAAGCATAGGGGCGGATCTTATCAGTCCTCTCCTATGCTCGCACGGTCGGGCGCACTGAGCGCTCCGCGTGATTTGATGCTTCGAGTTAATGGAAGTATAGCGCCAAGATTATCGATTTTCCTCAGGGCTCTTCTTTGTTCAGAATCAGAGGCAGGAAGTCATTCGATCAAGGAGAGATGCCATGGGAATCGAGATTACTGATCGTCTGCGTGACACGATCCATACAGACCCGAGCACGCCGAAGCTGACCATCTACCTCTCGGTAGGAGATTCTCCGAGGGCGATTGAGGAATTGCGCTCCGAGCTGAGGTGCATGGTGGAAGAGGCGAAGGCCTATCTCAAGAGGCGTCTGCCGCCGCTTCAGATCGAGACCTTCTTGAGGCCCGTGCGTGAATTCGCCACGCCGGGGAGACTGATCGGTCAGCCCGGATACAGCATCGGCATCTTCCGGTCACAGGAAACGTTCCGCGTCCTGACGCTCCCGTTTGAAGTGGATCGGCTTTGCGTCGTGGCGAATAGCTATCACGTCAAGCCGCTGATCAAGTGGGCCAGGCTTGACTCTCGGTTCTTTCTGCTGGGTGTCGATTCTGAAGGTGCGTCACTCTATCGAGGAAGCCTCGCGTCTTTCCAGAGCGTGGATCGGGCCCTCTTTCCTGCCAAGGTCACGGACGGCCTGGCGAAGCGAGACTACCGTCCGTTGCGCGAGACTTTGAGTTGGATTGATGAGTGGCTGAGGGCTTACGTGACGAATACGGATACCCCGATGTACCTGGTGGGCAACCGCGAGGTTCTGAAGGAAGTCTCGGACGAACTGGGGTACTCGAGCATCGACCGGACCCCGCTCGCGTTCTCCTTCCGGAAGGAGAGAGCGGCGGAGTACTGCGAGGATGCCCGCAAGAGAATTAAAGCGCGTTACCTGCGTGAAGTGGAGTCGGCGCTGATCGAGTATTTTCATGCGCAGGATCGTAAGCTCACGCTTGGAACCCTTCAGCAGATCGCCCGGTCTGCCGCTGAGGGGCGCATCAAGAAACTTTTTGTCGCCGAGGATGTCAGATTCTGGGGACGGATGGACCGTACCACGGGAAAGGTGCAGCTCCATCCCATGCAATTGAACTCCGAAGATGACGATCTCCTCGACGATCTGGCTGAGCTGGTACTCAGCCGCGGCGGAGAAGTCGTGGTCGGCAAGCTGGAACAGCTGCCCTATGGCCGACCCGTATCCGCCATTCTGACCGACCAGCAGCAGAGCGCCGCCGCGAGGAAGGAGCGCCCGCGTGCGACTGAAGGGCTGGCGGTGTAAACCAAGGGCGGAGGATCCGCGGCGGGCGGACCCTCCGCCCCAAACGGCGACGAGATCTTTTCACAGTTACTTCTCAAGGGCTTCACTTCAGGCTGCTGGATTTGGGATAGAATCTGAGGAATGACGAAGCGAATCGTGGTTCTCGGGGCTGGACTGTCTGGGCACACCTCCGCGCTTTTCTTGCGCAGATTCC
>CAYOWB010000096.1:6519-6825 GCA_964407515.1 uncultured Bacteriovoracaceae bacterium
GCCTGCCGAAGGAGTGGCGGGTGACGGTGGTGTCGCCGAATCGCCTCTGGAACTGGATACCCTCGAACATCTGGGTCGGTGTCGGACGAATGACGAGTAAGGATGTTACGTTCGAGATCAAGCCCGTCTATGACCGTCTCGGAATCGAATTCGTTCAAGCGAGGGCACTCGAGATCTTTCCGGAGGGTCGAGGTGAAAGCGGTCCCTGCGTCCAGGTCGAGTCGACTCTTCCTGGAAGGGAGGGGCAGCGTGAGGTTTTGGAGTATTCGTATCTCGTGAATGCCACGGGTCCGAAGCTGAACTTCG
>CAYOWB010000096.1:6835-12905 GCA_964407515.1 uncultured Bacteriovoracaceae bacterium
AATGCGTAAACCCTTCGGAGCCACGCCAGGATTGGGACCCGAGGGGTTTACGCATTCGGTATGCCTGCATGACCACGCGACCCACGCTGCGAAGGCACTCCATGAGGAGATTCAGCGGATGAAGCGCGGGGAGCATCGCTCGTTCGTCATTGGTACCGGGCACGGTACGTGTACCTGCCAAGGGGCGGCTTTCGAGTATGTTTTCAATCTCGAGTTCGAGCTGAGACGCCAGAAGGTTCGAGATCGCGCTAGAATTCTGTTTCTGACCAACGAGTACGAGTTGGGCGACTTCGGAGTGGGCGGGCTGCATCTGAAACGTGGGGGCTATGTGGTGCCCGGGAAGATATTCGCGGAGTCGCTCTTCGCGGAACGTGGGATCGAATGGCTGACTCGGGCGCATGTGCGCCAGGTGGAGAAGGGTGCTTTGCACTATGAGCTCCTGGACGGGACTGAAGGCGAGCTCCCCTTCGACTTCGCGATGCTTCTGCCTCCTTTCTCCGGGGTCGGATTGAAGGCTACGGGGAAGAATGGCGAGGACCTGACGCCAGAACTCTTCGCGCCGAGCGGTTTCATGAAGGTCGATGGGGATTACTCCGGGAAGTCCTATGACGATTGGAAGCCCGAAGACTGGCCTCGTACGTATCAGAGTCCGAAGTATCGCAATCTCTTCGCCGTGGGGATCGCATTCGCGCCGCCTCACCAGATCTCCAAGCCCATGAAAACGCCCAAGGGGACTTTGATCGCACCGTCTCCGCCGCGGACGGGAATGCCATCCGCTATCATGGGAAAGACCGTGGCCAAGAGCATCGCGGAGATGATCCGAACTGGCGATGATCTGGCCCGCAATACGGCATCTCTCGCTGAGGTCGGCGCCGCCTGCCTGGCCTCGGCGGGTAACGGACTGTTTAATGGGACCGCCGCCTCGATGACGATGTATCCGGTGGTGCCGGATTATCGCAGGTACGCCCCCTACGGGCGCGACCTTCGTCACACGTTCGGAGAGATCGGGCTGGCCGGACACTGGATCAAGACCATCCTGCACTATATGTTCATGTACAAGGCCCGGGCACTTCCCGGATGGTCCATTATTCCTGAATAGGGACGGAGGAAAAGGTCATGGGACATGAGCCGTACGGACACTGGCACTATGCCACTCAGCCGAGCCGCGGAACTTTGTTCTGGCGAACGTTCCTCCCTTGGCAGTTGCTTCGGTTCGCCGTGGTGAACTTGTTGATGATCAAGATGATCTTCAAATCCCACGGACGCCGGATTCCGCGCTGATCAGCTTATACTTCCAACGCTTCAGCCAGTTCGCGCATGAAGAGTTCTGCGTCGGTCACCAGGCCGAGAGCCTGGAACGTGCCGCGATCGGCGAGCTTCGTCACGACAGCGGGATTGATGTCCACGGCGACGACCTTGACCGCGGCAGGCAGCAAGTTGCCCGTCGCGATGGAGTGAAGCATCGTCGCCACCATGAGCGCCATGTCGACGCCTTTGATGGCTTCGCGCATACGACGCTGCGTTTCGGCCATGTCCGTGATCACGTCGGGTAGCGGGCCGTCGTCGCGGACCGAGCCTCCAAGGACGAACTCGACGTGATTCTTCACGCACTCATACATGATGCCTTCGCGCAGGATGCCCTTTTCCACGGCGGCTTTGAGGCTTCCCACCGCGCGAATCGCGTTGATGGCCACCATGTGATGGCGGTGACCGCCTTCCACCGGCTGTCCGCTCTTCAGTGCGACTCCGAGTGAAGTGCCGAGCAGTGCCGCTTCGACGTCATGGGTGGCGATGGCGTTTCCGCCGAAGAGAACTTGAACGTACCCGGCGCGGATCATCCGGGCGAGGTAGGGTGCGGCGCCGGTGTGGACGATTGCCGGGCCACCGACGATGAGGATCTTCCGGCCCTTGGCGCGTGTCTCCTTCATCTTCTTCGCGATCTCGTTGATGACCAGGTGCTTGGGCTTTTCGGAGGAGACCGAACTTGCCATGAATGAGAAGAGTTCCCGGCCGCGCGCGCGCTCAGGCTGTTGCACCCGGATGCCGTCGTGACCGATCACCACCAGGTCGTCCTTGCGGACTTCTCCCATGGGAACCATTCGCGCACCGGTCTTGTCCGGGGCGACCACGATCACGAGGTCCATCTCCGTGTTTGCGACGTCCGCCCACTGGCCTTTGAGCCGGACTTGGGTCGGCATGTGGGTGGTGGAGTAGAATCCATCCGGCAAAACGCCGTTCGCAGGTGCCGGCACGGTCTCCACATCGTCACCTGAAACGACTTCGGTCCCGAACGGCTGAAGGGCAGTCAGGATTTCCTGAAGGGCCAGGTCCGTGTCCGCCATGATCTTGAGCCGGGCAAAGGAGGGTTTGTCGACTTCGCGACCGACCTGAATGTCCAGGAGCTCAAACTTTCCTCCGAGATCCATGACCGTGTTGAAGACTTTCGGCAGGGTCCAGGAGTCGATGATGTGACCGTGAAGAACGATTTCCTCGCTACAGACGCTCATAGTGGCTTCTATGGTAGGCCTCCGGGCAGCGGACTGCAATAGAGGTCCGCAATAGAGGTCCTAGGATGCGTAGTGGCAGAAGAGGGCGGCATGACGCGATTGCGATGCTGCTACTCGCGGAACGCAGCCGCAGCGTAATACTGACCCACCGCGACGGTAGCGATAGGCTGATGCGCGGTTCGGAAGGTGACAGGGATGCTCTCCGGCATTTCGTCCTTCATCCGGTACACTTCGAAATGCAGATGCGGTCCGTTTGAGAAACCGGTGTTTCCGGCGTAGCCGATGAGTTGTCCGGCACGCACAAACTGCCCGGTCCGGACTGCGCTCCCTCCCTGGTTTGGCCTTTAAGTGGAGGGACCCCAAGACCATGCCGACCGCGATTACTGCTGAGATTCCAAGATGAAAGTGCGCCCGTCGACGTTCGGCTTCTTCGGAGGTGCAGGGAGCGTGGCCTAACCGCTGGGCGGTCATATTCCTCTGTCGGATGCTCCTGCCGTCCGCTTGTGTGGCTTAACGATTGGAATATCTCCTGGGAGCAAAGGATCGCGTAGCGCGGGTGCGATCTCGGAGGCAGTCGGCAGAAACTTTGGCATGTCCTCTTTTTCGTTCACTACTTGCGAATAGTTCCTAGGGATAAGAATTGCCGCTTGGAGTTACTCGCGGTATGGCACGAGGACGTTTTTTTCGGGGAGTTTTCTTTGGGCAGCTTACTGATCGGCGCAATTTTTCTTCTAGCGAATGCGGTGCTTTCCGCCACGCTCTATGTGCGCCACCGGACTGCGATCAATCGTGCCTTGCTCACGATGTGGTTGGCCAGCCTCCTCAACTTCGTCGCTCTCGTGCCTCTCATCAATCAGCCTTATGCCGTCCGGGCGCTGGCTTTGGTGATGGGGTACCCCGTCACGGCGTCGCTCGCCTGGTTGCTTCTTCTTGCGCAGGCTTATCCAAATAAGCCGAGTTTCAGGGCCAGGGTGTTGATTCCTCTGTTTATCGGTGGATTTGTCCTGGCATGCATCGCTGCTTTAGCCGGAGCTCCGGACTGGCTGACCGCGCTTCCGCTCTCCATTGGGGTGAATGCGCCCCTGTTGTTTCATGGGGGCAGGGCGGTGCTTTGCTGGAGGAGGCTGGACAATCCGACTGTGCGAATTCTTGCCGTCATCACTTTCCTGGTTGGCCTTCATGGGCTCGACTTCGCTTTTGTCTACAATTGGACGAATCCCACGGTCAATGCGATCGGCTTTCTGATTGCGTTCGTGTTGATCATGTCGATGTCGGTCTTCGCCAATGCCGCTGCACTCGAGAAGCAGGTCGAGGAGAGGGTCCGCCTCGAGGCGAATCGCAAGTATGAGGCGTTAAGCCGGATGGCGGCCGGAGTGGCGCACGAGATCAATAATCCGCTGGCTATTATCCTGCTGCAGTCCGAGCAGCTCATGCCTTGGGTGAAGGGGACCTCCGCTGAGTCACGAATGGGGGCCGGATTCCAAAGAATCGAGGAGATGGTCCAGCGAATTGGCCGGATCACTTCTGCGCTTTGGGATCTGACGACAGTGGCGGCGCGGATTTCCGCTGTGCCAGTGTCTGTCAATGAACTCCTCGGGACGGTGCATCATCTCTCCCGGTCTCGTTTCGATCGGAGCGGCGCTCGGTTTAACGTGGAGCTTCTGGATTCTGATCCTCGAGTCTTCTGTCAGCGGGGAGAGATCGTTCGTGTGCTACTCAATCTTATCGATAACGCCTTTGATGCGCTCATGGAGCTCCAGGATGGCGACCGGTGGGTAACGCTTACGGCGAGTGTGGAATGGCCGTTCGTGCGGTTCCGGGTCGCCGACAGCGGGGAAGGGGTTTCCCCCGGGGCTGCGGCCCATCTCTTTGATCCTTTCTTCACGGGGAAAGAGTTCGGCAAGGGCGTTGGACTTGGGCTGAGCGTCGCCAAGGGGCTTGTGGAGGCGAACGGGGGGCATTTGTCCTACGACGGCAAGGTTCCTCACACGCAGTTCAGCTTCACCGTGCCGCTGGTGGATGGCGAGCGGGAATGAATTTTTTCGTAGCCGCTTGATTTGTGACTGTGGCTTCTCAGTAAAAATTATGTATCACGCCAAAATACTTCCGAGACGAAAGGAGTCATCGAGTGATGTATTTGAACAAGGCGTATGTAACCGCTGTCACGATGTCAGTATTGGGACTGGCCGGCTGCAGCGGTGCCAGTGGCTCTCCCGGAGAGATTGCTTCCATTACGAGCGAGCAGACGGGGGAGACGCCAAAGGACATGAGTGGAAATCCGTCGTCGCCGAATACCTGCGTGACGGGCGATCCTGAACGAATTTGCATCGGCGTGAAGGTGGTCGCTTACAAGGATTCCAATGGGTCGCCGACCCTGACGCGCGAACGCGCGGATGAAGTGACCTCAAAGATCAATGACATTTGGAAGTCCTGCAACATCGGCTTCCAGGTGGACGAATACGTGGACGTGGACCCCTCCGAGAAGGGGCTTGCGTTCGGAGCACAGGCTCAGAATCAGGCGTCTGAGATTCGTGAGGCCTATGCGGGTGAGAATACCTTCCTGCTGGCCGTGACCGGACCCTGGGCGGGAAGTTATGCCGCATGGACCGCCATGCCGGGAAGCTCTCCTTATGGTGTCGTGGTCCGCGAAGAGTACGGGACCGATCCGGTGATCGTCGGACACGAGTTTGGGCACTATCTGGGGCTCGACCACGATGACGATTCCGGAAACTTCATGTACTACGCGCCGACCGTGGACGGGCTCCGCCCGGAACAGTGCGAGGCGGCTCGCAAGGTGGCGAAGGAGTCCTGGCAGCAGATGCTTCGGCAGTAACGCTGGGGGATCCTTGTGTCAGGTCTGCCGCGCCAAACGTGCCGTGGTAGACCTGCCGCGACTGGCACGTGCACAGACACCGGCAAAGACACGCGAGGTGCCAGTTTGAGTCATGAACGGGAAACGGCTGGGCGCCCGGTTAGCAGGGGAGTCCGGCCGTTTTCCTTTTTAGCGGGCGATGCAGCTTTCGTAGAGAGTCTCTTCTCCCTGGACCGGATCTGCCCGGGTCAGGAGTGCGGAGTCGCCCTTGTTCCAGAACGTAAGTTTGCCGTCGCTGTAGCGCGCGCCGGAAGCGGACGCTGCGCGGGGGAGGGTGACTTTCTTGCCGGAGGGAAGGGTGAGCCGAACCTTCTCTTGGCCGACGAAGGTCGCTTGGATGGTTTTCCCATCGGGGCAGTGGAAGGTTGCTTTGGGGGATGTTGCGGCCGCGGTGGTAGCGACAGCGGCGGCAGCGGCAGAGGCAGAGGCAGAGGACGCCGTAAGGAGTAGGGCGAGTACCCTGAGGGCTGTGCTTGGCTTCATGCGTGTATTGTAACTGCAGGGGGACGGCGGCGTCGCAAAAAAGACGTACATGCTGTTTTCGTTCACCCTGAACGGTTTTCGCAGGTACGTGGCGGCACGTACCCCCTGCTTTCGTACAAAGTGAACGGAAAATGGGGTTACGTCGTTCGGGCTGGGGGTGATGGGACTCGCCTGCGGCACTTTCGCGTCACGCTCAAGTGCCTTGGCC
>CAYOWB010000097.1:0-2167 GCA_964407515.1 uncultured Bacteriovoracaceae bacterium
TCCTCTCCCATCGCTGCAACTTGCGCGCCCGGATTTGCCCGCCTCGGTGGATGACATTATCCAGCGAGCAACCGCCAAGCAGCCTGAGGCGCGCTAACTTCACGCCCCTGCTTCAAGGCCTGGGCGGAAACAGCGAGGCGTCGCCCCGCCGCGCGCGCCAGCGTGAGGTCATTGTCCGTGGGACGACGGGTTCCGTCCGGACCTGAGACGGAAGAAGCGCCGTAGGGACTTCCCCCGTGAATGTATTCCATCCCCATCTGTTGTTGCTCGGCGTACGGCAGCCCTTGCACGAGGAATCCGAGATGGAATAACGGGAACATCATGGAGAGTAGCGTACTCTCCTGCCCACCATGCTGCGTACCGGTGGAGGTAAAGACGGTCGCTACTTTTCCGACCAGTTCGCCTTTCATCCAAAGCTCACCCGTGCCGTCAATGAACTCCTTGAGCTGAGCCGACATATTCCCATAGCGCGTCGGCGAGCCGAACGCGACGCCATCCGCCCAACGTAAGTCATCGTTCGTCGCGAAGGGAATGTCCTTCATTGCCTCTTTCGTTCTCCAAAGCTCGGGTTTTCGGCTGAAAACGTAGTCAGGAATCAGCTCGCGCACCTGACGCATCCGCACCACCGCGCCATGCTCCTCGGCGCCATCCTTGACGGCCTTTGCCAACTCCAGAGTATTTCCAGTCATGCTGTAGAAAACGACGAGAACGTTCATGGGGCGTTTCGAAGAGCAAATGCCATACCGTGAACATGCGACTCGAGGCGCGCGGGCCCATTCAAGGTGCTCCCATTTTGGAACCAGCGCGTGCTTCGCGGTGCGTAGAATTCTTCCCAGTCGAGTCAGTTTTTTTAGGATCGAATTCTTGACGCATCCGAAAACAAGCTCATCATGGATCGTGTAGTCCCAAAAAAACAATTGGAAGGAGAACTACAGTATGAAGAAGCATCTTCTGAAGGGCGCTCTCGTCGCGATGATCGCCCTGTTCGCGCAAGGTGTCCTCGCCGCCGAAACGAAGGTCGGTGGCTTTGTGGACGGCCAGTATCAGTGGCAGCAGAAAATGAAGGAAGGCCGTCAGGCTTTCAACATTTACGACGCCGCCTTGTATGTCAGCCACGAAATGGACAACACGCGCGTGATGGTTGACCTGCCCCTCAACCCTTCAAACGCCAGCCTTTTCAACAGTGGAAAGAGTCAGCTCTACGTTGCTCACAAGACCAGCTTCGGGCTCGACCTGACCTTGGGGCGTTTTGACACGATTTACGGCACCGAGCTCAACGACTCCGCCGACATTCGCTTCACCCGTTTTGGGTTGATTCAGAGCACCGTCCTTCCGGTGACCCACACCGGCTTGCTCGGCGCGTATGAACTCGCCCCGAGCCTGATGCTGCGGGCGATGGTGACCAATGAGTCGCTCGATACGACCTTCTCGGACACCAACAACAACCAGGGCGGCAACATGCAGTTTGGCGCCCAGCTGGCGTTTGCTCCGAAGCCCTATCGCCTGTCTGCCGGCTTCCTCACCAAAAAGGTCGGAGACAACACCGGAATGTTCATCAACCTCATGGCGGGTGGCGACATCGGTGACTTCGCGCTCGACTTCGAGTTCGACACTTTGAAGCAGGCCGTTGCCGGCGCGGAAACCGGTATCGGACTCCTGGCGCAGGTTGCCTACAACTTCAACCAGTCGCTCAGCGCCGGCATCCGTGGAGAAATGACGGACAAGGTCGCCGCGGTTGGAACGAAGCAGTACAAGCTCACCGTCGGCCCTCAGTACAAGCTGACCAAGGCGATGACGCTGAAGGCGGACTACACGTTTGACTCGACGAAGCCCTCGGGCGGCAGCAGCACCAACAACTCGACGGTTGCTCTCGCTGCCGTGTACCGCATCTAAGACAATTCTCCAGAGCTGACCGGCTCGGAAAAGGCCTTCCGTGCTTTGCACGGGCGGCCTTTTTTCTTTTCTCAGCCCGGCTCCCCCGGCTTCCATGGGATCGCCGGGCTTCAGTTACTGGGATAGAACACGCGAAATCGCGTCGTAGATCTCACCCTTTCCGAACGGTTTGTTAATGTGACCATCGACCGCGGCCTCACGCTCCAACTCTTGGCCTGCACCAAGCGACCCTGTGATCACCAGAGTCTTCAATCCCTCTTGCTCGCGCGCCTGG
>CAYOWB010000097.1:2177-4189 GCA_964407515.1 uncultured Bacteriovoracaceae bacterium
CTCAGGCCCGGCATCTTCAGATCCGTAACGAGGACGTCGTAACGGCTACGACTCAAGAGCTGGCTCGCCTCGATCCCATTGGACGCGCAGTCCACCTCCAGACCGACACTCCTCAAGAAGCCCGCGATGATCTCGAGCAGATCCTTCTCGTCATCCGCCACGAGAACACGCCCACGCAGCCACGAGTACTCACGGCTCGGGTTCGCCTTCAATACCGGCGCGTGCAATTCACCTTGAGCCTGAATCGGCATCAGGAGGGTGACGCACGTTCCAACGCCCACCTCGGACTGAATCTCGACCTTTCCATCCATCTCACGCATCGAGGTCAGAACGATTCCAAGCCCCAGTCCGGTCCCCTTTCCTGGCGGCTTGGTCGTAAAGAAGGGATCAAAAACGCGATTCATGTGCTCGGCAGGAATACCGCCCCCCTGGTCTTCCACCGTCAAGCGGATCATCTTGTCGGATTCGAAAGTAGCCAAGCGGATCTCCCCACCGTTCGGCATCGCGTCCTTCGCATTGGACAAGAGATTCACTAAAACCTGATGGAGCTTACCCGGACACCCAAGGACGGTCGACCGTGTCGACCGGAGGTCCGTCTTTATTCTCACGCCCTCGTTAGCGAAGATCGCCTCGATCAGGGATAGGGTCTCACGGACGACTTGATGCACGTTGAAGAGCTGTTTCTGTTCACGATCGACACGGGAGTAAATCCCCAGTCCCTTCACGATTCTCCCGATCCGTTCAACGCTGGCGATCTGCATCTTGATTGAACGCTGCGCGAAGGAGTCGTGAATCCCCTCAACGGCCAATCGATCCCTGAGGAACTCCGCGTGAATCAGGATGACGGCAAGCGGATTATTGATCTCATGAGCCACGCCGGCGGCCAGCTGCCCGATGGAGGCGAGCTTCTCGGAATGCAGGAGCTGAAGCTGAATCTCTTCGCGTCGCTTCAACAGATAATCGTAGTCGTACTTGACGATCCCCACCGCATCGTAGATCGCCCTGAAGGGGTGACTGGCGTCAACCGCACCATCGGCAGCTCCCTGAACATTCCAGTTAATACGCCCCAAGTGGGCGAGTAGATCACGCACATGATCCCGGAGTTCCGACTCGGTGTAGACCCGTTCCTTCCTGAAGCCCGGCACTCCGAGACGCGCAAGCCAGGAGCCCTTCGCAGAACGGCGCTTGCAACGGTCCTTCACAATGAGCCGCATGGATTCTTCAAACGATCCGGCCAGAACGATGCGGGCCGGTTGGAAGTGCCGCACGATCCCCATGGTCGTTCTGAGAGTACTGTTCAAATTGTAGAAGACACCCATGCGACAGGGCAGTGTCTTATAGATTTCGGCGAGACGTGAGTTGTAGTACTGCGAAGCCTGCCATTCGCTGACGCGAACCTTGGCCCAGTTCGCAATGCGGTAGTGATACCCTCGCTCGCGAGCCCCCGACTCTTCAAGAATGCGAAGATAGAGGTTCACGACATCATCGACGTAGGCTTTGCGCCAGTGCCCCGACGTTTCGTTGTATATGATGTCGTCATCGATGACCTCGAACCGGATACTGTAATCCGGCTTTTCCAGAGACCATTCTCTCTTGGAAACGCGCTTGGTGAGGCCGAAGTCCTTCGTCAGATCGAGAAAAGAAACGCTGGCGAGAGCACGGCGCAAGGCGATCTCATACGACGACTCCACTTGCACCGGAACATCGGGACGATAAAGGGTCGCCGCCACACGGAAGATCATGCGAAGCATCGGCGGAGCCTCGTACGCCCACACTCCGCGCAGGAAGCCACGGCGGATCTCCGAAATCATCGCTTTGGAAAATAAGACCCGGGCGTCGCTATTGAAATGTGCGCCAATACGGGAACAATCGAAGATCTCCGCGTACGGACGAGTCCAGAGCCCTGCCTCGCGCAACACCCGCTCGCGTGCCTTGAAATAACTCGGGACGCTTTCCTTGGACGCGTTTCCGGACGGACGGCTCCATAAGATGCAGCCCGCAATCACGGCAAA
>CAYOWB010000097.1:4203-8240 GCA_964407515.1 uncultured Bacteriovoracaceae bacterium
GTCAGCCAGAGGAAGGTCCGTCCATTCACTCTTCTTCGCGATCGATAGCCCAGTCATCGGGCAAAGATCCGGCTGCCGGGCGACATCCCTAGGTTCCACTTCGATCTCCTAATCGACCCCCACTCGAGTCGGACCCCCGAGATAGACGCTATCGCGCAAAGTGTCAACCCCCTAAAACCAATGGCATTATTTGTGCGAATCAGACTCCCGGAGGCACTACGCCATGACGGACATAGAGCGCCCCTATCACATCGGAATCGTCGGATCTTACGGAGGCCTGAACCTGGGCGATGAGGCGATTCTAGCGGGCATCATCAGAGAACTCCGACAGTCCGTTCCCGCTGAAATCACAGTGTTCTCCAGAAACGCGGCGGACACCGTGAAGCGCCACTCCATCGAGCGGGCAGTCTCCATCCGAAAGCTGACCCGGTCCGAGGCGGAACTCGAGGTACGGCGGCTTGATTTGCTGCTGCTCGGCGGAGGCGGCATCCTTTTCGACGGAGAAGCTCGCTTTTTCTTGCGCGAGGTGGAACTAGCCCTGGAGCATGACATACCCGTCATGATCTACGCGGTCGGCGCCGGCCCGCTGAAAGACCCGGGAGCGCAGCGCATGGTACGCGACTGCATCTGCGGAGCGGACCTGGTCACGGTCCGCGAACGGAGGGCTCAGCAAATCCTCGAGGAGGTGGGCGTTCACCGGGACATCGTCGTAACGGCCGACCCGGGACTCCTGCTTCAGCCGGAACCTCTCCCCGAAGATCTGATCCCACGCCTTCGGTCCGGCCCCTCGAAGAACCTGATCGCACTCTCCGTACGCGAGCCGGGAGCCGCCGCTCCGGACATGAATGTCGAGCACTACCATAACCTCATCGCGAACGCCGCGGACTACATGGTCGACCGCTACGACGCGGACATCGTGTTTCTCCCCATGGAACGCAATGTCCTCGACCTTCAGCACTCGCACGCGGTCGTCTCCAAGATGCTGCGTCCACAATGCGCTCATGTCCTGAATGAAGACCTCACCTCCGGACAGCTTTTATCACTGATGCAACACCTTCAGTTCGCGCTCGGGATGCGATTGCACTTCCTGATCTTCGCCGCTCTTCAACGCGTTCCGTTCGTGGCATTGCCGTACGCCTCCAAAGTGGCGGGCTTCATCGAAGAGCTTCATATGGATATGCCGCCGCTTCATCTGGTCAACGCCGGACGGCTCTTGGCGCACATCGACTACTCCTGGGACACCCGGGACCAGATCCGATCGCAGATCGACCGCTGGCTTCTGACGCTGCAGGAGCGAGCGCGAGAAACTAATCGTCTGGCCATCGATCTCCTGAAACGGCTCCGAACCTCACGAAGAAAGACCGCCTAGCGAAGAGGACTCACTCTATGCCCGCACTTCGGCGTCCCACAGTTCGAGAATTCATCTCCCTCCCCGCCCGAGAGGCCCTGGTCGCCGGCGAAGCGGATGTCCTCGTAGTGGGCGGAGGCCCGGCGGGACTCGGCGCCGCGGTCGGAGCGGCCGGCGCCGGAGCCAAGGTCATCCTTGCTGAACGATACGGATTTCTCGGCGGTAACGCGACTGCCGCGCTCGTCATGCCGCTGATGTCCTTCCACACTCAAAGAGCGGTACGCGGCGAGCCTCAGCCTCCGCGCTTCGGAAAACTGACCTTCTATCCGGCCGACGTCGGCACCGGACACCCCGCGGCCGGTGGCGTAGTGACCTCGCTGATCGAACGACTGGTACTGGCTGGAGGAGCGATCGAGCCATCCCTCGAGACGGGTTACGTCGTCCCCTTCGACCCTGAGGTGTTCAAGTGGTGCGCCCTTGATATGCTCGAAGAAGCGGGCGTCCAGCTCCTGCTTCACTCGTTCGCATCCGGGACGATTACCCATCCCATCACCCGAGCCGTCGAAGGCGTCGTCTTCGAAACCAAGACAGGGCCGATGGCAGTCCGAGCAAAGTGCGTGGTCGACGCCACCGGTGATGGCGATGTGGCGGCGCACGCTGGAGCGCCATTTGAAATCGGACGTAAGGAAGACGGACTGGTCCCACCCATGACTCGCAGGTTCCGCGTGGCGGACTTCAATCGCAATGCGTTCGAGACCTATGTCCGCGAACATCCGGCCGACTGGCGCGGCGTGCACGGTCTCTGGGACCTCGTCCGCAAAGCGACGCGCGCGGGTGACCTGAAACTTCCCCGCGAAGACGTTCTGTTCTTCGGTACACCCCACGAGACTGAAGTGTCCGTGAATTCCACCCGTGTCCTCAAGGTGCTCGGCACTGAGGTCTGGGACCTCACCTACGCGGAAATGGAAAGCCGGAAACAAGCCCGTCAGGTCGCCCACTTTCTTCGAAAGTACGTTCCGGGCTTCGCCAGATCCTGGGTCACGCAGACCGGCACGCACATCGGTGTACGCGAAACGCGCCGATTTATCGGCGAGTACATCCTCACGGCGGATGACGTGCTTGAAGCCAGGAAATTCGACGACGTGATCGCGCGCGGCACGTACCCCATCGATATCCATAACCCGAACGGACGCGGCACCAATCTAAAGCGGCTTCCGCCGGGGGAGGCCTACGACATTCCGTTACGGAGTCTGATTCCCCAAGGCGTGGACGGGCTCATCCTTTCGGGCCGCTGCATATCGGGAACTCACGAGGCCCACTCTTCTTATCGAGCGACGGCAATCGCGCTCGCCACCGGGCAAGCCGCGGGCGTTTGCGCCGCCATTTCCTCCAAGCTCCGTCGACCTGCCCGCAGAATCCCGGCACTTCTGGTTCAGGATGAACTGCTCAGCCAGGGTGCGGACCTCGTTAAATCGGCGTAATCAGGGCACACTGGCGCACAAGAAAATCGAGCTTGCGGCCTTTTCTATACGGTCGTATAGTATTCCTATGTCGAGACCTTCACGAAACACCGATCTCAAACTCATTCAGGCCGCCAAGCAGCTGATCATGGAAAAGGCCACAAGCCAGATCAGTATGCGGGAAATCGCGAAAAAGGCCGGGGTGAACCTGGGGATGTTCGCCTACCACTTCAAGGGCAAGGAGGACTTCCTGTCGACTGTCATGCAGGCGCTTTACGAGGACTTCCTGGAGAACCTCAAGGTTCAGGCCCGAGAAGGCGAGACTTCGATCGATCGCCTCACCCAGGCACTCAAGTACTTCGGAAAGTTCAGCCGGGACAATCGGACCCTGCTTCTAGTCCTCATGAAGGAGTTGCTTGCCGGACATCCCGATACGATCGCCTTCGCCCTGAAGAACTTCCCCCGTCACCTTCTGATTACCCGGGATCTGATCCTCGAATGTCAACGAAACGGTTACTTGAATCGATTGCCGATGCCCGTACTGGCCCCGTTTATGTTCGGGTCTATCGCTCTGCCTCACATCTTTCTCGGCGCGATGGAGAACGCGACGGCGCGCCTTCGACTGGGCCCGGTGATCCCCGGCATCATGTCGCTGTTCGCCTCGGATTCATTTCTCGATACACGGGTGGAGCTCATCTTGAAGGCACTCGCCCCTGACCGGCCACGAAAAAGGACGGTCGCCGGGAACCGAAAACCCAGGAATCGAAAACCAAAGAAGAGCGGAAGATCGTCATGAGAACCTGGATTTCCGGATCAGCACTTCTGCTCATCGCATTTTCCACCCCCCTCGCGGCGGAAACGCTCCGGATCTCGCTGGATGACTCCGTTCGCAGAGCCCTTCAGGAATCCCCCGTCTTGACCTCAAGCGCCCAAGAGCAGTTAGCCGCGGAAAACCGCGCGGCTTCAGTCCGTGGCACCCTCTGGCCGCGACTGACTTTGGATGCCACTGCTCGCTACGTCACGACGGTTCCCAATCTTACGCTTCCTGTCCCAGGTCCACCCCGCACCGTCCCATTCGGTGACGACTGGACGTATTCCGTGGGCCCCACTCTCACCTGGAACGTCTGGGACTCGGGCGCCACCTACTTTACCTGGCAGAGCCTCAAGGCAACCGCTCGCGCCAGGAACTTCGAGGACGACGCGCGCCGTAGACAGCTTCGACTTCAAGC
>CAYOWB010000097.1:8250-12824 GCA_964407515.1 uncultured Bacteriovoracaceae bacterium
AGAACGGCGGTCTTTCAAGTTCAGCTCGCCTCCCGCCGCGTAATCCAGCTCCACAACTCGTTGCGGCTGGCCCAGGCCCAGGTCAAGGACGTGATGAACCGGGTGCGCGCCGGAGCAAGCAGCCGAATGGACGAAGTGACCGCACGGCAACAGGAGCTAAACTTCCGGGGACTGCTGATCCAGGCCACTTCCGAACTGGCGGCCGCCCTCAGGGACCTCCACGCCCTCACTGGCATCGGCGGAAGCTCGGATCTCTCACGTCCGTATCCGATCATCGATTCACCGCTTCCTGATGGAATCGCGCAGCCGACCGTCACCGTAGCAGCTGAGTCCATGGACGAGACCCTGCAGACGATGAACCAGGGACTCGAGAAGGAGACTCCCGCCGAGGCCCCGCTGGTCCAGGCCCTCGGACAATCCGAGGAGGCCTCACGTCTCGCGGCACGCGCGGCAGGCCAGCACCACTTCCCGAAGGTAGTTCTCAGCGCGCGCTCCTCCCTCGACTACCCTAACGGCCCAAATCTGGAAAAAGTCCATCAGAATTCCTTCACGGTGAGCCTGAACTGGTCCCTCTTCGAAGGGGGAAGAATCTCGCGCGACGTCGCCGAGAAGAACTCGCTTGCGATCGCGGCCGAAGCGCGTCGAGCTCAGGCAAACATCGACTTCGTGCGCGACTGGAACAAGGCGGGCGACACGCTCATCGCGCTTCGCGAACAGGAGCGTTTGGCCTACGACAACGTGCAGAAGTCCAAAGAGCTGGCGAAGCTCGTCTACGACTCCTACCGCAACGGAAGATCGAACTTCCTGGACGTGGAGGCGGCGAACGTCCGGGAGATCGAGAGCGAGTTTCAATGGTCACGTACGCAAGTGCAGATCCTCAATCAGCTCGCACTGCTCGAAAACATGAGCCGCAAGGAGTCCTCACATGAATAAGAAACGCATCCGAATCATCGGAGCAGTGACACTTCTCTCACTGATCGGCGCCTTCGTCTGGTGGGCCAAGCGCGACACCTTCCTGTATGCCGGAACGATCGAAGCGGTCGAGGTCACCCTCTCCGCCCGCGTTTCATCCGTCATCGAAGCCATGGATGCGAAGGAGGGACATGACGTGGATGCCGGACAAGTCCTGGTCCGGCTCGGATGCGAGGATCTGCGACTCGCCGCAGATATCGCACGCAAAGACTTCGATCGGTCCGCCAAGCTGCGCGAAAGCGGCTCCATCTCACAAGAGGCGTTCGATCGCGCCAAGAACCGGCGGGACGACACCCAGCTTCGCATCGACTGGTGCACCATCAAAGCGCCCCGAGCAGGAACGATCCTTTCCACCCATCAGGAAGCAGGCGAGCTGGTGAACCCCGGAACGCGCCTTCTAACCCTCGCCGACCTCAGCGAAGTGGAAGCGGTCATCTATGTCGCCCAGCCCATGTTGGCGCGACTGAAGCTGAATCAGGAAGTCACCGCTACGACGCCCGAACTCCCCGGACGCAACTTTAGAGGGCGCATCGCGCACATCCGGCAGGAAGCGGAGTTCACCCCGAAGAACGTCCAAACCCGCGAGGAACGAACTCACCTAGTTCACGGCATCAAGATCAAGTTTCCGAATGCCGACCGAGTTCTGAAACCGGGCATGACTGTCGAGGTTCAACTTTGATCGGGATCAAGGTCCAAGACTTAACCAAGCGTTTCGGGACCACCCGGGCGCTGGATCGCCTCCGCACGGAGTTCGAGCCGGAACGGCTGCACGGACTGATCGGCCCCGAAGGAGCCGGAAAGACGACACTCCTCCGGGCTTTAGCCGGCCTGCTACGACCGTCCGACGGAACGATTCGCTACTATTCCACCAGCCACACACTCTCTTTTGGAGAGATTCGCGAGAAGGTAGCCTACATGCCTCAGCAGCAGAGCCTCTACCCCGATCTCTCCATCGCGGAACACCTGGACTTCTTCCGAGACCTCTACGGCATCCCCAGGGACGCATACCGGGAGCGCCGGAAGCGACTGCTGGACATCACACGACTCGGGAAGTTCGCCGATCGGCGCGCCGGACAGCTCTCGGGAGGAATGTACAAGAAGCTCGGCCTGATGTGCGCCCTGCTCCGTTCGCCCCAGGTCCTCCTGCTTGACGAGCCCACGAATGGGGTGGACCCCATCAGCCGCCGTGAGCTCTGGGAGCTTCTTTACGCCATGATGGACCAGCGGATCCTGATCCTCATCTCGACGGCCTACATGGACGAGGCGGAGCGCTGTGGAAAGGTGCATCTCATGCAGGCCGGAAGGCTGCTTCTGTCGGGAGACCCCGGTCACATCTTGGAGCAAGCGGGAGTACAACGCTTCGATGACCTCTTTCTGAAGTTCGAGGGGGCGACACCATGACGTCCGCCGCTGTTTCGGTTCGCAACCTGACTGTCCGGTACGGCGAGTTCACCGCCGTGGATGACATCAGCTTCGACGTGGCTCGCGGCGAGATTTTCGGATTCCTCGGCGCCAACGGCGCGGGAAAAACAACCACCATCCGCGTCCTCTGCGGGCTTCTATCCCCAACCGCGGGTCAGGCACGAGTCGCCGGCCAGGATCTCTCGGGAGATCTGGTCGAGGTCAAACGTCGAGTCGGTTACATGTCGCAGAAGTTCACGCTCTACGATGACCTGACGGCGGCGGAAAACCTCGACTTCACCGCCAGCCTGCGAAAACTCGATCCAGCCGGCTACCGCAAACGTCGTAAGGAGCTGCTCGAGTTCGTCCGCTTTGAATGGAAGATGGACTCTCTCGTGCGAGACATTCCAGGAGGTGTCAGGCAGCAACTCGCCCTGATCGCCTCGGTCCTCCACGATCCGGAGATCCTATTCCTGGACGAACCGACGGCCGGAGTGACTCCAGCCGCACGCGCGCGTTTCTGGGAACTGATCCGAAGCATGTCGGCCGCCGGGAAAACAGTGTTTGTTACTACTCATTATATGGACGAGGCGGAACAATGCGGACGGATCGCGCTCATGCGCACAGGACGAATCATCGCTCTCGACTCACCGAGTGCACTTAAGACACAGGCATTTCCTACCCCGCTTTACGAGCTAACCCCGGTCGCGGACGCGGATACGGCGGCCGTACAGGCAGCCCTCGCCCACCTTCGGCACGCGGGGGCAGACCTTCAGCCCTACGGGATGCGCTACCATGCTTCACTCTCCCAAGCCTTTGATTGGCAGAATTGGATGCGTGCTCACTCCGAAGTATTTTCGACACGCGCCATCCCTCCAACGCTCGAGGACGTCTTCCTTCGAATAGTGACGGGCAGCTCCACGAAGGAGAACGGCGCATGACACCCCGGAGCTTCGTATTCACGCGCGCCGTCGCCGTCTTCCGGAAGGAGGTACGCCACATTCTCAGGGACCCCTTCACCTTGGCTTTCGCATGCGGCTTTCCCATCTTGCTCCTGATCTTCTTCGGCCTCGCGATTGACTTTAACGTTCGAAACGTCGGCATCAGTTACTACGATGGGAATCGATCGCCCAAATCCCGAGAACTCGTCCGCATCTTCGAGAGTTCCGGATACTTCAACATGACCGGGAAAGCGTCTCCCTCGGAAGTGCTCGCGGAGCTCCAGTCCGAGAAGGTAAAGGCAGGAATGATCATTCGACGGGATCATCCAAATGACGTCCAGTTCCTCATCGACGGGGCGGACAACACGACGGCAAGCGTGGTGGTCTCGTATCTCGGGGCGCTTCGGCAGTCCGCGTCCCCAAGATTCCTGGAAGTCACGGCTCCCCGCCCACCACTGGAAATCCGTACCCGATTTCTGTTCAACCCCGAGTTGAACAGCCGCTGGTTCGTAGTTCCGGGACTCGCCGTCGTGATCATCGCGATTCTGTCGATTCTCCTCACCTCTCTCACCGTGGCACGGGAGTGGGAGAACGGCTCCATGGAACTCCTGCTCTCCACGCCACTTCACCCGCTGGAAATCGTCCTGGGGAAGATCGCGCCCTACACCATCCTCTGCATGGCATCTTTCGCACTGGTCTATCTCACCGCCAGGTTGGGATTCGGAGTTCCCTTTAGAGGAAGCCACCTTCTCTTCGGGGCCGGTTGCCTACTCTTCGTTTCAAGCTACCTGGCGCAGGGATTGCTCATATCCGTGGTGATCCGCAGCCAGCAACTCTCCATGCAGGTCGCCATGGTATCCGGCCTACTACCTTCCCTTCTCTTGTCAGGCTTCATCTTTCCGATCGAGAACATGCCGATCTTCTTTCAGTATCTGACCGGAATCATGCCGGCTCGCTGGTTCATGATCATCAGTCGTGGCACCTTTCTGAAGGATTCTGGGCTTCTCGAGCTGGCGGTGCCATTCAGCATGCTTTTCCTGCTCAATTTGCTCCTCGTCACCGTCGCAGTAAAGAAATTCAAGAGGGATCTCGAGCCATGAATCGCACGTGGTTAGGATTCATCCGCAAGGAGTTCAGGCAGTCTTTCCGGGATAGACGGATGAAGCTCCTGCTCTTCGTGGTTCCCGTCGTACAAATGAGCCTCTTCGGCCTGGCTCTCTCCAGCGAAGTCCGGAACATTCGTCTCGGAGTACAGGCCCC
>CAYOWB010000098.1:0-5861 GCA_964407515.1 uncultured Bacteriovoracaceae bacterium
GAGAAGCCTCCCCAGGCGTGAACGTGGCGATGAGCCGTGCCCTGAGAGCCCGGGGCCCAGGCCGCCCGTGATTCGCCGTAGTGATCCCGCAGGCAGAGCGCTAGTTCGTGATCGCCCACTCGATCAGCGCGCGCGACGCTGTCGCCGTATCCTTGAGTGCCTCACAGGTCAGGGATTCCAATCGGGCGCGCTGGTGCACCAAGTCCGGCCTGATGGCCATGTCCGCGTAGTCCGGGCGTCCACGTCCGAGCGCGATATCCACATCACGTCGCTTGAGTTCCGGGCCGAAGAATTCATAGACCGCCTGACCGATTTCGGACGCGCGCGCCCGACTCCGCCCGGCTGCCGTCTCAATCAGTTTTCGCACAGGATCGGTCTTCGGTTGAAACCCGAGTCGCTCTCCGCTCTCATAGGGCTTGAGGCATTCGGCGACGAAGGATGGGTCCAGGGCCTTCATTTTCGTCGCGACGTACTCTTCGTAAGCGCGGTGGTAGTTGGAAATACTCTGAGTGGTTCCTTCGACGAGCGTTCCCCAGATCAGTCCAGGCTTCGCCCAGTCGATCCGTTCCCAGGGGAGCATCTTCAACGACGGGATCTGGGTGGTGTGGAACGGCTGAGTGAGGTCCTGGAGGTAGTGCACCGACCAGCCCAGTACGCGGTAGCCCCAGGCCTCTTTCTTTTCGCGTAGCATCGCCCGCGCGAGCAGCGCGGTCTCCTGCGTCCTTTCAAGCGCCTGTCCGACGGCGTTGAAGGGGTACTGTAGCGTGGCCAGCGGACGACCTGGCTTCCAGCCTCCGAAGTGCATGTGCCGGAAGCCCTGGCTGTTCGGCCCCTTTTCCCCGCCCATGTACTTACGTTCGCCTTTCGGGTCAGCCGAGGCGTCCAGGTCCTGATCCATTCCGTTGTCGGGCTCGTCCGTGACCACTCCGTTCAGGATCATGACTCCGGTGAGGGGAGTGCCCTTGGCGCAGGTCAGAGGCGCGGTGGGGGCGAATAAAATGGAGCGATTGAGTCGCAGCTCCTCGGTCAGCTTGGCCGCAGTCTGGAGATCTTCCGGGCCGCAGGGAGCCGAAATGGCTTTCTGGAGTGCGTCAGGCGGATGGGAGAGGATCCGGTCCATGAAGCTCTGGTGACGTTCCCAAGCGAGCGCCTGCGGCGATAAAGGCCCGAGAACCAGTGGGATGGCGATCGCGAGAGTCGCGATCGAAACGGGAACAGAGCTCCTTGCCCAGCAACGGGAATCCGGTATCATCATGAGAATCACAGTAATGACTTTTTACCACTGAGGCAATCAGGGGAGTGGAAGACTTACGTATGGCTTCTTCTAAAAAGATCCGGGTAGCGGTTTTGTACGGGGGCAGATCAGGTGAACACGAGGTGGCACTGCGCTCCGCCGCGTCGGTGATCCGGAATCTCGACCGTGACCGGTTTGACATCGTTCCGATTGCCGTGGACAAGGCCGGACGTTGGCTGCTGCATGATCTGAAGACGGTGGATCAGGCGGGTGCCTCGCTCCCGATCTTGAAGGACGCTCCCGAAGTCCTGCTGCCTCCGTACCCGATGAACGAGGGGGCCGAACTCATTCCGCTGAATTTCAGTGGCGGCTCCGAAATGAAGATCGACGTCGTGTTTCCCGTGATGCACGGGCCGCTCTGCGAGGACGGGACCATTCAGGGGATTCTGGAGCTGGCGGATGTCGCCTATGTCGGCTGTGGCGTGCTTTCTTCCGCCGTGGGCATGGATAAGGATGTGGCCAAGCGCCTGGTGCGCGACGCCGGATTACCGATTGTCCCGTTCGTCTGTCTCCGTAAGGAATCGTGGAAGAAGAATGTGGATCGCGCCCATGAGCACATCTCGCGAGAGCTGGGTTTCCCGGTCTTCGTGAAGCCGTCCAACATGGGATCCAGTGTTGGCGTGCACAAGGTGAAGGAGGCGAGTCACCTCCGTGCGGCTCTCGAAGATGCGTTCAAGTACGATACGAAGGTCCTCGTTGAGCGCGCCATTCAGGCACGCGAGATCGAAATCGCGGTTCTCGAGAATCCGATCGCCGGTGAGCCGCCGCTTGTCACCATTCCTGGCGAGATTGCTCCGACGCACGAGTTCTACTCTTACGAAGCGAAGTACATCGATGATAACGGCGCAGAGCTGATGATTCCGGCCAAGATGAATCAGGATCAGATCGCCGCCGCCCAACGGTTGGCGCGTGAGGCGTTCCAGGCGTTGGAGTGCGAAGGCATGGCGCGCGCGGACCTGTTCCTGGATCGCAAGACCGGCGCCTTCTACTTCAATGAAGTGAACACGATCCCGGGCTTCACCAGTATCAGCATGTACCCGAAGCTCTGGGAGGCGACGGGGATTCCTTACTCCGAGCTTCTCTCGCGTCTCGTGGATCTGGCGATCGAGCGCCGTAAGCGCAAGCACGCCTTGTCGCGCGAGTATCAGGCCTGAGTTCTTCCCGGTACCGGAATGGAATCTCCCTTGCGGCCGGGGCCTTCTTTCTCAGGACGCGAGGGTCGTCTTGGGATCTGGTGCAGGACTAGGCGTTCGGATCAATCCACGAGCAGAGCCAGCTTGAGGAGCTGGGAACTCGCACGCAGGCGTGAGGACGGCATGTTGAGTTTTCGCGTGATGGCGAAACGAAGACGTTCTCCGTCCACGAAGAAGCTGATGTGAGCCCGATTCGACGCGAGTCCCTTGCCTTCGGAAACAATCAAGGTGCTCTCCGGACGTTTCTGCGCGTCCAGGCGCTTGAGCTGTTCCGCTGGGAGGAAGACCAGTTGATAACCGCCGATCGACGCAGCATCGGGCTGCTCTTTGAGTTCGAACGGCAGGGTGACCTCGTCGAGAAAGTAGGTTTTGTTCGTCAGAAGTTCGCGCAGAGCCGAAGCGAGGCCTGGAGAGTTCACGATCAGGATACGGAAACGGTCTTGAATGTCTGGCCATTCCACGTATCGCGTGAACTGGAACAGAAACGCCGCACGGAGCCGCGCATCGCGGTCAGGAGCTGGTTCCGCACGCGCCGTTCCTCCCATGACGAGGGCGAGCGCCCCAGCCAGAAGTGTCGCGAAGGCGGCAGTGCGGAGAGGTTTCAGGTATCCCGTCACAGCGTTATCTCGTATCCGTACTTGATGATGAATTCGCGCGACGCGTGCGGAATCGAGGCGTGCTCGGCCTTGTACGGAGGGGCTAGCCGGAAGTCCTGATTCAGAAGGTTGTAGGCGCCCACCGCTACGGAGTGGCCCGGCGCGACCAGATTTGAGTACTTGAGATTCAGATTCACGAGCCACGCCGGATCAAACGAGCGAAGCGCCAGATCCGGAGAGGAGCCACCTTCGAAGCCCCAGCGTCGCGAGACGAACACGACCGAGGGCCGGAGCGACAGGGACTCGCCCCAGATCCGGGTGGAATTCCAGAGGGTCACCTTATGTTGAGGGAAGCCGAGCGCTGCACCCGAGTGCCCTGGAACTTCGTACTGAGTGGGGGTCTTCGCGTGCGCCTTGGCGAAGGAGTAAGAGAGCACCGTCATGGTCCGGGCGGACTGCTGACGCAAGTAGAACTCGAGGCCTGTGCTGCCCGAGTGCTCGCCATTGAAGTAGACCTCGGTGTCGTCCGGAAGAACGTCATAGATAATAGGGCGGCTCAGGGCGATATCGAAGACGTTCACGGCGGAGAACCATTCATCGCCGATCCGGTAGCCCAGCTCTCCTTCGAAGGTTCTGATCTTCTCGGAACGTATGGACGGATTGATGATGAGATTCTCGACGGTGGGGGGACGGAAACCGTTGCTCCAGATGCCTTTGATGTGCCAGCGCCCGAGCTCGCGCGTGAACGCCACTCGAGGCGAGAGGTTATCCTTGAAGACGCTGTTGTTATCGAAACGGAGTCCGAAGGACAGAAGAGCAAGGGGCGTTGGTACACTCAGTTCCGAAAAGACGGCCTGGTTTCCGTACGCGTACTCGTTTCGGCCGTTGGCGAACGTGCGCCCCTCGTGGATATTGGTGGCGCGGTCGCCGGAAAGCTCGACGCCGAGATCCCAAATCCATCCTTCGGTGATTTCGTACGTGCTCAGGAGTCGTGCCGTCGCGCGGTAAAGGCGGGTGTCGTCTTGGTCGTTGATCGGGTCGAGGATCGGGTCGCGTGTGGACCACGGGATCTGATGCTTGAGGGTGAACTGCGGGGTCAGGCTCCAACGAGGGGTGAGGACGAAGCGATTGTCGATCCGAAACGCGGTGGTTTGAAGCCTCGTTTTTACAGGTCTTTGCAGGGTGTCTCCCCAGAATGCCCGCTGATCGGCGTCGAGACGATCGAAGACGAGCCCGAGGTTCATTTCGCGGTAACGTCCGTTCATCGCGAGAAGGAAAGGGCGTTCCAGCGAGTCCTGTGCGACGTGAAAACGATCCCCGTCATTGTCGACGTAGTCGCCGTCGCCCAGACGGTTCCCGCCGAAGTGCGTGCTCACGTCGATGGACCAGTCTTTTTCCTTGTGGCCAGCGGACGCGACGACATCCCCGCGGCTCCACACCGTCCGACTCCTCCCTGCGGAGAGGTGAATCGATCCGTCAGTGTGTTCTTCGCGCGCGGCGCGGCGAGTGGTGACGTTGATGACGGCCGTTTCGGCGTAGCCGCCGTAGACTGCGGAGCCAGGGCCTCGAAGAATCTCCACCCGGTCGATCAGGTCGGCGGGATAATGTCCCCCCAGCTGCAGCGTCCCGTATCGGATCTCGTTCATCTCGTGACCGTCGAAGTTCAGCAGGACCTTGCCCTCGTGGGCCCAATTGCCGCGAACTCCGAGGCCGACGACTTGCCAGACGTCAATGGCGGGGAAGAATCCCGGGACGAAGGTGAGGATGTCGAGCAAATCACGTGCTCCGGAAGCCTCGATCTCCTCGCGCGTGATGATCGACACGATGCCCGGTGACTGCCGGATGTCTTTGGCCTGACGGGAAGCGACACTCACCTTAACGTCGAGAAGTTCTTCGAGGCTGAGGTTCTCAAACTCGTTTATTGCCGCCGATGAGGCGGAAAGAGGGACGGCAGCCGTCAGGGCGGCCGCGGCCAGGTAAACTTGCGCACGCATGCCTTAATGGTAACCGCAATCAGACGCGCGCGAAAGAAGGAGGTGCCGATTTTAGCCGGTCGCTTGTTCCGCTTCGGCCTCGTTCTCCCCTTGTGGAGAGGGCACGTGT
Organism: uncultured Bacteriovoracaceae bacterium; assembly: GCA_964407515.1. Lineage (GTDB taxonomy): Bacteria > Bdellovibrionota > UBA1018 > UBA1018 > UBA1018 > CAYOWB01. The sequence continues at coordinate 5,187 of CAYOWB010000098.1, forward strand.
CCGATGACCTCGATGTAGTCGCATTCCTTCTTCGGACAGCGGTAGGAGAGACCCTGCTTCTTGGTGATTTTCTCAACCAGAATCGGATAGTGGCAAGTCGGACACTCGCGCTGGATGGGTTTGTCCCAGGCGGCGAAGTTGCAGTTCGGCCAGCGGTTACAGCTGTAGAAGACTCGCCGATAGCGTGACTGCTTCTGGACGATCTCGCCCTCTTTGCACTCCGGGCACTTGATCCCGAGTGTGATGGCTTGGGTGAACTTGCAGTTCGGATAATCGCTGCAGGCGAGGAATTTGCCGAATTTGCCGTTCTTCACGACCATGGGATTCCCGCACTTTTCGCACTTCTTGTCCGTGAACTCCTTCGGGATGATCACGATCTTGCCCTGATCATCCTTCTTGAAGTCTTGGGTGCTCTTGCAGTCCGGATAGTTCGAGCAGGCGAGGAACGAACCCGTGCGGCCCCACTTGATCACGTAGTTCTTGCCGCAACGGTCACAGGGGATGTCCGTCGGGACTTCCTGCCGCTTGACGTTCTTCATGTGCTTCTTGGCACGTTCGAGGGTCTTCTCGAACGGCTTCCAGAATTTGGAGAGCGTCTTTTTCCAGTCGGCCTTGCCTTCCTCGATGTCGTCGAGCTGGTTTTCCATGTCGGCCGTGAACTCGGTGTTCAGGATT
>CAYOWB010000098.1:5892-9322 GCA_964407515.1 uncultured Bacteriovoracaceae bacterium
ACGAGCAGTTCCGTCACGACGGTGCCGAACTCGCTGGGGTAGTAACGGCCTTCGCGCTTCTCGACGTACTCGCGGTCTTGGATGTTCGAGAGAATAGAAGCGTAAGTCGACGGACGGCCGATGCCTTTCTCTTCGAGATCGCGGATCAGTGACGCGTCCGTGTAGCGGGGCGGCGGTTGGGTGAAGTGCTGACTCGGGTCGTAGTTCTTGCCCTTGACTGCGTCGCCTTCCTTGATTGGGGGGAGTTTCAGGGCGCGTTCGTCGTCTTTCTCGACGTCTTCATCTGAGGCTTCCGCGCCGTACACGGCAGTGAAGCCCGCGAACTTCAGCACGGAGCCGGTCGCGCGGAAGGTGTACTTGCCGCTCTCGATGTCGACCGCGGTCTGATCGTAGACCGCCGGGAGCATCTGCGACGAAATGAATCGGTTCCAGATGAGCTGGTAAAGGCGCAGCTCATCTTTTTCCAGGAAGCCTTTGATGCGATCGGGTTCGTATTCCAGCGAAGTCGGGCGAATGGCTTCGTGGGCGTCTTGCGCGCTCTTCTTGGACTTGTAGACGTTCGGTTCCGCCGGAAGGTAGTCCTTCCCGTACTTGATGGCGATGTATTGCCGCGCGCCTTCGACCGCGCCTGGATCGAGGCGGACGGAGTCGGTACGCATGTAGGTGATAAGACCGTGCGTGCCCATGTCGCCGAGATCGACACCTTCATAGAGGTGCTGGGCAATGGTCATCGTCTTCTTGGCGCTGAAGCCAAGCTTGCGGGCTGCCTCCTGCTGCAGGCGGCTGGTGATGAACGGCGGAGCGGGTTTGCGTGCGCGCTCTTTCTGTTCGATGGAGGAAATCTTCCACTTGGCGCTCTTGAAGTCGCCGAGGAAGACATCCACGGCTGCGCGGTTCGGCAGCACCGGGTCCTTGCCGTCGTATTTAAAGAGGCGGGCGGAGAAATCGATGCCGTCTTTCGAAAAGACGCCTTCGATTTCCCAGTACTCTTCGGGCTTGAATGCTTTGATCTCGGCTTCGCGATCCACGACCAGGCGAACGGCCACGGATTGAACGCGGCCTGCCGAGAGTCCGCGTTTGACCTTGTCCCAGAGAAGGGGACTAATCTTGTAGCCTACGAGACGGTCAAGAATTCGGCGGGCCTGCTGAGCATGATATTTGTCCGAATTCAGCTTCTGAGGGTTCTTCATCGCCTCCAGAATGGCCGGTTTGGTGATGGAGTTGAAGAGCACGCGATGAGACTTTTTGCCCCGCGTCTTGAGCTCTTCGTTCACGTGCCAGGCAATGGCTTCTCCTTCGCGGTCAGGGTCGGTTGCGAGGTAGAGTTCTGGCACCTTTTCAGCGGCCTTTTTCAACTCCTCGATCACCTTCACTTTTCCTGGAATGACTTGGTAGTCGGGCTGAAAACCGTCGGTCGGATCGACGCCGAGTTTGTTTTTCGGGAGATCTTTGATGTGACCGACGCTCGCTTTAACGATGTACTCACGCCCCAGATATTTCTGAATGGTTTTCGCTTTCGAAGGTGACTCGACGATGACTAGGGCTTTCTTTGCCATGGTTTGACTTTAGACGGATTGAGTAGGCTTTTTCAAGAGTAGACCGTTTTCGTCAAACAATGCTCCATGGTCGAGCGCATTGCGCAGCGCCTCGAAGAAGCGGCGCGGCGACCATCCTTGCTGAATGCTCCAATCCAGAAGTGCGTCCATTTGAGTGGCTTTGATTTTCTCTTTGCCGCGCGCTCTTTCCTCGTCCACCCGCGCGGTGAGCGCCGCTGCGTCCGTGCTCATTCCTTGAGCGGCTTCAAACAGGCTGCATTGCCGGGGTCGTTGATCGGAATCCACCAGCCGGAGCCACGTCTGTCCGAGATCCGAAAGGCTCCAAAGGGGCTTGGCCTGCTCGGTCTCGAGTAGTCGCTGGTTTCCGGTCATGTGGAGGTCGCCGGGAAAACATGGCGTCGCGTAGAGGTCACGGCGAACGTGTTTCCACATCCAGCAGGCGGTATTCAGAGCGCCCGACGGGTTTGCCGCTTCGGCGACCCATACGGCCTTCGACCAGGCCGCGATCAGGCGGTTCCTTTGCAGGAAGTGCCAGGACTCGGGCGTGGCGTCCGGCTCGAATTCGCTGACGAGCAATCCATCGTTCGCCAGGATGGCTTCGCGAAGTCGTGCGTTCTCCTGGGGGTAGCAGACTTCCAGCCCCGCACCTAGAATCGCGATGGTGGGGAGTCCGGCATCCAAGGCGGCCTGGTGCGCGGCCGCATCAATCCCTCGCGCGAAGCCGGATATTATAATGAGGTCGGAGCCGGAAAGCCGAAGCAAATGCTTTCGCACCAGATCAACGGATCTGGAGAGCGGACGCCGGGTTCCCACCACGGCGAGGCCTCGCTCGGGCAGATGTTCCAGCAGCGCGAGAGCGCGATCCGTTCCTCGGAGATGAAGTTTCTTCAGGACGGGGAGCCTGACCTTCCAGATTTCCGGTGGATCGATTTCAGGGCGTTCCAGGACGACGGTGCGAAGATTCGACATTCCCGCGCTTTGTGCACGTGGCGTGCTCGAGTAAGCGGTGTATTCTCACCGTCGTTTGTCCGGAATGCGGTCAGTGATCACTGAATCGAGACTTCGGCCTCTGTCTCCAGCTCTGGGGCAGGAGGGGGAGGCGGGGCCTCGGACGGCGGCTCGATCGCCGGGGCCTCGGTGGTATTCAGATTGATCGAAGTCTCCGTGCCGGTGTCCGGCGACGTGTCGGGCAGCTGTGGCTCAGTCGGTGCCGTTGCGGGCGGCTCAATGACTGGCGCATCAGGCGAGGCAGGAGCTTCAGGGGCTGCCGGAGCCTCAGGTGCGGCCGGAGTCGCTCCCGGGTCCATTGGCGGGAGGACTGGAGGCGGCGGCGGAGCGGGATTTTCCTTCCACTGCTCGAGCTGCTGAAGTTCTTTCTGTTCGTCCTTCCCGAGTCCGCTGCCGTCATCCAGCTGGTCAAGGATATCGAGGTCATCCAGCTCGCGATCCCGAGCGCGGTCTTCGGGGTTCATCTCTCGGACATTCCGATTCTTCAGGAGGTCGGAGACGTCGGTGAGAAGTACGGCGCTGGCGTCCTCACGGAACGTACTCAGACTTCGAATTACGATCCCAGTCGAAACGCTCTCACTGACTTGAACCACCATGATGTCAGAATTGATGATAAAGTCCGACTCGGTGATGCGCTTCCTGTTGGCTGGATCGATATGCTGGTAGACCCGGAAGACCATGCCGGGTTGGACGCCGTCTTCGCTGCCTCGATTCACGAACACGACCCGGTGTTGAGCCGCATCGGCGCTCGAGAACGTCTTGTCCATCATGACGACGCCTTCGATCGGGTTGGGGCCCGGGATCGGGGTCACGCTCTTGACACGCGCGGGGAGTCGAATGAGCTTCGAGCCGCGGGGGACGAAGTG
>CAYOWB010000098.1:9419-9672 GCA_964407515.1 uncultured Bacteriovoracaceae bacterium
CGCTCTTCGTGGACTTGAGCAGGTAAGGTCCGGAGGTCATCGCGTAGACTTCGCCGACCTGAAGGTCTTCGGCCTGTTCGATGAATACCGTATCTCCCATCGTGACGAAGAGATTCTCATTACGGCCGTTCTTCACTTCGCCCAGGATCGGGAGCTTCTCGGTCGCCGCGACGGCGATGAGTTCCATGCCTGCCGCCTTCTTCATCACGATGCGGTTACGTCGGTCAAAGCCGTCGGGGTCCACGGTGGGGGG
>CAYOWB010000098.1:9682-12823 GCA_964407515.1 uncultured Bacteriovoracaceae bacterium
CAACCTGGCGATATCCTCGGCGCTCCAGCTGGCGATCTGTTCCCAGCTCTGGATCGGGAGATTCTTCCATTCCTGGGAGCGAGAGGACTTCGCCGCCATTCCGGCGGAAGCCGGCGCGGCGTCGCTCATTGTTCCGCCCAGAGTCACGGAGGGAAGTGAGACTCCTGTTCCGCCCGAGAATGCGATCTGCGTTCCGGGCGTGATCCGGTGAGGGTTGGTGATGGAGCCGTTATTGAGCGCCCAGATCTTGGGCCAGTACTTGGGATCGCCGAAGAGTTTCCGGGAAATGTCGGAAAGCGTGTCACCCTGCGCGACTTCGTAACGCTCGGAAACGCGCGCGCCAGCGATGTTCTTCCAGTCCTCGTCCGCGATCGGTTTGAGGGATTTCGCCAGGCGTGCCGCCTCGGCTTCAGGTGTGTTCGGAATGGCCGCTTGCGCGCAAGGGATGGCGCTGATCAGGAGGCTGCTGATCAGGAGCCCGGCGGCGGAGGCAGTGATGCAGGCCAAGCGGCGCTCTTTCATCGAGAGTGTTCCTCTGCGGTGTGTTGTTCGGGCGCGGGTGCCGTCATTGGAGGCTCGTCCAAAGCCGCCTCGTTGCGGGGCGGAGACGTCCCTTCGCTGGAGGTGTCATGGGGTGTCGTCTCGGGAGTCGTCTGAGAGGTTGCATGATCATTGGCGGGCTTTGCGCGGGAAAGGGACGCCGCCGGTGAATTCGGGAACAGCGACGTCAGCAGCTGCTGGTGTTTCGCCGAATCCTGCGACAAACGCACGGCTTCTTCCGCCAACGCCATCTGGCGAAGCGCGTCCGAGACGCGGGAGCTGCGGTCATAGGAGGTCAGCACGCGCTGGTATTCCTGGATCGCAAGTTTGTACTCTTTTTGCCGGAAGTAGCTTTCGCCGATGTGGAACTGCGCGCTGCCGGCGAGAGGATGGTCCGCGAATCTTTCCAGGAATGACGAGAAGGCCAGGGCGGCATCGGGGTAGCGCGCGGCTTTGAAAAGGATCATCGCTTCGCGGAAGACCTTCACCGCGGCGTCCTGGGTGAGGCCGGATTCCGGATCTGACTTCGCTTGCGCGGTGTTGACCGGAGTTCCGCGGGTTTCCGCGGGATGCTCGGCGACCGTGGCCGTCGTCGGCGTGCCGTTCTTAGCGAGTCCCTCGAGTCCGGCTCTCGTCGCGTCAACCTTGTCATTGACGGAGGAAACCTTGTTTTCGAGTGACTCGAGCCGGGTGCTCATCGCGACCAGCATCGAGCGGAGCTCGCTCATCTGGGCGCCGGCCGGGTCGGCATCTTCTTTTCTTTGCGCCGTAGTGCAACCGGCTAGGATAACGATGGAAACGGTAGCGAGAAGTCGCTTGAAGGCCATATAATCCAGGATAAGGGGATGCTGAGGTTATGTCTACTCATGATGCTGCGGTTTTGAAGCGGATCCGGGTCCGGAAGGAAGACTCTGCGTACGTTTACGCGATCCTCGAGGCGCATGAGGGCATCTGTAGTTACTCCACGCTGGATTGCCCCCCGGGAACTCCTTATCGTGATCTGGAGCTTCAGATTCCGGTGGCTTACTTGGAAGACGTGGAGCGGGTGATCCAGGCTCTGGGTAGCGCGGTCTACGAGCCTGAAGAGGGGTGAGTCATGAGAGAAGGAATGGCAGGGCCGCTCTTACCGCTCGTGCTCTTGACTGTCTCGAACGTTTTTATGACCTTCGCCTGGTACGGCCATCTCAAATACAAGCAGGCGCCCTTGCTGCTCGTGATCGTCGTGAGTTGGGGAATCGCCTTCTTTGAATACTGCTTTCAAGTGCCGGCCAACCGGTTCGGCCACGGCTACTACAGTGCCGCGCAGCTCAAGACGATTCAGGAAGTCATTACTTTGACGGTCTTCGCCCTGTTCTCCGTCTTCTATCTCCGCGAAGGCCTTCGGTGGAATCATCTCGCGGCCTTCGGGATGATCGTCGGGGCGGTCTTTCTGATGTTCAAGAAGTAGGGGGCGTCGCGGACGCTTTCGGCGCCTATCGCCTAAATCTGGGATGGCATCACAGATTTGGCGCCTAGGTCCCGAGGGGTATCGCCCACAACAGTGATGACATCACAGAAATGCGGGATAGGTCCGGCTCCGGAGCGGGGCTCCGTCATTGGAACGCCGATTGCTATTCTCGGCCGCGATGGCGAACGCATTGATTGGTGACGTTTCAGAGTCGGACACTTCGGTTGAGGGGGCCACAGCTCGCCTCCGTGCGCTCGTCTCACTCTCCGGCGCCTCCCAAACCTCAAACCCAAACGGATAACCGATGCTCCTCTGGCTCCTGGCAATCCTGATCCTGTCTGGCGGTCTCTGGCTGCTCTTTTGTGGCGACGATGGCCTCCTGTCTCTTTTCTCGAATTCGCGTGAACGTGAGCGTCTGCAACGCGTGGTCGGCGTTCTTCATGAGCTCCAGGAGACTCTGGAGGCGGGGCTTTTTCCTTCTGATGGCCGCTGGCATGCGCTCGGTTCGCTTCCCGCGCCATGGGGGCCTCTAGCCGCGGGAAGTATCGGCGAACTTCGGAAACAGGGGGGTTCGCTCGTTCCGACTCTGAAGCGATTGCGTGCCATGGCTCAGGAACACCTGGAGGCTTTGGAGTACGCGCGGGCCAAGGCAGCGCAGTCCTTGGCTCAGGCGATGGTCTGTTTCGCGCTCGTTCCGTTGGTGGGAACGACCCTCTACTTTCTCCTTCCCGGTTTGAATGAACAGACATGGCTTTGGATCGGCGTTTGTTTCTTCGCCGCCATTCTCGCCGCGATGGGAGCGTCCTGGATGGCGACGCTCGCTCAGAACGCGCGCTGGGCGGGCTTGCCCCGCGCGCAACGCCCTTGGATTCTTGCTGCCCAGTGCGCAGGAGAGCGCTTCTTGGCCTTGGTTCGTGCCGGAGTTCCCGCAGACTTGTCGTGGATGCGGGCCTGCGAGTTGTTGATCCAGGAAAGTCCGTTGTTGGCGGCGGCCTGGGGAAGTTCCATCTGGGCGGGCCCGGTGGCCGGTGTCTCGCGTGGGCCGGCCGCGTTTCTCGTCGCGGCCGGGGAGTCTTTGAAGAAGGCGGTGCAGATCAGTCTCATGGAAGGAAAACCGTGTTTGGGGCGCGCCGAGGCGGTTCTGCAAGGACTCA
>CAYOWB010000099.1:0-11563 GCA_964407515.1 uncultured Bacteriovoracaceae bacterium
AGAGATCGGACTGCAGCGTCGGGGGGGCCAGCCCCCGGCGAGGCTTCTGCGAGGGGGGCCTATCGCCTTTTTCTGTGACGGCATCACAGATTGGGCCGATACCCCCTGGGACCTATCGCCCTTTTCTGTGATGCCATCACAGTTTTCGGCGATAGGCATCCGCGTCCGTGCCCGCGCCCGGCCCGCGCCCGCGTTGCAGAGCGCGTTGCAAGAGCGAGTTTCAGGGGAACTGGAGACGCCCATTGCACCCCCGCGCCGGCGGCGCTTAAGATGAGTCATGGTCTTGAACCCGTTCCGCTGGCTCCAGCTTCGAGCGCAGCGCTGCCGCGCCCGCCGCCGGATCAATCGCGAGATTTCGCTCTGGTACCACTCGGAGTACGTGGCGCCTTGCTTGGAGAAGAGCGGGCGGGCGCTCGACATTCAGCTGGATCGCGGCGGGCTCATCACGGGCGGGCTGATTTATGACGGACTCCTCAAGCGCGAGGACCTCATGCAGCCTCCGCTCGCGGAGTTCGATGATCTGCGTGGAACGCACACGGAGGCTTATCTCGATGCGACGACGCGGATCGAGACGCTGGCGGAAATCTTTGGGATGGAACCGGGAGACGTGCGGACGGAGGAGTTGCTGCGCGCTCAGCGGCGCGCCGTAGGAGGCACCATCGCCGCCGCCCGCGCGGTTGTCGGACCGCCCGTCGCGAGCACCTCAGGCGCGGGCACCTCAGGCACGGGCACCTCAGGCACGGCTCATCCCAAGTTACCCCCGGCCGGGTCACCCCCGTCCATCGCGTTCAACCTTGGCGGGGGATTTCATCATGCCGAGCCAGCGCGGGGGGCGGGTTTTTGCGTCTACAACGACGTGGCGGTCGCGGTGAATGTGCTTCGGCGCGACGGGTACTCGGGCCGGATAGCGATTATTGACCTCGACTATCACGAGGGAAACGGCAACGTCATGGCTCTGGGGGGACGCGAAGACGTGCGCCTGTTCTCTGTTCATGGCGCCGCCTGGACGCACGAGCACCCGACGAATTACACCGCGCTTGAGCTTCCCTTCGGCGCGGAGGATGACGCTTACCTGGCGGAATTGCACAAGACGCTTCCGGTCTTCCTCGAGGACTTCAAGCCGGCGCTTGTGTTTTACATCGCGGGTAACGACGTGCTGGCACTCGACCGGCTCGGCGATTTCTCGCTCACGCCCAAAGGCGTGTTCGAGCGTGATCGCCTCCTCGTCGACGAGGTCCGCAAGGCGGACGCCAGACTCGTCATCACGCTTGCTGGCGGATACAGTACTCAGGCGTGGGAGTGCTCTGCCAATCTCATCCGGTACCTTCTCGCCGACAACACCGAGATTCGTAGCGACATTGAGCCGGAGCTGCGTGCGCGTTACCGTGCGATCGCAAGCACGCTCAATCCGTTCGAGTTTCAAGACGGAGACAGCGACGCCGACTGGCTCGGGATGTTCGGCGCGGGAACGCCAGGTGAAACGGGGCAGGGGCGCGTGCTCGGCTTCTACTCCGCACAGGGCGTGGAGCTGGCGCTCGATCGCTTCGGCATCCTCAAGAAGATCCGCCAGCGGGGGTTCGAGGACCTTCGCGTATCCGTCAGTGCGGACGACCCGGATCATCAGATCGTACGCATTCATGGGCGCCCGGGAGTGCAGGCCGGGCCCGGCGCGCAAGCGGGGCTGGCGGCTCAGACCTCGCAAGCGCCATCGTCTCCCGCCAAGACCCAACCATCGATCGACGCCTCCGCTCCAGCGAAAGAGCAGATCCTTGTCGAAGCCGTCATCCGTCGCGTGAACCTCACGGCGCCGGAGGAAATTCACGAGAAGGGTCCGCTCCGCCTTATCAGCATAGAGTGGCTCATGCTTCAGGATCCAGTCGCGACGTTCAGCACCAGCCGCCCCCAGCTTCCCGGGCAGCAGTTTCCCGGACTTGGGATCGGACGGGACGTGCAGGAGCTCCTCGTGCAGGTATGCCGGTATTTGAAGCTCGATGGCCTTTACAGTCGACCCTCGCACTTTCATACTGCGTGGGGGTCGTCCAAGGCTTTCCGGTTCCTCAACCCGGTGGACGAAGGTCAGCTCTTCGGCCTGCATCGCCTCTTGGCTGAAAAAACCGTCGCCGCTGCATCGCGCATTGTGACGCAGGGCGCGCTGTGGCGTCCCGACGGAACACGCTTCGAATGGAACCCCGGAGGTCAGATCCTTCCGGTGAGTCCGAGGCTCGTGGCCCATTTCAAATCGAAGGGTTATCGCGATGGAGCGGCGAAAGCATGCGCTGCGCTGTTACGTGAGGGACTCAAGACCGTGCGCGCCGAGGTGGGTCAGGATGTGAAGCCGGGCTGAGTCGAGGCGCGTAATCCTCTTCCAGCTGAGTAGTCGTATACGCGCACAAATTCCTCGTTTTCGCGCCTTTTTTCCACGAACAGCTTGTTGACTTAAAGGGGCACGGATAGGATCCGACCGAAACACAGCATTTCAGGAGGAACCGTGGAAAAAGGGTCTTTGATGATGAAGAAAGTCTTTGGCAGCGTTGCAGCTTTGGCTTTGATTGTATCGGTCTTCGGAGCGAACTCGGGATTCTGTGGCGTCTACGACGAGTTGACGGCCGCTCAGCAGAAGGCTTTGCAGAATGGCTCCCAAGTCATCGTGAAGGAAGATTCGGATGACTCCGTTTGGCCGATCGTCCGCGTGTATCAGCGTGTGGACGCTGCGCCTGAGGAAGTCGCGGCTGTGTTTGCCGACTTCGCCATCCATAAGGATCTGTTCACCGGGATCGTGAAGTCCGAGATCACCAAGAAGATCTCCAATAACGTTTATGAAGTGGATTACCGCATGACGTTCCCGACGCTTCTCGGAATTCAGTTGAAGGACGAGGATTATACCGTCCGCGACACGATTACCGAAGAAGACGGCACCTATCAGATTACCTGGGAAAAAGTACGCGCCATGACCATGAAGGACACTTCGGGCAGCGTTCGCGTGGAGCGTCTCGGGACCGCGTCGATCTTCTGTTATGAAAACTTCATCAGCCCGCCGCGCCCGACGCTGGCGAAGCTGATCGTGCAGATGTTTGTTGACCGGACTAAGGAGTCGGCCGATCAGCTCGCGAAGCGTGTGGTCGCGGAACGTACGAGCGACCGCGCCCAGCTCGAGCGTCAGCTGGACTTCCTGAAGAAGGCGCTGAACTGAGCGGCGTCTTCAACGGGCTCTCTTTATGATGAGGCTTTACGTCGCGGTCGTAGTCGCAGCTACCGTTTGTTTCGGCTGTTCTCCGAAGATGTTTTTCGGTGACAACACGGACAAGCAGGTTCGTGACGCCCGCGTGTACCGAAAGGTCAACATGGAGTGTTCGGCCATTGACCTTTCGGAGCCTCGTCTGGACAATACCCGCCTTCGGAAGCTCGTTTCCTGTTTGAATTCCAACGGTGCCATGCCGGAGATCAACGGCTTGGTAGCCTCTCTGAGCGACAAGGATTTGGAGCCAGTCGTCGCGGCCGTGAACCATTACATTCTGAGCAATCCGGAGTGGATGTTTCACCTGGAAAAGACGTTCGACACGCTGAAGAAGCGAAAGCTGCTCGGGGAATCCTTGGGGCAGCTCGGGCAGGTGATCAGCAATGAGGCGCTGATCACAAGTGGGCTCGCGCTTTTAAAGACCGGCTATGAGAGTCATACGCCCGAGTCCAAGGCGCACTTTCTTCGTGCGCTGGAGCTGTTGGGAGACGAAGTCACGGACCAGCGCGTGGCTGATCTGATCGACTTTGGGCTGACGGCGGCGCGCGCCCGGTCGTTCTATGGTCTGATGACTCGCTTCCGTTCCGACGCAGCGACGCGGCGGACTTTGAGCGATGTCACCACTCCGTTGCTGCAGTATCTGCGGCGTGACGGGGATCCGGCGCGCGTGGACCTCGTCTACGAAATCATGACTTCCTCGCTGCGCGGGGACCTTTATCAGTTCATCGATGAGGTGATCCCTTCGGATGAGGAGTCGTTGAAGGATCGCGTGCCGCGCATAGCGTCCGTGCTTAAGGTGGCGAGCCGCAATGACGGCGAGCTTCTGGGCGACCTGTCCTCGTTATTCCGGGCGCTTCGCGCTCCCGTGCGGTGTCTTTCGCGTACGCAGGCGATGGAGAACCTCGGGCTTTCGGTGTTTCGCGAAATCTCGACGAGGACCCCGGAGCGTACGCGTGACTTTCTGATGCGCGAGAATGTCCTGGAACTGACTTACGCGGCGCCGCTCTGTGACTTGCCGCCGGAAGTGAACGAGTATTATCCCGCGCTGATGCGTTTCGCCGAGACCGGCGCCGTGGAAGAGGCGGGAAGAATGATCGGCGCGGCCTATCGCGCGCAACCGTTGGCGGAAACGCTGGTGCGGCTCCTCGGGGATACCGGTCGCGACGGTGTTTCAGGAATCAAGCTTCTGAAGCCGCTGTTCGCCGAGATTCAGGATCGTGATGCCTGGGATGACGTGGCATTGTTCGCCACGGTTTTTCGGGTGCGTGACCGTGAGGACCTGAATGCCTTCCTGCAGGCGCTGCTCCTGCCGCGGCCTGATCTGAGCGGAACGAGTATCTATGACGTCCTGATGGATAATCTTTCGCGGATGTCCCAGGATCATCTCAATGACTTCATTCGGAGCTTCCAGCGTTACGTCGACTCGGATGACCGGATTCTGGAACCGGCGCTGACGGTCTTACGGAAGGCCTTTCACTCGAATGACGTACACCCCGGCGTAGACATCCTTCGCAGGGTCGTGCGTGAAGCGGGAAAGAACGAAGCCCTTCTCGATACGTTGCTCGGGATTTCCGACAAAGCGGAGTTCCGCAAGGCGGTCCACGAGGCATCGGAGATGGCGCAGGACGGACGACTGGAGGATTTACTCACCGCGCTGACGACGATCTTCCATAAATTCGCCACCCGGGGCGAGGGGCCTGTGAACGAAAGAGATGTTCCGGAGTTTTTGCCGCTTCAGCGGCATGACTTGAGCGTGCGGGATCTCAGGCCCTTTGATTTCGAGCCTGGCCGAGTTTGGTGGGGAGGAGTTTCCTACGATGGCTGCAAGCGGTTAGTCTCCCTCGGCGTGGATCTCGATGATTATTCGAACCCCGCTTATGCCGGGCAACTGGGCAATCTGGCGAGTTGTCTGGATCATGACGGGAACCACCGGGATGCCGCTCGTCTCGTTCGATTCATCCGGGATCAGAAGGACGATAGCGGTACTTCCCTGGCTCAGATTCTGGTTAGGCTCGCGACACTGCGTTTGCCGGGACAGGAGATGCAGCAGATCACCGACGGCCTTCTGAATGGCGTGCGGGACGGCCGCGTTTCGCGACTTTTGAAAGGCGTCGAGCTCCTTGCGGCCAGACCTGTCCGAGCGGACGGAGAGCTATTTCCCGGGCCTGTCCTCGAGCCACTGATTCAGCTGGCGACACCCGTGCTGCATGAGCCGGTGTCGCGCGCGGGGCTCCGAAGCCTGCAGAGTTATTTCGCCACGGTGTTGCGGCGGGAGGGCTTTCCCTTGGCGCTCCGATACGCGGATGATCTGTGGAACGCGACCGAGATGGATGACCCGATCCCCGTGGCGACGCCCCGATTCGAGCGGGAGGAAATCGCGACGGCGGTGATCCGCAACGAATGCGCGACGGCGCCGGTCGCCGAGCCGTCCGTGGTGAATCGGCGCGTGGAGCGGATCATCAGTGAATTCGGATCGGCGGTCGCCAATACGGCACGGCCGGACGCGGCGGGCGGGTTTCTCTGGAGGTCGCACTGGGAGAAGTCGGAACTTCGCGGACAGTTTGCATTAGTCGTGGATCGTCTTGCCGATCCGGAGCGGCGCGGGCCGGTGCTCGAGGCGCTCTTGCGCTTCATGCGGTACTTTGGCCGCGAAGCGGGGGACGAGCCGGCTCAGGGCCGCCATTATGAGGCGCGGGACCTCGGGCAGTGGCTTGAGAAGCGTGCACGCGATGTTCGTCCGGTCGCGTATGTCCACCCCGCGGTGGGGCAGCGTCCGCCGCAACGGCGAGTCGTCCTGGCGAGCGCGCTCGACCGCATGGAGATGCTGCTCATTAACGCGGACATCTATTCGCCCGAGCTGCAGCTGAACTTCGCGCAGTACTTTCTGAATTCGATCGCTAACGCCTGGGGTGACGAGCCTTATGAACTCTGGCCTGAGGAGATTCGAAGGAAGTATCCCCGAACGGGACGCAAGCCGAAGAAGCCTCCGACGCTCAAGAAGGTCGTCGAGGAGATCCGTGAAACGGTGACCGAGGCGGTCAATCTGCTCGGTCCGGTCCAGATTCCCGCTTGTGGCGCGAACGGAGAGATCCTCCCTCCGCCGGCTTTGCCAGAGGACGCCGGTGGCGGTGACCCGGCGAACGCAGGCGAGAAGCTCAAGATGCAGCTCGCGATGGCGAACGTCGAACAGCTGGTCACCGTTCTGGAAGAGAGCCTGCCTGGTGAGGACGGCCTCTATGGGGACGAAGGTCTTCGCGTGCTTCGCGACTTGTTCTTCGAACTTCAGCGCAGCAACCGGGCGGAGGATGAGGGCACCGAGACGCGCGCGAACCCGCGTAAGGACAATCTGACGCTCGTGACGGACTTCGTCCGGATGGGGCTTTTCAGGCAAGTCGGCATCTGGTTCCGCGAAGCCGGTCCGAGTCCCCGTGGACTGAATGAGTTCTTAACCACTCTGGTAACGGCGGCGGGTGATCCGGCCTTGAAGTCCGTGGCGGAGAGGTTGCTGGTCGGAGACCGGGAACATCGTCTGTTGTGGTCTCTCTATTCTGAGCTTTATGACGTGGCCGGGAAGCCGGGAGGCTGGTCGCGCTTGCGTCGCACGGCGTACTTCGTCATGGCTTCCGCTCCCGGGCTGGGAGGCCCACGGGGAGCCGCCGGAGTGACCGAACCTCTGATGGCCATGCTCGACGGGATGTTGGCCTCCCATTACGAGCTGCTGGCGCACAATGCGTATCGGCTAGGGACACTGCTGGATTCGCGGAAGCTGCCGAGGCTGTTTGAGTCCTTTTATTCGGATGGAGCGGCGGGCCGCGGCGGGGTGGCTCGCGAAGAGTTCGCCGCGCTCGTGCGTGACGTGATCGCGGATCCCGCTCGCGGGGTGCAGCTGCTTGATATCCTCGCGGCGGTGGATCGCTCTCCGGGCCACCGCCAGGCTTGGGACCGGTTCGTGAGTCGGGCGGATCGGCTTGCCGAGTTGCCCGAGTATGAACGTCTGGATCTCGACGGCGCCTTGCGTCCTCTTCTGAATTTCCTTGAACTGAGAAATACGTCCCACACGGAGGGACGAGCCGCCGTGTCAATGCTGAAGACCGTGGCGGAGCATCTGGAGAAGGGGAATTTTGAACAGTTGTTGGAGATCGCGGCGCGTGAGCCTTCCGAAAGCTTCCGTGTCTTTTCGACTATGGCTCGCTACGTCGCGGACGGATCCTTTGACAAGTTCCTCGAACTGATTCAAAAAAACTTCAGTACGAGGAGATCCGACGATGGTGACCCCCAGCAGGACCGCGACCGAGAAAGACCCCGTGTGTGGGATGGACGCCGATCCGTCCGACGCTCCCGCATTGGAGTATCAGGGCCAGAGGTACTACTTCTGCAGCACCCACTGCCTCAAGAAGTTCAAAGCGAATCCGGAGAAGTATCTGGGAGGCTCGCAAGAGCCCATGGGGATGTTCGAGCCCGTGAAGGGCGCGAGGCATGTGCTCGTCGCCAGGGCGCGTCCCGCCTCTTCGGGTCCCGCTGCTCCGGGTGAGCCTGCGGCGCCCTGCTGTGGCGGCCACGCGCGGCCTGCCGGCCCTCCGAAGCCCGGCTTAGAGAACGTCATGCATACGTGCCCCATGCATCCCGAAATCCGGAAGATGGGGCCCGGCTCGTGTCCCAAATGCGGGATGGCGCTTGAGCCTGAGACCGTGACGCTCGAAACGCTCGATCAACCCGATCCCGAACTTCAGTATATGTCCCGTCGATTCTGGGTGGCCGTCGTGCTGACCGTTCCGCTTCTGATTCTCGCGATGGGGGAAATGGCGGTCGATACGGCGCACCTGCCGGATTGGGCGGCGGGTTCAGCCTATGCGCAGCTGGGAATGGCGTCGGTAGTCGTTCTTTGGTGCGGCTGGCCGCTGTTTGTGCGGGCCTGGGATTCGATTCGTCAGAAAAGCCCGAACATGTTCACACTGATCGGCATCGGGACCTCCGCCGCGTATCTTTTCAGTACGGCAGCGACCCTGGCGCCAGGAGCATTTCCCGAGGTGTTTCGCCAGCACGGAGGAAAGGTCGGCGTCTATTTCGAGTCGGCTGCCGCCATCGTGACTCTCGTTCTTCTGGGACAGGTACTGGAGCTGCGTGCGCGACGCAAAGCCGGCGGAGCGATTCGGGCTCTGCTGGAGCTTGCTCCGAGAACTGCTCGCGTGTTGCGGAATGGGCGGGAAGAGGAAATCCCGTTGACGGAAGTCGAGGCGGGGGACTTGTTGCGAGTACGTCCGGGGGAGAAAGTTCCCGTGGATGGGGTGGTGACGGAAGGCCACAGCTCCGTCGATGAGTCCATGCTCACCGGGGAGTCGCTCCCCGTGGAGAAGCGGACCGGGGACCGGGTGACGGGTGGAACGGTGAACGGGACCGGAGGATTCGTGATGCGGGCGGAACACGTCGGCAGTGAGACGGTCCTGGCTCGGATGGTTCAGATGGTTCAGGAGGCGCAGCGGAGCCGCGCGCCGGTACAGCGGCTGGCTGATCGGGTGTCGGGCTATTTTGTTCCCGCCGTGGTTCTTGCGGCGGTCGTGACCTTCGGGGTTTGGGCGGCGTTCGGTCCGGCGCCGGCGCTGGTCTATGCGCTCGTCAACTCCGTGGCGGTCTTGTTGATCGCGTGTCCGTGCGCACTGGGGCTTGCGACGCCCATGTCGATCATGGTGGGTACGGGCAGGGGGGCTACCCGCGGAATTCTGATCAGGAACGCCGAGGCACTGGAGGTATTTCAGAAGGTCGACACGCTGGTCTTTGACAAGACCGGTACGTTGACCGAAGGAAGGCCGAAGCTCGTGTCCGTGGTGACGCTTCACGGGATGAACGAGGCGGAGCTGCTGAAGTATGCGGCTTCCCTCGAACGGTCCAGCGAGCATCCGCTTGCGAACGCCGTGGTGCGTGGCGCCGAGGAGCGGGGAATCTCTCTTCTGTCCGCCGAGGATTTCCGTTCGGTGACGGGCGAAGGGGTCGTCGGGCACGTGGATGGCCGTGAGGTTCGTATCGGAAACGCTGCGTTTGTGAGTCTGCCTGAAGAAGCGCGTGCTCATGTAGTGAAGCTCCAGCAGGAAGGGCAGACCGTCGTGGGCGTGGCGCTCAACGGCAAGCCGGCCGGCTTTATCGGGGTGGCGGATCCGATCAAGGCGTCGACGCCGCAAGCGGTCCAAACGCTCAAAGCCGAGCGGGTACACTTGGTGATGCTCACGGGGGACAGTGAGGAGACCGCGAAGGCGGTCGCAAGGACCCTCGGCATCGAGGAGTTCCATGCGCACGTGAAGCCGGAGGGAAAGACCGAGTTCGTGAAGCGCCTTCAGGCGGAGGGACGGATCGTTGCCATGGCGGGAGACGGCGTAAATGATGCCCCCGCGCTCGCGCAGGCACACGTCGGGATCGCGATGGGCAGCGGAACCGATGTGGCGATGGAAAGCGCCGGTGTGACCTTGGTGAAGGGGGACCTGAGGGGACTGGCGAGCGCGCTAAGGCTCAGCCGCGCGACGATGCGGAACATTCGCCAGAATCTCTTCTTCGCGTTCGTATACAACCTGGTCGGAGTCCCTATCGCGGCGGGTGTGCTCTATCCGCACTTCGGGTTGCTTTTGAGTCCGATGATCGCGGCCGCGGCGATGAGTTTCAGCTCCGTCTCGGTGATCGCCAATGCACTCCGGCTGCGTCGAGTGGATCTGGGGTGAGTCTGGTCGCGTCTTCCCGGGTTGGTATGGTAAGACCAGGAGAGGAGGCTGGAATGGTGACGGATACGACGGAGCTGCGGCGGATCTTCGAGGTACAGAAAGCGAATCGCTGGCGGGTGGCGGAGGCGACCGCGCCGGAGCGTATCGCCAAGCTGGTTCGCTTGCGTGATGCGATTCTCGAGGAACGCTCGAAGCTCCACGCGGCCATTCACGAGGACTTCCGTAAGAATCCGGTTGAGAGCGACGTGACCGAAGTCTTTCCGGTTGTGGCGGAGTTGAATCATGCGATCCGGCACCTGCGTCGGTGGATGCAACCGGTGCGGGTACGCACTCCTCTGGCGCTCTTCGGGACCGCGAGTGAAGTCCGTTACGAAGCCCGGGGCCTCGTGCTCGTGCTTTCGCCTTGGAATTATCCCTTTCAGCTGAGTTTGAATCCCGTGATCACGGCGGTCGCGGCGGGGAACTGCGTGGTCCTCAAACCTTCGAGCAAGGTGCCGGCGACGACCCGGTTCATCGCCTCGTTGCTTGGGCGTGTCTTCCGTGAGGACGAGGTGGCGGTCGTGACGGGGGGACATGATGTTTCGGACGCGTTGCTCGAGTTGCCCTTTGATCATTTCTTCTTCACGGGAAGCCCGGCGATCGGACGGAAGGTGATGGCCGCGGCAGCGCAGCATCTGGCGACCGTGACTCTGGAGCTGGGCGGAAAGTCTCCTGTCATCATCGATGAGACGGCCGACCTCAAGGCCGCCGCCGAGCACGTGATGTGGGGCAAGTTCGTGAATGCCGGACAAACCTGCGTGGCTCCCGACTATGTCCTTGTTCAGGAGTCCGTTGAAGGGAAGTTCATCGAGGAGTGCCGCAAGGTCCTGGATCACCGTTATGGCCGGACTCCCGAAGACCGGGAGAAGTCACCGGACTTCGCGCGCCTGGTGAGTGTCGCTCATGCGGAACAGCTCAAGAAGGTCCTGGACGATTCGGTCGGGGCGGGAGCCCGGATCGCCTATGGGGGGCGGGCCGAGACACAGAGTCGCTTCATCGAGCCGACGTTGCTCCAAGGGCTGTCGGTGGACTCGCCGATCATGCGCGAGGAGATCTTCGGTCCCATTCTTCCGATCCTGAAATGCCGGTCCATGGACACGGCGATCGACCAGGTTCGCGGTCGCGAGAAACCTCTTGCGCTTTACATCTTCTCTCGCAGAAAGTCGGTCATTCGAAAAATCCTCGCACGGACGACTTCGGGGGGCGTGACGGTCAATAGTACGCTCCTCCATGTGGCCAGTGAGGAGTTGCCGTTTGGCGGTGTGGGGATGAGTGGAATGGGGAATTATCACGGCTTCTTCGGTTTCAGGGCGCTGTCTCACGAGCGTGGTGTCTTGCATCGGCGGTCGCCGGACCTGATCCGCTATTTCTTCCCCCCGTACACCGGACTGGTGCGGTGGATGGTGGACTTCTTCGTGAAAAGGGTGGCTTGAGCGATGTCTGAGATTCTGGTTACTGGGTATCCTGGGTTCATTGCTACGCGGCTGGTCCGTCAGTTGCTTTCGATCCGGCGCGAGGCCGTGATCACCGTCCTTGTCCATTCCTCCCAACAAAGCCTGGCAGCGCTGGCTGTGAGTTCGCTGGA
>CAYOWB010000099.1:11573-11831 GCA_964407515.1 uncultured Bacteriovoracaceae bacterium
GGCAGCAGTCGCGAGTGAGGATTCGGCCTGGAGACATTACTCTCCCGAACCTGGGGCTGGATCCTGTCGAAGCGACGGCGGTTCAGGAGCGGATCGACACCGTATTTCACCTGGCCGCGGTCTATGATCTTGCGGTTCCGTTCGAATTCGCGAAGCGGGTGAACATCCAAGGAACGGAGAACGTCAACGCGTTCGTCGCCGGAATGAGAAGCTTGAAGCGCTACGTCTACTTCAGCACGGCCTTTGTCTCCGGCGATC
>CAYOWB010000099.1:11850-12704 GCA_964407515.1 uncultured Bacteriovoracaceae bacterium
TCTTGAGGACGAGCTCGATTGCGGTCAGAGCTTCAAGAATCACTACGAGTCGACGAAGTTCGAGGCCGAGAAACGGGTACGAGAGCTGGCGCTGCGAGTGCCGACCACCATTCTTCGGCCCGGGATTGTCATCGGTGACTCGAAGTCGGGGGAGACGGCGAAATTTGACGGGCCGTATTTCATCATGGGCTTCATGGAGCTGATGGGCCGGATCGGGATTCTTCCGATTCCATTCATCGGAAGAAGCGAGGCCCGGGTCTATCTCACGCCGGTGGATTACGTCCTGGATGCGGCGATCCGGCTCGCGCATTCACCGACGGCCGAAGGGAAGACTTTTCATCTCGTCGACCCTGAGCCGTGCACCATCACTGAAGTTTACGGGATGATTCATTCCCAGATGTTCGGGCGACTGCCCTTTTGGACGGTTCCGCTGGGAGTGGTGAAGGCGGCGCTGCGCTTTTCATTGTTTCGGAGACTGTTTGGAGTCCCGTATGAGGCGATGAGCTACTTCGACCTCAGCGCGCGGTTTGATTGCAGCGCCGCGGTGAGCGAGCTGGAGCCCCAGGGGATCCGATGTCCGCGGCTGCCGGATTACATCCCGGCCATCGTCAGGTACTTCCTGGCTCATCGGCGCGATGCGGAGAAGGTACTGCGGGTGAGTTGAATCCGTGCGCCGCATACGGACGGCGCTTCAGATGATTAGAGAATGCCTGCGAACTTAAGGACCGCCTTACCCTGTACACCTGATTTTGTACCGGATCGGCACATAGACACCGATACAGCTTGGCCTGTACCGCTTGGGTCTTCATCAAAACGAGGGGCATGAGGGATCGCGTTAGAATTGTGTTGCTACA
>CAYOWB010000100.1:0-8378 GCA_964407515.1 uncultured Bacteriovoracaceae bacterium
GTTCTTCGTCCACACGATTTCCTCAGAGCGGGCGGCTCCGATGAAGCGTGCCAGGGCGCTCCGGGTTCCTTCGTAGACCGCTGTGGCGCGTTCCGACAGGGTGTGGATCCCACGATGAACGTTGGCGTTGTCGCCGGCGTAGAAGCTTTCCTGGGCGAGAATCACCGAGAGCGGTTTCTGGGAAGTCGCCGCGGAGTCGAGGTACACGAGCGGCTTTCCATGCACCGTTT
Source organism: uncultured Bacteriovoracaceae bacterium (assembly GCA_964407515.1). GTDB lineage: Bacteria > Bdellovibrionota > UBA1018 > UBA1018 > UBA1018 > CAYOWB01. The sequence goes on from CAYOWB010000100.1 coordinate 231, forward strand.
GGCGCAGGATGGGGAAGTGCTCGCGCAATTTCTCGAAGCGAGAACTCTCAGTCAATGGCCACCTCGAGGTCCGTGCCTTCGATCCTGACCGGATAGACCCGGACCGGAGTCACCGCCGGCAACGACTTCGGGCGTCCCGTCTTGAGGTCGAAGCGGGCACCGTGGCTCGGACAAACTACCATGCCGCGATCCACGGTGCCCTCTGATAAGGACGCACGGCCGTGCGTGCATTCATCACCGATCGCGTAGAAAACGCCATCGACGTTGAATACCGCGACCGCTTCCCCGTCCACCTCGATCCGACGTGATTCGCCGATAGGAATTTCGGTCGTGCTGAGGACTTTGCGATAAGTCATGCGATCCTCCTCATGACGTCTTCCATGAAGCCGTCAATGATCATGCGACGCGCTTCATCCTGCGAGATGCCACGCGACTGAAGATAGAAAAGCTGGTCGGAGTCCACCTGGCTGACCGTCGCGCCGTGAGAACACTTCACGTCGTTGGCCAGGATCTCGAGCCCCGGAATGGTGTGCACTTTCGCGCGATCCGAGAGCAGGAGGGTCCGGTTTTGCTGATAGGCATCGGTCCGTTGGGCGTGAGCCTCGACATGGATCATGCCGCGGTAGACCGCTTCGGCCGAGCCGTCGAGCGTTCCTTTGAAAAGGAGGTGGCTTTTCGTGTCCGAAGCGGCGTGATGTTGCCAGGTATCGATGTGATGCCGCTCCCGGTTCGCGCCCAGGTAGGCGCCGTAAAGGAGGGCTTCGCTGCCCACTCCGGCGAGTTCAATGAAGGTTTTTGAAACGGCCGAACCCCGTTGCAGGGTAGCGAATTCAGCATGCGCGTTTTCATACAGTTTGACTCGATGAGCTCCTAGGTAATGTGTTTTGCTTCCGCCGTTCTGGATGAGGACGTATCTCAGCTTCGCCCCCGGCTTGAGAAGGATCTCGGTCTGGGGAGCGATCATCCCGCTAATCTCATCGAATGTGGAGTATTCCTCAATGAGGGTCGCCTCGGCGCCCTCCTCAAGGACCACGAGATTATGCGGGATGATCCGGGGTTTGGGTGTGGAGTGGGTGAATACAGCTCGAAACGTGTCCTCAGCGCGAGTGCCCGGAGCGACGTGCAGCACGTAGCCATTGTCGAACACCGCCTGATTCATGGCGTGAAGCTTTCCTCCCTTACGGAGCAGATCCGTGGCGCCGGCCGGGTAGACTTCAGTCATGAGGTACTGTTCGAGAAGGTCGGCGCGTTCCTGAGTCGCTTCCTTCATCGGACGCCAGTAGATCTTTTTCGTCATTTCCGAGGGCGGGTTGAGGGTCAGGCGGTACTGAGCCGGGTCCGCCAGCTGCGCGCCCGCTTCGTTCCATTCCCATCCTCCAAGCTTTATACGGCGCCAGACCTCGTCCTTAGGGCTCGGTATCGGTTGGTCATTCCAGGTTTTCAAGGCCTGGCGCCGTCTTTCCAGAAGGTATCGGGGTTCCTTCCGGAACTTTGAGTAACTTTCAAGCGACTGTTCGTCTAACCGTGCTGTCAGTGGTGTCGTCCCGAAGGGGGCGTTCGCTATTATCGATGCGGTAGCCATAGTCATCACCCCACGCTTCCTTCGAGCTCGAGTTCGATGAGCCGGTTCATCTCCACCGCGTATTCCATCGGCAGGTTCTTGATCAGAGGCTCCATGAAGCCCATGACGATGAGCTTCGCGGCGTCCTGCTCGCTGATCCCGCGTGACATCAGGTAGAAGAGCTGGTCTTCCGAGATCCGGCTGACGCTAGCTTCATGCTCGACGGCGACTTTGTCGTTTTCGACCTCTATCGTGGGATAGGTGTCGGAACGGGATCGCTCGTCGAGCATGAGAGCGTCGCACACGACGCGTGACCGGCTATTTTCAGCGTCGGGTGCAATCTTGCACAAGCCTCGGTAAGTGGATCTCCCTCCGTCCTTGCTGATGGACTTGCTGGTGATCCGGGAATAGGTGTTCGGCGCAGCATGAATCACCTTCGCGCCTGCGTCCTGGTGCTGGCCTTTTCCGGCAAACGCGATGGAGAGGATCTCCGCGCGGGCGCCCGGCTCGACCATATACACGCTCGGATACTTCATCGTGATTTGGCTGCCGATGTTGCCGTCGATCCACTCCATGGTGGCGTCGGCGTACGCTACCGCGCGTTTTGTCACGAGGTTGTAGACGTTAGTCGACCAGTTCTGGATCGTGGTGTAACGGCATCGGCCACCGCGCTTGACGATGATCTCGACCACCGCCGAGTGCAGGCTGTCCGAGCTGTAAACCGGAGCGGTGCATCCCTCCACGTAATGGACGAACGCGCCCTCCTCGACGACGATGAGCGTACGCTCAAATTGCCCCATCGACTTGGCGTTAATGCGGAAGTAGGCCTGAAGCGGAATGTCGACATGCACGCCCTTGGGAACGTAGACGAACGATCCACCTGACCACACGGCGCTGTTGAGGGCCGCAAACTTATTGTCGGTCGGCGGAATCACGGTGCCGAAGTACTCTTTGAAGATCTCCTCGTGTTTGAGTAGACCTTCCTCGGGGGAGAGGAATACGACGCCCTTGTCTTCCCATTCCTTTTTCAGGTTATGATAGACGACCTCGCTATCGTATTGCGCGCCGACTCCGCCGAGGAACTTGCGTTCGTCTTCCGGAATACCGAGCCGGTCATAGGTGCGCTTGATCTCTTCCGGCACCATGTCCCAGCTATTGAACTTCTGTTCGGTCGGCTTGAGGTAGTATGTAATGGCGTCGAAGTCGATCTTGCCCAGGTTTCCGCCCCAGTTCGGCATCGGCTTCTCGAAGAAGGACTTCAGCGCTTTGAGACGGAAGTCGAGCATCCATTGCGGCTCTTTCTTCTGGGCGCTGATCTGGCGGATCAGTTCTTCGGTTAGGCCCGTCTGGCTGCGGAAGACGTGCTTTTCGGGCTCATGAAAGCCGTACTGGTACGCCTCCGCAGCCGAACGGATTGGGGAGACTGGTGGGGGAGTTTCTTTTTTGGTGGCAGTGGACTGCATATGCGTCTCCTCGTCAGGCGGTTGCTTGGGCCTGGTAACGATGCCGTGCCGTTTCGTATCCGGTGTTCTCGATCTCTCGAGCTAACTCCGGGCCACCGCTCGTCACGATCTTACCGTCCATCAGCAGGTGGACATGTTGAGCAGGAACGTAATCGAGCATGCGGCGATAATGCGTGATGATCAGAATGGCCATCTGGTGTTCCCGGGCCAGTCGTTCGATTTTCGTGCCGAGCAGTGAAAGCTTATCGCTGTCCAGGCCGCTGTCCGTCTCGTCGAGAATCGCGATCCTCGGCTGAAGCAGCGCGAGCTGCAGTACTTCGATCTGCTTTTTCTCGCCGCCGGAGAATCCGTCGTTGAGATTGCGCATAGCGAGCTGAAGGTCGATCTGCAGCTCTTGCATCGTGGCCATGAGTTTCTTCTGGAACTCCATCACCGAGAAAGGCTTGCTCGAACCTTCGCCGTGAAAGCGCGCCTGATAGGCCATGCGCAGAAAGTTCGCCACGCTGACGCCGGGGACGGCGAGCGGATGCTGGAACGCGAGAAAGAGTCCGGCGCGAGCGCGTTCGTCAGGCGTCATTTCACGCAGGTCGCGGCCATTGAGCTCAACTCGGCCCTCCGTGATCGTGTAGCGCGGGTGCCCGGCGATCGCGTAAGCGAGGGTGCTCTTCCCTGAACCGTTGATGCCCAGGAGTACGTGAGTCTCGCCAGCGTTGACGAGGAGGTTCAGGCCGCGAAGGACTTCTTTCCCGGCATCGGGTTGGCCAGTCCCGGCTTGAACTGCGACATGCAGGTTCTGAATCTGAAGCAAAGGTGAGATTTGCGGCGTCATGACGAACGTTCCTTTCGGGAAGTGGTGCGGGGAGTGGTGGAGATCTTATTAAGCCAACGAGCCTTGTCGCGAACCGGCTCCATGCCGTTCAGGATCTGCTCGAGAGTGACTGAGCCGAGGGTTTCGTTCATGAGACGTTCGGCTTCTTGAAACTTGTGGTGAACGAGGCATTGCGGGCCAGCTTCGCAGCCCTTCTCGTCCTTGCGGCAAATGTAAAGGGGGGATGAGCCCTCGAAGATATTCGCGATATCCAGGAGTGATATATCGCTTGGCTCTTTTCCGAGGTCATACCCCCCCTTGGCTCCACGATTCGACCGAAGAAGAGCTGCCTTGGCGAGGCTCTGAAATACCTTGGCTAGGTAAGTGGGGGAGACCGACTGAGCCTCGGCAACCTCTTCGACCGAAAACGGCCGGCGTTCGCGATGGGCCGCCATGTACAGGAGACTGTGAATCGCTAGTTCCGTCGTCTGTGAGTAGCGCATGTGTATGGAATAGCCTAACGTACATGGCTAATCAAGATAATTCGGATAACAAATATCCGAGAATGTATGACGCGAATTTTACTGGTGAATTCTGTGCGTTTGGCTGCGGATTAGACGATGGGTGTACAGAAATGAGTGGCGTCATTTTGGCGAAAGCGTTGCCTGAAAAAGAGACTTGATCCTGGTGGCGCTTTGCATTAATAAGCTCTCCGGTTTTTGAGCGACCGCCGTTTGGAAGAAAAAAGAGAAAAGAAGGCTGGGCGCTTTTAGAGCGGGTGGATGAGCAAAATATGTGGCTCCTCCACCCGCATTTTTTTTCTGCTTCCTGAAATCGTTTCTAGGTCTGGTTCCGATACGGAGCGAATGCTCTTTCTTCGAGAGCTGGTGCAGGAGCGGGACGCGGAGTCGGTGTGGGGGGTGTTGGATGGAGAGCCGGCTGTACCCACTGAATTAGAACGCCACGTTCTAAATCGCCGTGTACAGGCCTGCTGTACCCACTGAATTAGAACGCCACGTTCTAAATCGCCGTGTACAGGCTCGCTGTACTCACTGAATTAGAACGCCACGTTCTAAATCGCCGTGTACAGGCCTGCTGTACTCACTGAATTAGGACGCCACGTTCTAAATCGCCGTGTACAGGCTCGCTGTACTCACTGAATTAGGACGACGTGTCTGAATCTGTGACGTACAGCCAGCTGCAGTGGCCAGGTAAGGACATTCTCGCCTTTTGGGGAGAGAGTTACCCCGCTTTGCGCTCTTTCTTCGCGGCGTCGAGCACGCCATTGATGAAGCCCGAGGTGTCCGGCTCACCGAACTGTTTGGCGAGCTCCACCGCTTCGTCGATGACGACGCTTTCGGGCGTGTCAGTGATGTGAATCAACTCATAGAGCGCCATACGGAGCAGATTGCGGTCGATGAGCGCCATGCGGCTCACTTTCCAGTTGGTCGCGTATTTCTCGATGAGCGCGTCGAGTTCGGCGGTGTGCTGGAGGGTGCCGGCGACCAGTTCGGCCGCGAATTCACGCAGCGGCGGCACGACCTGGAAATGGTCGAAGTGCCGGCGGATGTCGTCGGCCAGGCGGGGGCCGGACGGAATCGTGTCACCCGCGGTGGTGTAGTTCATGTCGTAGCGATACAGGATCTGAAGCGCGACTTCGCGTGCGCGGTGACGGGTGCTCATGCGTTTCCTTTGTTCTCTTCTGCGGTTTCTTTGCTTCCTTCCGCGAACGGGAAGGTCATGGACATGGGGTCGTGCTCGGTGATCGGCACTTCCTGCAGGTCGGCTACGAACTCCTGAACGTCCTGGAATTCGCGATAGACAGAGGCGAACCGGACGTAGGCCACTTTGTCGAGTTTGTGGAGCTCGGTCATGACCATCTGACCGATGGCTCGCGACGGGATTTCCTTGAAGCCGCAAGACTGCAGCCGCTTCTCGATCCGGCCGATGAGTTCGTCCATCTTCTGGGTGCTGACCGCGCGCTTTTGGCAGGCCTTCTTGAGTCCGCCCATGACCTTTTCACGGGCATAGGGCTCGCGTCGTCCATCTTTCTTGATGACCAGGGGCATGACCTCTTCGACATGCTCATAGGTCGTGAAGCGCCCTTCGCACTTGGGGCACTCCCTGCGCCGGCGGGTGATATCGCCGGTCTGATTCAGGCGTGAATCAATGACCTTCGTGTCGAGGGTCGAGCAGTACGGGCACTTCACTTGTCAAAAGCTCCTGTTGGGGGTGGTCGTTCAGTGGAGGGTACCCTGGGATTGACCCCTCTCGCCGCCGAACACACTTGAAACTGTAGCCGTCTATTACCCGACTTAGTGCGAAGCGTAAAGCGGGAACCTGCGGGTCAGCTCACGGACCTTTTCCCGGATGCCGGCCAGCTTCGTGGCGTCGCCCTTCGTGGCCAGGACGTCCATGATCCAGCCGCCGATGGTCTTCATTTCGGAGGCGCCCATGCCGCGTGTGGTGAGGGCCGGGACGCCGATCCGGATTCCACTGGTGATAAACGGACTGCGTTTCTCGTTGGGAATCGTGTTCTTATTCACGGTGATACCCGCCTGGTCCAGCCAGATCTGGGCATCTTTACCGGTGATCTCGCCGTCGCCGGCCGAGGTCAGGTCCACCAGCATGAGGTGGTTGTCCGTGCCGCCGGAGACCAGCTTCAGGCCGTGGCCCATGAGGCTGTCGGCGAGGGTCTTGGCGTTGGCGACGACCTGCTGTTGGTACGCCTTGAAGTCCGGACGGAGGGCTTCACCGAAGGCGACCGCTTTAGCGGCGATCACATGCATGAGCGGGCCGCCCTGGATGCCCGGGAAGATGACCGAGTTCACGGCCTTGATGTGCTCGTTACTCGAAAGGATCAGGCCGCCACGGGGACCGCGCAGGGTCTTGTGCGTGGTGGTCGTTACGTAAGTCGCGTGTGGGATGGGGGACGGGTGGAGTCCGGCCGCCACGAGGCCCGCGATGTGGGCCATGTCCACGACGAAATGAGCGCCGACTTCGCGGGCGATGCTCGCCATGGTTTCAAAGTCGATGATGCGCGGATAGGCGCTCGCACCGGCCACGATGACTTTGGGCTTTTCCTTCTTCGCCAGGTCGCGAACTTCGTTGTAGTCGATGCGGTGGGTTTCCGGATGAACGCCGTAGCTCACCACTCGATAAAGCTTGCCGCTGAAGTTCGCGGGGCTGCCATGGGTGAGGTGACCGCCGTTCGAAAGGCTCATGCCGATCATCGTGTCGCCCGGCTGCATGAGGGCCATGTAGGCTGCCATGTTCGCCTGCGAGCCGCTGTGCGGCTGGACGTTCGCGGCTTCCGCGCCGAAGATCTGGCAGGCGCGCTGAATGGCGAGGTTCTCGGTCTGGTCCACGAACTCGCAGCCGCCGTAGTAACGCTTCGCCGGATAGCCTTCGGCGTACTTGTTCGTCAGGATAGAGCCCTGCGCTTCGAGCACGGCCTTGCTGACGTAGTTCTCGGAAGCGATCAGCTCCAGGCCTTCTTCTTCACGCACATGTTCGCGCTCGATTGTCGCGAAGAGTTCCGGGTCGCTGTTCTTGAGGTCTTTCAGAAATGCCTGGGAAGCCATGGTTATTTCCTCTTGTGGTTACGGGTTTCGATTTTGGTGATTTTTCCGATGCGTCGCTGATGTCGTGGATCGCCCGAGAAAGGGGTGGTGAGCCAGATTCTTACGATGTCCGTGGCGAGTTCTTGAGTGAGTACTCGCGCGCCCAAGCAAAGGACGTTGGCGTTGTTGTGTTCTCTGGAGAGGCGGGCTCCGGTCGTCGTTTCGACATTGGCGCCGCGGACGTTCGGGAACTTATTCGCAGCGATGCACATTCCGATGCCGCTGCCGCAGATCAGGATGCCTCGTTCGTCTTCTTGATTGGAGATCCGTGAGGCGAGTTTGTCGGCGTAGTCCGGGTAGTCGACCGGATCGCCGTTCGTCGGGCCGAGGTCTTCCCATTCCACGTCTTTGATCTGTTCGATGAGATGCCTCTTGAGGTCCACGGCGGCGTGGTCCGAGGCGATGAGGACCTTCGCGCGAGCGGAGGTCGTTTGAGTGGAGTCGCCTTCGGCGTTTCCTCGGGTATTTTCCGGGGTGTTTTCCGGAGTGCCCGTCGGGTGGCCGGAAGTGCTACTCGGCGAGTTGCCGTGGGACTCTGCGGAAGCGTTGGCGGCTTTGTCACGCGTGGAGTGGGCCATAGAAGGGCAAAGCTACCATGGCGTTCCCGAGGGGTGTCAATGGCCTAGAAGTGCGGCATTAGGACGGAATGGGATTGGAATGATGCGGCGCAAGGTGTTTCGTTCCGGCGTCGGA
>CAYOWB010000100.1:8478-12645 GCA_964407515.1 uncultured Bacteriovoracaceae bacterium
AGTGGAATCAAGCTCCGGCGTCGGAAGTGGAATCAAGCTCCGGCGTCGGAAGTGGAATCAAGCTCCGGCGTCGGAAGTGGTTTTAAATAGAATCAATAGAAAAAAATATGAAATATTTTCAGAAAGTTATTGACAGGTTTTCAAAAAGAGAAGAAGCGAGCGGGTGTATGGTATAGGGAATTTCGTATTAGCCGCTCGCAATCGAACCATAGCGAACGATTCAGTGCTCGGACTCTTTTCTTTCGTTTTTCCGGTTCTTGAGCCCTATATCGAATCCTAGAGCGAAAAATGGCCCGGAAAAATCCTGTGATATGACGCCTCTAGTTTTCAAAGAGAGGTGTTCTTATGAGTTCGTTTCGACGGGTGTCAGAGAGTGATGAGTCCTCGAGTCGGTCATTCAGTTTGTCTTTCGATCTGGCCGAAAGTCTCGGAGCGAATGGTCTTCCCGAATCTTTCCAGGGCGGGGCCATTCCTCTGCGGATCCAAGGTCTTTCTAATGAAGCGCTTCATGAGCGAACGCTCAGGCTGGTCAATGAAGAACGCCGCATTACGACGGAAGTCCTGGAGCATCTGCATGAAGTGGAGCGCCGGAAGCTCTTTGCAGAGATGGGGTATTCGAGCCTATTTGCGTACGTGACTGAGGCACTTAAGTACAGTCAAGCAGCCGCGTGGAGAAGAATCGCGGCGATGCGACTTCTAAGAGGTCTCCCCACGGAGGAAAAGAGCACTTTCATGGAAGCTCTGAAAGACGGGCGTCTCAGTGTATCGACGATCAGTCAGGTGCAGGCGTTCATTCAGCAAGAAAAGAAGGAAAAGGGAAAGACGTATTCCGGAGAAGAGAAAACCGTGCTTTTCCATCAGCTCGAGGGGACTTCCAGTCGTGAAGCGAATCGGCTGCTGGCGACGATCGCTCCGAAGTGTGCGCCGCGAGAAAGCGAGCGGGCGCTGAATTCGACTCTAACTCAGATTTGCTTCACGGTGGACCAGGAACTCCTGAGCAAACTGGATCGCATTCGAGATCTGCTCGGATACCAAGTGAAAGGCCGTTCGTATGAAGAACTGTTAGAGCGGATGGCGGACATTGTTCTTAAGAAGATCGACCCGACACGAAAGACAACAAAGGAGGAGCGGGAAGGAACTCAAGGGGAAAAGAGAATCGCCGGAGCGAATCAGTCGGTTCCGACGGCGGAAGTGAAGGCGGGGATTGGGAGCATTGAAGACCAGCTTCCATCCGTGCCTGCGGAGTTTGATACTCCGAAATCGCGTTACATCTCACGAAAGACAGTGCGGGAGATCCATCGAAGAGATGTCTGCTGCACCTACGTGGATCGAAAAACGGGGAAACGCTGCGAATCGACGTTTGGGCTCACAATCGAGCACTTGAAACCGTATGCGCTCGGGGGAACTCATGACCCTGAAAATCTTACGCTCCGCTGCTTTCAGCACAATCAGCTCGCGGCTCGGAAGCAGGGGCTGGTGAAATAGCGACGGCAGTGGAGCTCTATTGCTCGAGCGTATCAGGACGTAGGGGCAGGCATTTGACGTCACTGTCTGGAGAACGCAGGTATCTGACTTATCGTTGCGCTTCCCTGATCCCGATCTGCGCAAACCCCAACCCCAACCCCAACCCCAACCCCAACCCCAACCCCAACCCCTGCGTGCCCAGATGTGAGAGAACGGGCTTTCTGGAGGAGGCTGAAAACACCTAGAACTCCCTGGGTGGCTCCGCTATGACACATGTCCGATTCTTAGACAGTCGCGTTCGAAAAACACCTGTGATTACCGTGGAATATGTTCGTACGTGCTGGCATCGCTCTTGAAAGACTCCTCTTTGAGCCGAGTGAGTGCTGAGTGAAGAGAGAGGTCCAGTATGTTTCGTAGTGTGTTTACGGCGCGGAAAGCAGTGATTTTCGCAGGACTGTTCATGATGGTGATTCCAGCGCAAGCCGACACGCCGAAGAAGGGGCAGACGAAAAAGACTCAGGACGACGCCAGTAAGGAAAGCTGTGTGGAGTGTACCTGCAAACCGTATCTCTCCTTCCTAAAAGAATATGACCTTGCTTCACAGGTGAGTGACGTCGGCGCGGCGGCCCTGCATCGCGAGGGTCGCGAGTTCGCCGCGGACGACGCCCTTGGTCGGGCGCTCAAGCTTCGCATTCAAGACGACGAGCGGATTCCTCAGGAGTGTCGTGACTTCGTCGCATCGAACGTTCGCTACGCTCCCAAAGTGAGCGTTGGTGTCCGGCGCGTGGTAGGACCGGATGGGAACATTCCGTTTACCTATGACGGGATGGGACTCATGAAGCTCTATCGCAACACGCAGTTCGCTCTCACCGGATGTACGGGGGGCGAGGAGGCGCTTCGGTCTTGTGTGAGGACGAATGGAGCTCAGGCCTACCAGCAGCTGGACGGTGAACTCTCGAAGTCGACCGCGGATGTCCGAGCCTTCTTTCAAGGATTCGGGACGGAGCTGAGCGACGAAGACGCGACGGTGTTGCGTGCCTTCCATTCCTTCGTGAGCGCGGGTACGGAAGCTGAGTTGCTCAAGCGTGTGAAGAGTGCCCGTGGTGGCCTCTCGGAACGTCAGTTCATCAAAACGGTTCAGATGATGGGCCAGCAGCTCAACGACGGATATGACTTCCAGAGAATTAACGACGGCCCGACCAGTGAAGGTGCCGTTTCCATGGATCAGATGCTTGCGGCCGCACGCCACAATAATGAGCTGGCGACCTTCGCTAAGAAGGCTCTTGTACCGCTCGCGCAGCAGGCAGGCGTCTGCCGCGACATCGCGGTTCTGCAGGGGCGTATGCTGATCGCCGGCGGACTGAAGGCCTGGGTCGTTGCTTATGAAAACCGCGACGGGGCTCATGCGGTTCCGTTCGCGCAGTCCTCGGACGGCACGGTCTATGGACTCGATTACTTCACCATGGCCGAGAAGAAAGGTCTGGACGGCGGAATGGCGCTCTATCTCGGTAAGTCGGCCGGGATTACGGATCGTGCGCTCAAGTACCGTATTTATGATCCGCAGACGAACAAGATGGTGGACGTGGTTCCGAGTGAGATGCAGAAGTTCCTAACGGAGGCGGCCGGCTTTGATAACCGCACGCAGGACCAGCTCTCCCGCCCCACGAGTTCGATGATCTATGCGACGTATTCTCCTGACAAGCGCGGCCGCCTGCAGTTGCGCCTCTTTCAGGGCAATGACGGCGTCGGGCAGAGCTACGCCGGTCTAGGGGCGAGCTTCGGCTGGGGCCAGGGCTCGTTAGTCCCCGGTAAGATCGGAGGCGTGGCGGCGACCCAGCAGACTCCATCCGAGGCTTACGGTACGAGGAAGACCGGCGCTTCGGTTCTTCTCTACGCGCAAGCTGAACAGCACGTCATGACTCCGAAGCTGCGCCTCGGTCGCGACGTCGCGGCTCAGTTGGACGCGCACGCCTCGGTGATGGCTTTGAGCCAGACGACTGTCGGCGGCGCCGCAAAGGGTCTCGAAGGCGGCGAAAAAGGCGACAGCGACTTCTACGGCGTGGGTGGAGTGGAAGCCCGAGTTGAATTGAAGTCCCCTGACCGTAGATTCTCCAGTACCTACCGCGTCGGCGTGACGGCGACTCAAGGCGACGATGATGTGCAGGTGAGTGGCAAGGGAGGCTTCTCGATTCTTCCGACCGGTGGGTATGTCGGAAACCGGATGGCCCTTCGGGTGAAAGACGTCACGCTGATGTCCGATACGATGGTCGTGCTGGATCATCTCGGTGCGCGGGGTCGTCTTGAAGTCGGGGCGGCGGGTAGGCAGGTCGCTGCCTCCGCTCACGTCTCCGGACGCCTGACGGAAGGGACCTCGATGCTTCAGGACTCAGCGGTCCGTCGCGTGGGGTTCACCGTGACGGCGGCACCGACTCAGCGTACGCGCATCTCCCTGACGGGCGAAATGCCGATCGAAGGGGATGCCCCGGTGGGTGGTCTGCAGGTCATGGGGAACGCGGCTGTCGCGTTCTAGTCATAACGCTCCAGTTGTTGGGCGCTCCGGTGATCATGACGCTCAGTGAATTGCGCTCACGTCGTTGGCCTTCCAGTTCCTGCGCTCAAGCGCAGGACCAGAGATCAGACGCGGCCGAACACGAGGCTGGCGTTGGTTCCGCCGAAGCCGACGCTGTTCGATAGCGCGTAATC
>CAYOWB010000101.1:0-780 GCA_964407515.1 uncultured Bacteriovoracaceae bacterium
TCGAGGCCGGGGTGAACGTGTGCGAGATCGGCACCTTCACCTTCAACTGACGCCGCCGCAGCAGCGGCGCGGGATTTACCTTGCGAGGTGCATTGCCTAATCTCGTGGCATGACGCGCACCGTAGAACTTCCGGTCTGGCTTCTGGTTCTGGTGCTCGGGAACTCGTGGAGTCGCCGGATATCTCCACTCATCTGGGGCGCCGGGATCGAGCGTTGTTTGAGCTGATCTATGGAAGCGGATTGCGAGTGTCGGAAGCGGTCGGGCTCGATATCGGCGATGTGGATCTGAGCTCCGGCTGGGTGCGCGTGATGGGGAAAGGTTCGAAGGAGCGGACGGTGCCGTTCGGTACGCCTGCGGCTCAGGCGCTTCAAGCGTATCTCGCGGACCGGCCCGAGGTGGAGCGCACCCTGCCGCTCTTCGTGAACTATCGAGGGAGTCGTCTGACGACGCGGAGCGTTGCCAGAGTCTTGGCGAAACACCTCGTCCGCATTGCATCCGCGAAGTCGCTCTCTCCGCACGGTCTTCGGCACAGCTTCGCGACTCATTTAATGGCCGCGGGGGCAGATCTGCGAACGATCCAGGAGCTGCTCGGACACGCTCGTCTCTCGACCACGCAGCGCTATACCCATGTGGACCTGGGCGGTCTGCTCGACGAATACCGGACCGCTCATCCCCTTCATCAGCGTCATTCGAAATAGAAATCGAATAGAAGGAAGTGGGGGACTCTGCTAGAACCAAGAATCAATGGACATCTTGGTCGATTTCCTTCTGAACTTCTA
>CAYOWB010000101.1:799-12485 GCA_964407515.1 uncultured Bacteriovoracaceae bacterium
CTCATCTTCGGCATTCTGTTGGCCTGCGGGCTCGGCTTGCCGATTCCTGAAGACATCACGCTTTTCGCGGCGGCACTTCTGGCTTACTACGGAGTGGCGGATGTCTGGTTGATGATCGTCATCTCGCTCGTCGGTGTCCTGCTGGGGGATTCGATCATCTTCTACTTGGGGTGCCATTACGGACGTAAGCTGACCCGGGTCTGGTTTTTCCGGCGCTTTTTGCCCGAAGAACGGCTCGCCGTCGTGCAGGAGAAGTTCCATCAACGCGGTGACAAGCTGTTGTTCGCCGCGCGGTTCATGCCCGGACTCCGTGCGCCGGTGTTCTTCACGGCCGGGATGCTCCATATCCCGTTCCGGAAGTTCCTCATTTATGACGGTAGCGCGGCTCTCATCAGTGTTCCCGCGATCGTCGGAGCGGTCTACTATTTCGGCGATCATCTGGATCACGTCATCCGCGTGATCAAGTCGATCGAGCACGGCATTATTTTCGTGATTCTCGCGGTGGTTCTGCTGTTCGTCGGCAAGTACTACCTCGGCAAGAGAATGAAGAAGCAGTCCGTGCATGCTGATTCCGGACACCTGCCATCCTGATTGCCGGGCCTGCCCTCATCGAGGGCTTCCCTATGAAGAAAGCCTTCATGCCAAGCGTGCGTGGCTGGCGCGTGCTCTTGCGCGTTGGGATGACCGCGTGGAGAACGTGAGATCCTCCGGCCCGGAGCGGCGGTGGGGTTATCGGACGAAGTGGTGCTTGAGAGCGGAACGGGGTTTGCGGCAAGACGGCGCGGAAGGTTGGCGCTTCGGTCTTCTAGTCCGTGAGCGCGATGGAAGCGAGCGGATCGTCGAGACCCCGCGATGCCCTGTCCACCCCGAACACGCCTCTGTCGTGCTGAGGCGTCTTTCCGAGGTGCTCCATGATCACGGAAGCCTCCCGCTGGTTTTCGTCGCGATGGCGGGAGACCTTCTCACCTTGGTGTTGAAGGCGGCACCGGGATCCCCCGCGGAGGAGAGGCTCCTGAGTGTCGATTGGGGCGCGCTGGGCGCGAATGGCCAGGTCCGGGGAGTGTTTTTCAATTGGAACCCTTCGGCAGGGAACCGCGTCTTCTGGAGCAAGGGGTGGAGGCACATCTGGGGCGCTGAATCCGCCGAGATGAGATACGGGGACCGTCTTTTCCGTCATGGGCCGAACAGCTTTCAGCAGCAGATTTCCGGACTGCACGAGGAGGCGATCGGGCTGGCAATGGAGTTTCTTTCCGTCGACCCGGGGGCTCCGGTTATCGATCTTTACAGCGGAGTCGGGATTACATCAGCATTGTTGAGGGATCGTGGGGCTGATGTCGTCGCCGTCGAGCTGTGCGGAGAGGCGGTCGCGTTCGCCCGGAAGAACTGCCCCGAAATCATGGTTCTGCGGGGCAGGGTCGAGGACCGGATTCCGCAGATCAGCGCGTGGCTGGGCGCAAGGAAGTGTTCGGCTTTTGTGAACCCTCCGCGGATGGGGCTCGGCGAAAGGGTGAGTGGCTGGCTGGCGCGCGAGGCGCGTCCACGGCGGGTGGCCTACCTTTCCTGTAGTGCGGGCACCCTGGCTCGTGACCTGTCAGTGTTCGAAGCCGGAGGGTACCGGCTCAGCCGTGTTGTGCCGTTCGATTTCTTTCCGAATACCGCGCATGTCGAAAGCTTGGCTCTGTTGGAACTTCCATGGCATTCTGAGGTCTGAAACGGACTCCAGAAACGACGATGAATGACTTCAGTCAGGTGATTCTGCAAGCCGCGCCTCTTCCTGTCTTCTATAAGGACTCGAAGCTACGATACCTGGGGTGTAACCGGGCCTTCGAGGAGCTGCTCGGCATCAGCGCGGACCGCCTGCTTGGCAAGACCGCGGATGACTTGTTTCCGCCGGAGTTAGCCCGTGTCTACAGAGAGTCCGATCAGGAGCTCCTCAGGAATGGTGGAACTCAAGTCTATGAGTCCACCGTCCGCATGAAGACTGGCGAAGTGAGGAACGTCATCTTCCGTAAGTCGCTGTGGACCGGTGGAGACGGGGCGGCCCCCGGTATTGTCGGTGTCGTGGAGGATGTTACCGAGAAGAAGCGGATCGAGGAGAGGCAGAAGAAGGAGCATGCGAAGTACCTCACGCTCTTCGAATCCTCGCTGGATGCGATCTTCGTCGGAGAGCGCGACTCGGGAATCATTTTCGACTGCAACCGTGCCGCCGAGATGCTGATCGGTCGGAAACGGGACGAGATGATCGGGTGTCATCAGGCGATCCTTCATCCGGCCGACGAGATTGGAGAGGGTCCGGCCACGCGGACGTATCAGAAGCATGTGGCGAGCCCTGACGGTACCACTTTGGAAGCGCGTATCCTGCGCGCCGATGGTGAGCTGAGGGACGTGTCTATCCTGGCGAACCGGTTTGAGTGGGACGGGCGCACCATGATCCTGGGGATCTTCCGCGACATCACGGAAGAGAGAAAGCAGAAGGCTGAAATTCTCCGCAGTCGTGAGCAGTTCATGCTGGCGGTGAACGGTAGTAACGACGGGATTTTCGACTGGGATCTTCGTGACAACAGCATTTTCTACTCGCCGAAGTGGAAGCAGATTCTTGGCTATGAAGACCAGGAGCTGCTCAATGTATATGAGACTTTTTCGTCTCGGCTTCATCCCGATGATCTCCCGGTGGTCACGGAATTCTGCGGAAAGTACCTGCGTGGCGACGTTCCGGCTTACCGCATCGAGTTTCGGATGATGCATAAGGATGGAACTTACCGTTGGATCCTCGCGCGGGGTGAGGCGCTCCGGGACGAAAGTGGAAGGGCCTATCGGATGGCCGGGTCGCACAGCGATATCACGGAGCGAAAGAAGAAAGAGCAGGAGACGATTCGTCTTCACAAACAGGTCTTGCATGCTTCGAAGTTGGCCTCGATCGGGACTTTGGCCGCCGGTGTAGCGCACGAGATCAATAACCCGCTCGCGATCATCAACGGCTTCGTTGCACTTCTCAAGGAGTCCGTTCCAGAAGACAAGCGCCATATGCTGGAGAAGCAGGAGGTGGCGGTGGAGCGGATTTCGAAGGTAGTGAATTCCCTTCGAACCTATGCCCGCGCCGACACGGACATCGTAGAGAAACTGGACGTTCATCAGGTGATTCGCGAGACGCTGGTTCTCATGGAGCCCCTCTTCGAGAAAGAAGGGGTCCATATTGAGACGTGTCCGGATGCCCCATCAGCGGTGGTGGAGGGAAACGCGGGAAAGCTGCAGCAGGTCTTCATGAATCTGCTGACGAACGCCCGCGATGCGTTCTCCCAGGAACAACGCGATAAAAAGATCACGATTGAGTCGAGTGCTTCGGGTGGACGACTGCTGTTGGCTTTCTCAGACAACGGACGCGGAATCGATCGGGCGACTCTTCCGAATATCTTCGATCCGTTCTTCACCACTAAGCCGGTGGGACAGGGGACCGGTCTGGGACTCTCGATCAGTCACGGGATCATCACCTCGTTCAAGGGGACGATTTCCGTCGAGTCGCGCGTGGGCGCGGGGACTACTTTCACGATTGCTCTGCCAGTGGTGGAGGGGGTGCCAGAGTCACCTCGGAGGGCGGGGACGGTCGTAAAGAAGGCGTTCTTGGGCAAGGTTCTTGTCGTCGATGATGAAGGCGCGATTCGTGCCATTCTTAGGAACTTCCTCGAACGACTCGGGCTGACGGTTCTGGAAGCCGATGACGGGGATACCGCTTGGGAGACTCTCCAGCGTGAACCGAACATTGAGTATTTACTTGCCGATTTTCGGATGAAGCGCATGAATGGGGACGTCCTCATACGGAAAGTACGTGAACGAAGCGACCTCGCCGGTATAAAGATAGTGATGGTGACGGGTGGATCCAGCGAAGAAGGCGGAGCGATCCAGGCGAATGCGTTCCTGGAGAAGCCTTTTGACCTGACGGAGGTTCAGCGTGTCATCGAGGCGGTGACGAATAGCGACCGCGATACCAAGAGGAGCTGCTGAGCCAGAATGCGTGGAAAGTGGAAGTGCCCAGTGTGGATCGGGGTTCCAGCGGTTTTGTTCGCAGTGCTGTACCTGCATGGCGCCTGGTTGGGTCTAACGGATGATGAGGCCTATTACTGGGTTTTGGCTCAGAGGCCTTCACTGGGGTATGCGTTTCATCCCCCGGCGGTGGCGTGGTCGATTGCCGCGGTTCAATCGCTGTTCGGATGGTTGCTCGGGCCGGCCTCCCCGGCCTTGGTGCGACTGCCGTCCGCATTGTACTCGGCTGGGATTCTGGCGCTGGCGCTTCGCTGGCTCGCATATGCCGGGGTGAGTGAAAAGAATCTTCTGCGTTCGTCGTGGGTGCTCTTGGGGTTCGCGGGAATCTTCGGTGCGTCCTGGATGATGGTGCCGGATCTGCCACTGTTCTTCGGCTGGATGCTTGCCTTCGTGTCCGGTTGGCGTCTTTGCTTCGTCGATCGCGAACGTGCACCCGTCTCTGTTTACCTCGCACTCGGCGTGGGCCTGACCCTCGCGATGCTCTCAAAGTACTCGGCTGTTCTCGGCGTGGGGTCGGCGGTCATTGCTTTTTGGCTTTGGGCGCCCAAGGGTGTTCGGGGGCGCGCCATCGGAGTTGCGTTTGCAGCCTCGGTAATTGCCGCGATTCCGGTCCTTGTTTGGAATGCCAATCACGAGTGGGGATCCATTCTTTATCAGATCCGTGAACGGCATGGAGGGGGCGGTCTTTCCTGGAAGCGCTATGGACGCTTCTGGGGTAGTCAGCTGTTGCTTGCGGGGCCGGTTCTTCTTCTTCTGGGGGCGCTTCTGCCTCTGCGAGTTCGCGCACTCAAGAGCGATGTGAGTCGATATGTCGCGGTTTGGGCCTTTCCAGCCGCGCTGATCTTCTGTCTGCAGCCGCTCTGGGCCGACTTCAAGCCGCACTGGGCGCTGGTGGTCTGGTGGCCGATCGCGCTGGAATTCGCGTGGCTCACCGGAGTCGATGAGGAAGGTTCGTATCGGCGGTGGGGCCGGGTACATGTATCCTACGGGGCAGTGGTGATGGGGGTCGGTCTCCTGATGTGCCATGTTCCTGTCGGTGCCCTCGTGTCGGACCGGATTTCCGGAAAGGCGCCGAATCCTTTGTTCGACGTGACGAATGACATGTATGGGTGGGCGGAGCTCAAGAGCATGGCGGGCGGCGAGAACGCGGCTTTACCCATTGTCGGATCGAGATACCAGACGGCTTCGCAAGCGGCCTTTGCCGTGGGCGACTCGGACCGAGTGACCTTCATTCCGAGGGACATTAAGCAACGTGACGAGTGGCCCGACCTCGGCGTGAGCGAGCATCAAGGGCCGGCGTGGCCCCGATTGTTGAAGCCGGTGTTGTTTGTCACGGATAATCGCTATACCGCGGGCCCGGAGTTCCCAGGGGCACGCTGCGAGAAGATCTCCTCGATCGAAAAGCAGCGATGGGGTTACTTCGCGAAGCGGATCGACTTGTGGCGTTGCGACCCGCGCTAGTTCACGGTGTCGACCAGATCGCTGCGAACCCAGGCGGACCGAGAGACGTGCGAGTCACCGGTCTTGACGGATACGCGGAACCACTGATCCTTCCAGTGCTCCACCTGCAGGCGATCACTGACGTTGGCGGTGGCTACGACCGGAAAGTTCACTCCCGGTCCTGAGCGCAGGTTCACGAGGTTCTTCTTCGGCTGAACCGTCAGCCGTTGTTCAATCGTCTGCGCGGCGGGGGCGTTTTCGGCCTGTGTAATCTGAGCGCGAATCGGTTCGGCCTGAATGGGCTGCGCCCGTTCGGGTGCCATGGCGCTGGAGCGGACTTGGTCCACCAGCTCGTGTCCGGCGGCGGGTTTTGCACGGTTCGAGGCATGAATGATCGCCCGCTTCTGCTGCTCGGAGATGGCGGTGAGTCGCGCATTCTGCCAGAGCTGTTGCCCCTGGATGTACAGGTACACGCCTGAGGCCAGCGCCGTAAACGCCGCGACCGCGATCGCGACCGGCATGACGTTGCGGCGGATTCTCACCTCGGGGATATCCGGCATGGGCTCGGGAAGTGGGTCCGGGAATTTCGGTAGCGCCGCGATGACGGGGCCCGGCGCCGGAGTGGGTGCCGGCGCGGTCGCTACGGGCTGAGTGACGGGCTGAGCTACGGGCTGAGTGACGACAGGCGCGGCTGCCTCTTTGGAGGTCTCCGGTCCCCCGTTGAAGCGGGGTGGGACGACCTTGGGGGCGTTCCGGGGAGTCGCTTTCTTGATAACGGGTTTCTTGTTTTCGCTCGCCCTTCTCACTTCCTGTTCTTTCTGGTCGCGGGCAGCAGCGTGATTCTCAATCTGAGTTTGAACTTCCTGCGGAGCGGGAATCGTCTCGGGAGCGGGCTTCGCGGTGTTTTGGGATTTGACGTACTTCGCGTAGCGTTCGGCCGCGTCTCGATTCATGATCGGTACTTGCGATGCATCCGACCGGTCTACCTTGATCAGGTTGACGTTGGATCGGCGAACCATCGCGATTCCGGCGCATTTATAGCATTTTGAAAACTGCCAGCCGGTTCCAAGTTTTTCGTCAGCTACCGCGAGTGCAACGCCACAGTGTGGGCAATTCCAGCGCATTTTTAGGCTCTCCCTCACCTTACTAGCGTTACTGATGGGTGAACAGCCGTCAATGGGCAGGGGTTGCCGGGCAGTCTTTGCCTAGTGGGAGTCCTGACGGTTCGGGTATTCAGTTCCCCGGCGCAGGCCCCGGGGCTTCCGGTTGGGCGAAGGGGATCGAATCCACCTTCGGCTCCAGGATGCGGATAACGACGCGGCGACTCTTGGTCAAGGCCGTTTCATCCCATTGCCCCGCGGGTGTGCGCTGCGGGGATAGGGGACGAGTGTCGGCGTAGCCGATTGCCGTCAGGCGCTCGGGGTCGAAACCGCGTTCGAGGAACATGCGAACCACGCGCGTCGCGCGAGCGGCCGACAGTTCCCAGTTCGAAGGGTAGAGCCCACCGATGATGGGGCGCGAGTCGGTATGGCCCTCCACCACGATCTTGTACTTCTTCAGCTCGGCCATCTGCCGATCATCCACGGCGGTGATCAGCCTTTCAAGAATCGCCCTTCCGGCCGGACGAATGTCTGAGCTGGCCGTTTCGAAGAACACGGTGGAATGAAAGACGATGGTCACGCCCGAAGGCTCGGGTTTAAGGACGGTGTCCTTTTCGACCCCAGACTCCTCGAGAACCTGCGAGACGAATTTGGCCAAGTCTTCCGTCTGTGATTTGTAGTCGCCTCCGAACTGACGGGCGATCTCCTTCTTGACGTACTCGTACTGGTAGTCGTCGATGCGGGCCATGCTGAACATCATGATGAAGAACCCGCAGAGCAGGGTCATCATGTCGGCGTAGGATACCAGCCAGTTCGATTCGTCATGGTTGTGGGCGGCCGACTTGAGCGAGCTTTCGCCCTCCTCGTGCCGACGTTCGGAGTGTTCCTCCTCGATCTCGTGCGCTTTTTTGAGGAACTTCTGCAGCCCCATCCGTCACCTTCCGATCAAGCGGCTTGGGCCGTCGATCCCGTTTTCTTCTGGACCCGGTCTTTCGGGAGCAGGAAGGAGTTCAGTTCTTCGCGCATCGCGATCGGGTTCACCTGCTGTTTAAGCAGTACGCAGCCTTCGATCATCATCTTTCGAAGCGTGATTTCCTCTCGCGTCCGTTCCGTAAGATTTTCCGCGATAGGAAGGAATACGAGGTTCGCCAATCCGATGCCGTATAGGGTTCCGATCAGGCCGATGGACATGGCAGGCCCGATCAGCTTCTGGCTCTCGGGTTGACCGATCTTCTGGAGGACGGCGATCATGCCGAGCGTCGTCGCCAGCAGCCCGAAGGCCGGCGGGAATCGTCCGATCGTCCGGAACATATTCGCTTCGTGCAGGTAACGCTCTTCCGTCGTCCTCACCCGCTGCTCCAAGGTGCGGCGAATTTCCCTCTCCGTGAGAATGCCGTTCGCCACCAGGGCAACGGCCTCTTTGAGGAACTCGTGTTTGATGGAAGGAATGGCGTCCTTGAGTGCTGACAGGCCGATGCTCGCCTTCTTGTTGAGTTCAAGGATCTGCGCGATGTTCCCCTGGTAATCGACCTTGTTGCGGCCAAGGACGCGGAGGATGAACACCTTGAGGAGGGCAAGGACCTTGGCCACCGGGAAGCTGATGCTCGCCGCGGCCATGGTGCCTCCGCAAACGATCAGGATCCCGTGGGGATCCAGGAAGAACATCAGATTCGTTGTGGCGCCGTTCATCGCCAGGTACATGACGGCCACGCCGAACACCACGCCGAAGAGTGACGAGAAATTCATGCTATGCCGCCTCCTTTCTCATGGCAGCCTTCCATAGTTGGTATTGGCTGATGACATAGTTGTCGTCGAGTTCGCGGAGCCGCGTCACCAAAGTGTGGATGCAGCTCTCATAGAATCTGAGTTTCAATCCGGGGGACTGCCCGAGGTACTCGAGGAACTTCTCCTTCGAGATGTAGAAGAGCTGGCAGTCGGTCAAAGCCTTAACCGTCGCGGATCTCGGGTTATCGTCGATCAGTGACATTTCGCCGAAGAAGCTTCCCGAACGCAGTTGTCCGACGTCGTAGATATTTCCGCTCAGCTTATTCGTCTTGAGAATGCTCACCACGCCGTCGAGCAGGAGGAAGAGCCCCCAGGAGAGTTCTCCTTCGATCACGATGTTGGCGTGAGCCTCCGTCTTGAGGGGAGTGCCCACGGTGATGAGCTTCGCCAGCTCCTGCTCCGTCAGAGGGCTGAGCAGCTTGATGTTCTTGAGATTGGCGACTGTCGGTCGGACTTGATTCTCTACCATCCCGCCACCTTCTTGATATTCACGGGAGGCGGGGCGACGGCGTTGACGTCCGCCGGTCCTGCTTCGATCACACCACCCGCCGCGTCCGCCAGCATGCGTTCGTTCGTTTCCACGAGATTGATGAGACCCTCGTTCGCCATGAGCTTCATGCGGTTGAGCACTTTGCGTTCAATGCCCTGATAAGCCTCTCGGCTCAGGACGCTGACATGCGCCAGTTCCTCTTCCAGCTCGGCGACCAGGTCCTTGGGCGATTTGGCAAAGACCGCGGCCTTGATGTCGGCCGGAGCGCCCTTCAGGAATTGGAGCAGCTCATCGTGCCGCAAGCTGAGAACCACCTCAAGAAGCTGCCCGTCACGCAGGTGCCGGAGCGTGTCGAGGCTGACCAGCTTGCTCTTGATGGTCCGAGCGCTTTCCGGGTTCGCCATCTCGAGGTTCTTCACCACCGTACGCTGCATCTCGGGCTGAGTCCGCTCGAGCAGGGTCAGGAGGACGTCGGAGCCAGGCAGGGCTTCGGTGTTGAGCTTCGGATTGTCGCGACGTTTGCGCTTCAGTGCGTTTGCCACGTTGAAGATGAAGTCGCGCGGCAGATAGTCGATTCGAGAGAGCTCGGCCAGCAGCTTGAGTCGCGATTCCTCGTCCATCTGGGCGAAGATCGCCGAGCGCTTCTGGGCATCGCACTGGGTCAGTACGATCGACTTGACCGTCAGGGACTCGTTGCGGATGAGCTCCATGATCTGTGTTCCGTCCATCTCCGCCAGGAAGTCGAAGAGGTTGGAAGAACGGCTGCCCATGACAGCTAGCTTGCCTGCCGTCGTGCGGGCATGCAGCCTGCGGAGGAGATCCAGCTTGTCCTCGTCGGAAATCTCCACGGGGTTCTTCGCATGGAACTCCATCAGGCCGTTCATGTCGCTCTGGAGGGATGGGTCGCGGAGCATGTCCATGACCACGACTTCCCCGAAGATATGGATGTATTGCGACGTCGTCTCAAC
Source organism: uncultured Bacteriovoracaceae bacterium (assembly GCA_964407515.1). Classification (GTDB taxonomy): domain Bacteria; phylum Bdellovibrionota; class UBA1018; order UBA1018; family UBA1018; genus CAYOWB01. The sequence goes on from CAYOWB010000101.1 coordinate 10,621, forward strand.
GCCCTCTTCCGTCAGGATTCGCGTGAAGACGTGCTTGGCGACGCGCGGATGCTGGGCGAACACTTCCATCAGCTCCTCGCGGAGGCGTTCGATCTCATACCGACGCGCCAGCATGGCGCCGCGTTCGTCGGATGTCGGAGCGCTGTCGGATGCAGTTGTGGCCGCTGCGCCTGCCGACGAGGTCGGATCGGATGCCAGATTTTGAATTACGCGATGGACGCTCGAAGCGTTCTGCTTTGAGCGGAAGCCTGCGATCGCGATCATCAGCATGATCGAGAGGAGCGTGCAGAAGAAGATGAGGCCCCAGACCTTGAATTGCTTCAACTCGGCCTGGACCGCGTCGCCGTTCTCCACCCGTTCAATCTTCTCGAAGCGCTCGAAGCGCTCCTGTTTGGCGTTCATCTCGTTGTTCGTCGTGTTGCTCGTCAGCTTGTTGAGCTGGGTGTTCTCGCTGTTGCGGCTTTCGGATGATTGCGAGGAGCTCTGCAGTGAACTTTGGGAGGAGCTCTGTGAAGACGACTTGTTCTCGGAGGCGATGGAACGAGCCGAGCCCGGACCGGCAGGCACTCCGGTGGCTTCCGCTTCGTATGTGCGAATGGCCTGTGCGTATTGAGTTGGACGCGGAAACTTCATGCTCTTGGCGGTAAGCGTGACGTTCTTGAGAAAGTTTGTCTTGAGCTTTGCCATTTCGATGACGTTGGCGCGCTCCTGTTGGCTCAGGTCCTCGTCCACGAGAACAGTGGCCGAGATGTTCTTCACGCGAAGCGCGACGCCTCCGTCCTCGACGAACTCGCCCGCGGAGCCATACTGCGCTTCTTCGGTGTTCACGAGTTCGGTCTGAAGGTCGTAATCAGCCAGCATGCACTGTTCGGGGCAGAACTGTTTGAAGAGTTCCTCGAGCGTGTTCTTGAACTGCTTGGTGAGTCTCTCGCGAAGCTCCGCGATCTTGCTCGCCGAGCCGACCGGCTGGGGGAAGTGGGTCAGCTGCGTCTCGATGCGGACGGGGAAGTCGAGTGTGTCAGTGTACTGCTGCACGAGCTCCAGCAGTTTGGCTCGCGAAACGGGCCCGACCTTTTCGTCGATCAGGATGCGAACGCGGGCATTAGAAGGCGCCAGCGCGTTGATGTTCTTGGGGTCGACGTCATCAAATCCCGGCGCGATCTGGTCCGGCGTGGTGGTGTCCACCGACGCCTGCACCGTCATGAGCTTGCATTCTTCGCGGCAATACTTGTCGAGGAGGGGCTCGATCAGATTTCGAATCTGTGTTTCGGCGGTTCTTCGGATGGAGTCGGCGACGTCGTTCGCGGTGACGCGTGCACCGATGCGGGGCGCGGCTTGCGCCTCCGGAAATGCCAGAAGCAGCCCTAGGGCCACCCAGGCAGGAGTCATCCATGGGGTAAGGCGTGTTTCTCTGAAACGTGTTGCGACCTTCATTGTGACGCTATGCTCCGTTTCTGCTGCTTGCGCTCGACGAACTTTCGCAACGGCTGGTTGCTCGGGTCCAGTTTGAGCGATTGGTTCCAGGACTTCACCGCGAGGTCCGAATGTCCGGTGCGCTCGAGGAGTGTCCCTCGCATTTCGTAAAGGCGTGCATCGGTCGGGTAGGCCCGGATGAGTTCATCGACTTCCAGGAGCGCGACCTCATAGCGGCCGTAGCGGTAAAGTTGCTTCACCCGGTCCATTGAGGCGAGGTAGCTCTTATCAGACGGCTGGACTTCTTCTTCGGACGGCACGAGACCGAGCTGGTTTTCGATCTGGCGGCGATCGGATTCATACGGACTCGTGGCTTGGGGCAGTTTTCCAAGGATCTCGCGGTCGGTCATCGTGAGCCCGCGATCGGTGTAGCTGTCGTCGATCACGCCGTC
>CAYOWB010000102.1:0-12259 GCA_964407515.1 uncultured Bacteriovoracaceae bacterium
CCCCTCCGTAATGGGGGGAGAGATTCCGCTGACGGTTCATCTCCTCGCGCCGAACTTCCGGGCGGTGCAGGTGACCTCGGATCTGGCGGGGTTCTGGGTGCGCGCTTACCCGGAAATCCGCCGGGAACTCTGCCGACGTTATCCGAGGCACGCGTGGCCCGAGGATCCTCTGAATCCGTGATCCCCTCGCAAAAATTCAGTGACAGAGGGCTGCGTCGCCGCGGATCTCGAGGTCCGCGAGAACCGTCTTGAACCGAAGCTCGGCACCCGCGAACTCTTCACGACTCAGGTGCGGGGATAGTTTTTCCGCGAAACCTGAGGTCCCGATACTCTTCAGGGCGTCGATCACTGCCTTTGAATAACAGGACGGCAGTCGTCCGCCGATCGCGTGTCGTTCTCCGGAGGGCAGGCTGGATCCGAACGTCAGATTGTGGTCGAAGACAGCGATGCGGCCGTCCTCCAGGTGCATGTTCCCAGGCTTTCCATCCGTCTGACCGAGGATGAACTCGGCGACCTGTACTTCGGCCAGCCGCTGCGGATCTCCGGCGAGGGCCGCTTCAAGCGAGTCCGGTACTTTTCCGGAAACGTTTTCGCTGACGACGTAAATGCCGCTGAGGTCGGCTGAGCGACCGTCGTTCGCATTGAGATGCATGATCCGGGATTGATAGGCCCACTTCAGTCCCAGAATGTCGCGGTACAGGACGGAGGCGGCATAGGTTCTTCGTCCGGCGGTCGATTCGGCAGGACGGACCCAGTAGCGCTTTTCGGAGGACGTGAAAGAGTACACCTGGCTCGTCGCGCCGCTCGTCGCACGTTCGAGAACGATCCGATCCTCCGGAGTCCCGATTGAAGGGAGGTCCGTGCGCTTCCGTTGGCGTTGAAACCAGAGATGGTCGATTTCATCGACACCGGAGCGCTCCACGGATGCGGGAAGGTCTACTCCCGATCTCGCCTGTTGCTCAAGGACCTGGAGAGTCGGTGCGGTCGCTGAACCCAGGTTCGCTTTCGAGGCCTTTTGCAGAAGGTAGTCTGTCTTTGGAGTACTCAGGGGGCTCCGAAGGTCAACCTCCTCGAACTCTCGAAGTGGCGGGAACTCATAGGTGAGGATGTCTTTGAGAATGAGTTTGGGTATCCTCACTTCCGCATCGGGCCTCCGCCGAATCTGAACCGACACGCGCAGCATGTTGCGTTCTCCGTAATGGCGGATTTCACGGACGTCGAGGCCCGGGATCTCCTGCAGCCATCGGAGCAAGTTCGTTGTGCGTCCGTCCGCACGTCTGACCAGTGACTGCGTGAAGTAGCCGCTGAGGAGGTCTCCGCCATGAAGCCAGATTGTTCCATCGCTTGCGAGGGCTGTAGTGTACTTCTCAAGGATCTTGGAAGGGGAGTCCGCGTAGGCGAAAGGGCCGAATACGTCGGTAATGAGGTTCGCTTGGCCGAGCTCTATGTCGGGAATGTCTTCGATGTAGCGTCCGGTGAGCAGGCTGAAACGTCCGTCGAACCCCTGACGAGGAATGTTGGATGGCGCTTCGAGCGTGATCGCCGTGACTCGCGGTCGTCCCCAGTCGGGCCTGCTCTGCAGAAGTTCTCGCGCAGCAACGGCATCTCCCGCACCGGAGTCGAGCCAGTGCGCTTTGCTTGAAAGCCGGTCCAGGTCCTGCTCGAACTCGGCCCCGAATAGCTTCTTGTAGCTGTCGATGCCGCGATTCGTGCGAAAAGCGGTGTGGTCCCCCACTCGCGTGTGGCCCGATTCCGTCAGACGCCGAAGCGCATCCGTAAGACACGGATCGGCAGCCCACGACGGGGAGAGTCCCGTGAGGAAAAGAAGCAGCAGCAGCAGGTGCTTCGGCGTCGGGAGCCCCATCAGTCGAGGAGGGCAGTGCAGTTCAGAGAGTAGAACTCTCATAGACGCTTCCCTGCCTCCAGTTTCTCTGGGAATCCATCCTTGTTCGCATCGGTCACGACACACTTGTGGACGGGGATTCCGGTGGCTTGGAGCTTCTTTCGGGTCTCGGGTGTGACAGGGCGGTCGGAATCGCAACCGACGAGAAAGTGCGCCACGTCCTGGAGGCAGACTTCGCCCCAGATTTGAGTCTCGTAGTACCTGTGGCGTTGGGCCAGGGCTTGGTCGCTCCTGAAGTGGAATGAGTGGGTGTCCGTGATTTCGGCGCCTATTTCCAAGGAGTCTCCCGGGGTGAAGGTGCTTCGGCTCTTAACCTCGTCCTTGAAGACGGCGATGACGTTTCCGTACTGGTTGATTAGGCTCTGGCTCATCGCTGAACGAGGCGACTGGATTCCGAGAAACGCGTATTTGGGGCGAACCCGGTGGACGGGGTTCTCGCGGTCCGGCTGATAGGGAGTCTCCAGCTCAAGGCCTGCCATGGAACTCTCCTGTCGAGCACGATGTTTCGGGTTAAGAATTCCTTTTGAGGTTCCGACCTGATGCTGATTGAGAAAACAGTTCTTCTGAATGCTGTCAAAGTACTTTTCCTCAAAGGCCATCTGGATCTGGGTATCTTTCCAGAAGTCGTAGTCGGGCTTCTGTGCGGGGGCGGAATCGTTTCTCTTCTGAATTCGGGCGACGATGGAGGCTCCGATTACGCGGCTGTCGTACTTCTGGTAAAGCTCGAACGGAATCGCGGCTCCGTCTTGGAGAGCCAGGATCTCCGAAAGCAGTTTCTTCTGCAGGGATTGGAGCGACGCGGTTGCCTTTGCAGGGAGTGGCGCAGTGTCTGGCTTGCAGTCGCAATCCGGTTCGGGAAGGTCCGCGCATCGGTCCGGAGTCGCCGCTCGGACAAATACTCCGCCCGGCGTGTGGAGCGCGCAGCGCTTCGTCTTGCCGATGACTGACCACTGATAGCGGATCGGTGCTCGTTCCAGGCATCGGGTGAGTTCCGCACGGGCAATCAGGACGTGCTTCTCCGTGAAGATTCCACAGGAGCTGCTTTTGTCATCGATCCAGTCGTAGAGGATCGGAAGCTCGCCCGTGCAGCGCGTGGCTGGAGCGGCTTTGGCGTAAGCCTTGTCAGTCGAGTCCTTCTCGAGGCAACCCTGGATTTTGCCGTCTTTGGTTTCCCATTCGACGAAGCGGGTGAGCTGTTCAGTGCCCTTTTTTACGTCGAGGGCCGCATTTCCGGAAAGTGCCCGAGCCCGAGCGAGCGCGGCGAGGTTCTTTCCTCCGCCACTTTGCCACTGGGCCAGCGAGTCTGAGAGGACTTGGTAGAGTCGCGCGAAACGGTCGCGGTTCGCCTCCCATTCTTGCCGGGTGGCGGGGATGCGCTTTTGGAGTTCAGCAAGCTTCGCGGGTTCTTCTTTTTTGATGCGAGCGAGTTCTGCCTGCGCGGCTTCGAATGTCGGAAACGCGAAGAGTGCCTTGCCAGCCGCGACTGTGTTTACCGCGGGCGCGACGGAGGTTTTTTCAGTGTCATCGTCGATCACCACGATATCGGTGGAGTCCTTGGAGACCGACGAGAGCGCGCGCGCGTTCTGGCTTAGCGTCTGGTGGGCCAGGTCGCTCAGGCCAGCGCCCTGAAGAATCTCGGAGGTGACTTGGGCCGGCAGTTCGCTGAAGAAAGAGATCTTCACGCCAGGGCGCGCAGCCAGGCGGCGAAGCGCGGCCTGGGCCTTGGGGTAGATGCGAAAGACCCCTGCGCTCGTCTTGAGTATCTCGGAATCAGGAAACTGGGAGGCGTTCTTTCTTGGGATCTGCTGAACGAGAGTGCCGCTTACGTCGAAGACAAGGTGCGCCTCCGGTGTGGAGCTCTCGCCCAAGGCGTGCGTGGGCACGCCCATTCCTGTCAGGAAGAGGAAAGTGAGGACGCTCAGATTCCTTGCCGCCGCGGCCCGCCCCATCGAACTGCCTCCTATCAATAGGTTATCGGCAGTTTAGGGATGGGGCTGAAGGGGCTAAAGGGGCGGACTGAAGAGGGGCCTTGAGTGTCGTTAAGAGAGTTCATCTTCTTTCCGAAACTATGGAGGATGGGCCTATTACGGTTTTACCGCCAGTCAAATAACTGGATATCAGCTCTTGCCGCTCTTGTGGCGGGACTGTGGGTAGTCGCAGCCTTTGCTGGTCAGGATTTGAATCAAGAACTTGCCGTACGCCAATCCCGTGTGGCCGAATTTGATTTCATCGCCAAAGAGGCCCGGCGATTGTCCGTACGTGCATGGATCACCGGTGACACAGCTATGACCTATGCCAGGCACATCCACCGTATGATGCAGGCCGAACAGGGTGCTTTGCCGCAGCATCATAGGCGACTGACTTACGACTTCACGGATATTTTTGAGAGCACGCAACCCATTGAGGTGGCCGTCGAAGGCCGTCCGGATCAGGTTGAGGAAATCCGTCGTCGATTGAATGACGTTTTCGGACACGCCGTACAACAGAACTCCCTCTGGAGAGTGTCTGCGATGACCGAAACAAGTCCTCAGCACGCAAACGCAGTGGATGTCACTGTTCAAGCCAGGATTGAAATAGGAGCGCCACCGCATGGACCTCCAGCTCCTTTTGTGCGCGAACTCGCCCAAGGTAAACTGCGTTTCCATTCCTCTGGGGCTTCACCTGAAGCCAGACTGCTCGACGTGGTGAAGTATCTAGTCCATGTATTTCAGTACGACCTCCAAATGGACGACGGCAGTCATGCTGCTGTCCTCAAGATCGTTCGCGAATTCGACCCCAAAAAGGGAATAGATTCGGCAATCGGAGAGCAGATTGAAGAGGAAGGAAGGTTACTACTGAAGAAAGCGGTCCATCTCCGTGCTGCGATACAAACACTCGACGAGATGGGGCTACGGCAGAAATTGCTTGATATTCGAGCCAATCCCTTTTCTACCGAGACAAGGGAACGCACGCTGAGCTGGTGGATGTACAAGGAAACCGTCAAGTTTTCAGAGGTATCCACACTGACGACCCCTCGTGCCAGGCCCGGAAGCGCCCAGGCAATTGCCGAGGAGCGTGGCATGGCCAAATTGCATATCACGCACGGCACCGACAGTTTTGCTTCCTACGAAGCAATCACACGTGCTCCGGATGGAGAAGCGAACTTTTTCACTTCCCGCGATTTCCCCGGCGAAAAGGCGGTCTTCGGGCACGGTATCTATTTCTACATCGGTGACTATGGCGGTGGAAAAACAGGTCACGACATCACCCTAGAGGTTCTTCCTGCGGCGCAAATGGGCATCGATTTCATCATACCCGAAGAGCAGCCTGACATGCTGATACTCCGAAACGCAGGCGCGGCGCGCATCGTTTATGACGATACACGGATGAGTCCGCTAGAATATTTTGAAAAACACGCAAAAAGCGGCTTCCGATACAACGATGAGGCCAAGCTCAGGAGACTTCAACGAAGATTGATCAGTCAAATTAATCTCCTGAACCCAATCGAACAGAAGCGGCTTATAGAACTCGTTTCCGAGAATTTTGGTAGAGGCAATGTCCCAGCCGAATGGATGAGGTTGAGAATCAGTCAAAGGTATCCAGAAATTGTCGAGAACTTCATTCGAACACATCCTGAACGAAAAGAATGGCTGGCAAGTGCCGTGTTTGGCCAGCCTGATTCCGAAGTCATTCCATTCTGGACCGATCGCATGATCGCGCAGCAGTTGAATGACGTCCAGTTGGCGAACTACGTTTTTAGCCATGAGTTCGTCCGCAGGCACCCTGATTTTCCACGCTGGGCGGAACAACTTGCCGCAAGAGGGAAGGCCGACGTGGCGATCACCGCGCATTTCTTTGGAACCCCCGAGTCCGCCAAATACCCCCAACTGATGGCTGATGTCATTTCACGTGGCGGATCCACCTATGCCGCATTGATGAAAGGATTGACTCGAGAGCATTGGTCTCCCTATCCGGAGCTGTTGATGCAGGTGCTGGACTCCCCGAGTTCACTCATCGATGGCGCCGCCCAAAGAGTCCTTGCTATGCCCATGTGGCAGCAACATCCCGTTTTGCGTAAGGCTTGCGGAGATCAAACTCCGACACTCGAGTGCCTGAGAAAAGCCAAAGGCAACGGCTTTAACTTTAAGGCCGCTGCAGCCGAGCATCGATCGGGACGAGGTTGCATCAAACGGGTGCTTAGTGAACTGATTGAAGTAACGGATACTCAGATCCGATAACCCTGATCAATTGTGATCAGGCCGCGGATCAGCCGCGGGAAGCGAGGACTCTCCGGGCTGTCCGGCCGGAGGAGGCCGGTTACAACAAAAATGGTCGAGATGCTTCAAGCGCACCTCGACCTAGACATTGCCTGGACAAATCATTATCGACTGTTTTCAGGGATTGAAACGCCTCTAAAACCAACCATATGCGACGCTGCTCGACTTCTTTGCTGGGGTGTGGTTTCATAAAGTTAAGAACATTTAACACTTTATGAGGTTCGGGCATGGCTGTCGTGAACGGAGTGAAGTATGCGGTTCTCACACAGTCTTGGTCTGGCCCTGGTCTCTGGTCTTCTCTTGAGTGCCTGCGAGCTGACGCAGTCGGAGCTTGATGCGATGCATGGGGCTCTTTCAGCGGACAGTTCGGACTACGGTGGTGGTACGCCACCGGTCGCGCCGAGCTGTTTCAACGAACGGTTCGTCCAGCCCGAAGCAATCGTGACGAAGTCCATCGACTTGCTTTTCGTGGCGGATACCTCGGCTTCGCTCTACGACGAGCGTGGGCGGGTCGCGGATGGAATCGACGCGTTCGTGCGCGCGCTGCCTCCTGACGTCGATTATCGAATTGCTGTGATGCTCGCTCATAGCAGCAAGTCGCAGTACGCCGGCAAACTTTGGAAGTACGGCGGTCGTGGGCCAGTGCTGAACTCCAAGACTAAGACGTTGGATCAGATCCGTGCGGATCTCCGCTACCTCCTTCTGAATACGGCGGATGACTGGTACGGCGACGGCGGCGAGGAGGGCTTCTTTTCGTTGCTCCGCGGCTTGAATGAGACGAATCTCGCTCAGTCGCGCGCCCTCGGCTTCTTCCGTCCGGAGGCGGCGTTAGCGGTCGTATTCATCTCCGACGAGAATGAGATGTGCGCGAAGTATCCTGAAGGAGTGACGCGTGCGCAGGACTTAGAAGGACTCGAGGCTCCAGCGAGCGCGAGAGACTGTGCAGGGATCACTCCCGAGGCGGTCCATGCGACGGTGAAGAACCTGCAAGGCGTCCGCCCCTACGCGTTTGGTGCGATCGTGTACAACAATCACGACACTTATCCGAGAAAAGGGGAGAATGAGTACGGCTACGGGTTCATGGAGCTGATCCAGCTCACGAGCGGTGTTTCGATCGATCTCGCCGGCACGCACTATAGCGAGGGACTCGAGGAGCTCGGAACGCTCGCGTCGATCAAGTTACAGCTGCTGGCGGACTTCACGCTCGCACGACCGAAGATCGACGTCTCCACGCTGAAGGTCTACGTCGATGGCGCGGAGTCGCTCTTCGGCTACAGCGAAGGCACGAACGAGGTTCACCTGACGAACCCGGGGCGCGCGCGGTCCACGATTGACTTGAACTACTGCTTGAAGCCCGAAGACACGTGCACTGGCGCTGGCTGTGGGGGCGGTCCCTTGGGTGTGTAGCGTCCAGTCTGCACGCGGTCTGTCGTGAGTACCGCTGTTAGCCCCGGGGGGAGAGTTGAGGCCAGGCTTCCCCAGGGGAGTTGACGCTGGTCTCCGGGCTGATAGTATCGCTGCTTGTGCTTCAGCCAAGGTGCTTTGCTTGTCTATTCGTGTGCGTGTTGTTCTTCTGGGGGCTCAGTGCATCTGGCGCTCCGGAGGGACGGAGCGATGAAGCGGTTTCGCGGCTTGCCTGGTCCAAACACTGGCTCCGCTTGTTGCACTATCGGGGCAATATTCTTGGACAGCTTCGCAGCCGGGTTAACTCTCCCAGTTTTTTTCTGGCATCCGACGGCGCAAAGGATCCACTGGCAGAGCTGAAGGCCAACATTCTGGCGTTTCGGGAGCCGGCTGTTCCTTCTGAACGCGCGAATGCCCACGCTCAATGCCAGTTTCCGGAACGTTACCGATTCGTGAAGGAAATGCTGGGGGCGATTCCTGAAGTTCCGCAGTTTCAAGATCAGCCCTGCCCAGACTTTGAGGAATGGAGGCAGCGGATGGAGAGTGACTCGGCAACTCTCGTCTTCTCGAGTTCCTATCCTCATGCGGTATCCTCCCTCTTTGGGCATACCTTCCTGCGGTTGAACTTGAAGGCAAACAGGGAGGGGAAGCGGGAGTTGCTCGACTACGGGATTAACTTTGAGGCCTTGGTCCCTCAGAATGAGAACGCTATCGCGTATGCCTGGAAAGGGACGACTGGGGGATATCCTGGCTGGTATTCTTTGCAGCCCTATTACGTGAAGCTCAACGAATACCTCTTTGGAGAGAGTCGTGACATCTGGGAGTACGAGCTCGATCTGAATTCCCAGCAGATGGAACGGCTTATTGGGCATATCTGGGAACTGATCCACGGCGTGACCATGCCCTATTACTATTTTGACGAGAACTGTTCCCTTCAGCTCATGGCACTCCTGGAGGTGGCCCGGGATGACTGGGTACTCTCCGATTTCAATGGTTACGTTTTGCCGGTGGATACGCTCAAGCGCGCTCACGCCCGTGGCGCGACTCGAAGTGTGAGTTATCGTCCTTCGCTTCGAAAGGTGATGTGGTCTCAGGTGCGGTTGCTCTCCGGGGAGGAGGAGCGGCTCTTCTATAAGATCGTGGACAACCCGGATTCCTTTCAGACAGGAAAAAGTGTCGCGTTTTACGATGCGATCAACAGTTTCCTTCATTACGAGAAACAGCAGAATTCTGGGGTTCTTTCCGAAGGCAGGACGCGGCTCATGCGAGCCTCATTGCTCGAACGTAGCCAGCTGGGGTCGGTTCCTCGGGGACAATCCTCCCTTCCGTCCGACGAAAAGCCTCCTCACTTGAGCCATGCTCCGTTTCGACTTGGCCTCGCCGGGGGCAGTCGCGCCGGATCAGCGTTTGCAGATGTCCATTTCCGATTGGGTCTTCATGACCTGTTGGAAGACCACTCGGGTTACATTCGTCACTCGCAGTTTGTGGGGGGGGAGTTCCATCTGCGATATTGGCCCAGAAGCGGACATGTGAGTTTGGATCGTGTGAATCTCTTTGAAGGGGTCTCGCTCTTCCCGATGAGTCTCCTGGAGCGCACGGTGTCCTGGAAGTTACAGGCTGCGCTCGTGCGAGCTCCGGAGTACCGTGAAGCGACTTCGGACCAGGATCCACTTGTGGGACGTGGAGCAGGGGGAGCTGGCGCCGCTTTACGCATCCTCTCAGACCGGGCGATTGGCTATGCGATGGGCATGCTAGTAGTTGATTTGGGTGCTTCGAATTCCTGGCTCAAGTTCAACCCGAGACTAGAGACTGGGGTTCTGCTGAATCCGATTTCTCCCTATAAAACACTGCTGGTGGTGGCGCCTCAGGCGAACCTGGTGGAGCTGAGTTGGAAACAGTCTTTTCAGCTTTCTTTGAGCTGGGCAGTACAGAGTCAGGTGCAGTTCATCCATTGTTATGGTGGTTCTGGAGTGCGTGAATCAGATATCTCGATCGGTCTGAATCATTTGTTCTGATCCTTGCCCCAGAAATCTATTTCCTCGAATCCGATTCGCTATAGAATTCCATCATAAGGAGATGAACTGAATGAAGAACCTATTTCTGGTTTTGGTATTGGCTTTGACTTGGAGTGGGACCTCGCTGGCGGCTGATGGGAGCGGTGGCTGCGGACCGGGCTGGAATTCCCTGAGCTCGTCCTCGATTCGGTCGACTACCAACTCGAGCTCGGGGATTTCATCTTTTGCTATGACTTCAGGCACCTCGAACTGCCAGAGGCACAGCATCGTCCTGAAGGAAAAGGAGGCGCAGCATTTCGCCGAGACGAACCAGCAGAACCTTGAGATCGAAATGGCCCAGGGGTCTGGAGAGTATCTGGCCGCCTTCGCCCGTACTCTGGGGTGTGATCTGTCGGTCACCAGTACCTTCGAGCGAACGATGCAGGTGAGGTATCCCGAGATCGTGACGCCGAATGTGACGCCGATTCAGATGCTTCAGAACGTTAAGCAGCAGATTCATCGGACTCCGGACCTGGCGAACCGTTGCAGCAACGTCTGATTCTCTGACTTGCTTCGGCCGGATCCGCGCGGGAGCCTCTGACGTTGAAAGAGGTTCCTGGGTCACTGCGATCAGCAAAAGAAAAGCCCAGAGGGGATCCCCCTCTGGGCTTGATTGCTAAAAGACTGACGCGTTTTCTTAGAGGCCGACCGTCGCGAAGGCTTGCTTCACGACTTCACAGCTCGCCGCGGGCATGGTCGCCTGGCACTCTTCCAGCATCAAGTTGCGATAATCCTTGAAGTTGGAGGTGGAAACCAAGCGGGCCGTCATCACGCGGTAGAAAAGCGCTTCCGTCTGGCGCCATCCCAGCTTGGAGATGATGAGTGCGGAAGCCTTGTTCGGAATGCCGCTGTTGATGTGCACGCCACAGAGATCGTTCTCAGCCGCAGGCTGGCAGTTTTCACCCAGCTGCGCCGGAATCTCGTTCATGTGGGCAGGCTGCTTGCTGAGACCTTTGTGCGGATCCATCATGTCACGCAGAGCTTCCGCGCGCTTCGCGAAGTCGCCCCGGAGCGTGCCCGCGCCGATCAGGAACGGGTTGCTGGGGTTTTCGTACTTCTGCTTGATCATCGCGCCGAAGACGTCAGCCATGTGCTCGTTCAGAGCGCCCGACTGCTTCTCGTACGTGAGATTCGACGTATGCGTCACGACTGCGTGGGTGAACTCGTGGCCGACCACGTCCAGGGCTTGCGCCAAGGCTCCCAGGCGGGCGCCGCCCGCGCCGAAGGTGAACATCTTCCACGGACCCAGCCATGCGGCGTTTTCCTTCTGTCCGAGGATGTCGAGGAAGCCGATGCGCTGAGTGTTGACCGTGGCGTTGATTTCAGCGCCCTGGCCGTCGAAGCTGTTCCGGCCGAACGTCTGCGAGTAGTACTCGAGCGTGCGACTGAAGTTCAGGTTGGCCGCGGCTGCCGCTTCGGACACGCCATACGGGGAGTACCAAACCTTCTTACCGTTCTTCAGGACCTTCACGCCCTTGAAGATGGGGTTCGGCACGACGAACACGATCGAGCCGTCGTAGATGTTGAGATCACCCCGAGCCGAACGCTCGAGGGGTTTGAACTTCACGATTTGCCCCGTGCGAGGACCGGAGGCCACGCCCTGGATCTGAGCCGGGTTCGCGCCGTCGTCGCCCTCGCGAAGGGAGAACTGCCAAACCAGGGCGAATTCGCCCGGATAAGGAGTCGCGATCAGCAGGCCGTCATTGTCGTCTTCGCCCAGTTCCGGGTTGGTGTATCCGGCGCGGGCGATGGCGAGTTGGAGCGCTTGCGCGCGTTCCAGAGATGGGGTTGTGGAGCCGAGAACGATGGGCCGGAGTGACGAGTGTACCGAGCGGAATCCGATTCCGGCTGCGTTCATCACGGCGACGACTTCAGCGCCTTCCACTTTCACGTTGCCGTGAACTTGGCGGAAGCGCAGCGCATTGCCGAAATGATCCAGGTACTCGGCCGTCTGATGGAGGGAGTTCGAACTGAAACGGAGAAAACCGAAAACTCCCTGATTGTTCTCGATGAAGCGGGCAAGTGAACGGACGAGATCGCCAGGACCGCGCTTCTGAGCGAAGTTAAAGAACTGAAACGGCGACTCTCTTTCAATGTCGTTTACGACGACGGGTTCCTTACCCGATTGAACGATGGTGACGCCAGCCTGAGTCTGGGTGGCACCCACGACACAGGACATCAAAACAAGGCCGATGAAGGCTTTTTTCATTGGATCTTAATCCCCCTAGATGACCCCGGTTTTCGGGGATTCGGCCTAAGTAGCATGCGGCTGAAGCGCTGTCAGCCGGGGACACAAAATTTTTTTGGAGTTTTCAGCACTAGAGCGCGCTTGACTCCCTTTTCGGAAATGCCCATCTTATGTCACGGGGCCGTTTTACGGCTTCTGGCGTTGTGTCGGTAGCCGTATCTTGGTTACTGTGTCGCTGCGTCATGGTTACCGTGTCTTCGGTTACTCTGTCTTCGGAGGAAGCGTTCAATGGCTTGGGTAAAGCGGATTTTCCTGTTCTTGTTGCTCAACTTCTTGGTGGTCATCACCATCTCGATCATTCTCAATGTGCTCGGAGTCCGGCCTTACCTTAATGCTTACGGCTTGGATTACCAGCAGTTGGCAGCCTTCTGTCTCGTCTGGGGTATGGGCGGAG